>NZ_CM125440.1:1437500-1737500 GCF_052073645.1 Desulfothermobacter acidiphilus | reverse complement strand
GGAACAGCTGCGAGTGCGCTTGAGGGCCCTGGTAGAGATGCTGCAGGCAGAGGAGGACGGTTGAGCTGTGGATTTTTATCGGGCGTTAAGGAGGCGGGTGGCGGAGGGGGTTAAGCACCAGGCTTTGGTGAGCCCCTGGACCTACCGCTTGCTCCGATCCGTGGCCCGCGCTTCTCCTTTTCCTCTCCGCTTCCAACGCGAGCTCACCCTGTTCGCGCTGGAGGAGACGGAACGCGCTTTCCGGCCGCGAGGAGCTCCGGTGGTTTTCACCAGTGCCTTTTTTCCCACCGAGTTAGTGCGCGCGCTGGGCTACGTGGTCTTTTCTCCGGAGGTGGCGGCGGCGCTGGTTTCCGCTTTGGGCCTGGCTTCTTCCTGTCTGGAGAAGGCCGAGGGAAGTTGGTACGGTAAAGAAGCCTGTTCTTTCCACCGCTGCGTGGCGGGCGCGCTGGAGTTGGCCCTCTTCCCCCAGCCTGCCGTCCTGTGCGCTTCCACCCACTTATGCGCTGGGGCCCCCCAGCTTTTCGCCAACCTGTCCCGGCGCTGGGGCGTGCCTTTCCTGCTGCTGGACGTGCCTCCAGAGCCTAGCCCGGAGGCGCTGGAGTACGTGGAGCGGCAGCTGCGCCATTTGTACCGGGAACTGGCCCGACTAGGTGGCCGCGAGGCCAGCGAAGAGAACCTTGCCCAGGCGCTGGAAGCGGCGGAGCGTTTTCGCCGAGCTCTGCTGCGGGTGGAGGCTTGCCGTTGCACTCGGAGTCTACCTCTGCCGCCTGACTTTTTCCTTAATTATCTCACTTATCTTATTTTTGTGGGGCAGGGAAGCCCGCGAGGGGCCGAACTCCTGGAGCTGCTAGCAGACGAGTTGGAGCACTTGGCCCCAGCGCCGGCTTCGATCCGCTTGCTCTGGCTGCACCTCAAGCCTTATCACGATCCCTCCCTGATGAACTTGCTGGCGCAGAGAGGAGCTACACTGGCGGCGGAGGAATTGACCTGGGCGTATTGGCTGGAACTCGATCCAGAGGCCCCCTACACCAGCCTGGCGCATAAAGCTGTGAGCCACTTCGCCCATGGCCCGGCGACCCGGAGGGCGGAGGCGCTGGCCCGCTTGGCTGAGGAGCGGGCTTGCAACGGTGCGGTGTGTTTCGCCCACTGGGGTTGCCGGCAGAGTTCGGGGGGGTTGGAGGTGCTGCGCCAATGTTTTTCTCGCCGGGGCCTGCCTTTTTTGGTACTGGAGGGGGACTGCGTGGACAGCAGGGTGTGCAGCTGGGGGCAGGCGCGCACCCGCATGGAGGCTTTTATGGAAATATTAGGAGGATGATCAGATATGCTGGTAGCAGGGATTGATATCGGGTCGCTGTCGGCTGAGGCGGTGATACTGGACGCCGGAGAAATCCGGGGTTATAGTATTTTGGCCACTGGCGCCAGCAGCCGGCAGGCGGCTGAGAAAGCGTTGGCTGAAGCGCTGGCGGCGGGGCAGGTGGAGCGGGAGGCGCTGGAATACGTGGTGGCAACCGGTTACGGCAGGGTCAACGTCCCCTTCGCCCACCGGCAGGTTACGGAAATCACGTGCCATGCCCGGGGGGCAGTGCACCTCATTCCCTCTACCCGCCTGGTCATCGACATCGGGGGACAAGACTCCAAGGTAATCAAGGTGGGTCCCGGAGGCGTGGTGGAAGATTTTGTTATGAACGATAAGTGCGCCGCCGGAACCGGGCGCTTCCTGGAGGTGATGGCTCGGGCGTTGGAGACTGATCTAGAGGGGTTTTCCGAGCTAGCAGCGCGAGCTCGGCGAGCGGCTGCCATTAGCAGCATGTGCACGGTTTTTGCCGAATCGGAGGTGGTGTCGCTAATTGGACAAGGCACACCGCGCGAGGAAATAGCGTTGGGGCTGTGTCAGGCCATCGCCGAGCGGGTGGCGGCTATGGTTCATCGCCTGGGCCCGCTCCAGCCCACGGTTACTATGACGGGAGGGGTGGCCAAGAACCGCAGCGTGGTCGAGGCGCTCGCCAACAAGTTGGGGATGGAGGTGGTGGTGCCGCCAGAACCCCAGATAGTGGGAGCTCTGGGCGCAGCCCTTATAGCTCATCACGCCCTGCTCAGGGGTATAAGGTAACCCACAGGAACCAGCCGATCATGGTGGCGGCCAGGAGCAATTTGATAAGGGTGCCGCCTAGCAGCCCCACCAGGCTGCCCCAGCCCACCCTCAGAGCGCGGTAAACGTCACCGCGAGAGGGGAGGAGCTCGGCCAAAAAGGCGCCCAGAAAGGGACCCACCACAATTCCCAGGGGCCCTAAAAGCAGCACTCCCGCCAGCAGTCCCAGCACGCTGCCCCATGCGGCTAACCGGGAGCCCCCCTGACGCCTGACTCCCCAGGCGGTAGCCAGGTAGTCGATGAGAAAGGCGGCAGCCACGAAAACCGCCTGAGCCAAGCAAAAATACCAGGTGAAGTTATGCCAGCCGGTGAGCAGCCCGAAAGCCAATATTCCCAGAAACACGAGGGGCACGCCGGGGAGTACCGGAAAAAGGATACCAACCAGGCCAGCCAGGAAGAATAGCACAGCTACAATCCAGGCCAGAACGGTCATAGGGAACCTCCTTTATTCAGCTCGCTAACAGCTTAAAACAGTTCCGATCTTAACGTCAAGGAGCGGAGGCGAGGGTTATGCAGAGCGGTGCGCTGGTTGTGGAACTCTTCCTGCCCGGGGCTGCCTCGCTGAAGGAGCGGCGGCAACGTTTGCGGCGGGTAGTAGAGCGTTTGCAGCGGCGTTTCAACGTGGCGGTGGCGGAGGTGGAGGGACAAAACTCCTGGCAGCGGGCCGTCCTAGCCCTTGCCACGGTGGCCGGCGGGGAGTGGCATCTGGAGCAAGTGCTGGAACAGATGGTGAGGTTTCTGGAAGGATGCCCGGAGGTAGTGCTAAGCGGTCATCGGATGGAGGTGTACCCTCTAGGGCACAAAGAAGGGGCTTCCTTTTCCCGGTTCAAAGCGGGATGCAACCACTTAGTGCTGGTCACGGGAGGAGCGCGCAGCGGCAAGAGCCGCTTCGCCGAGAGTCTGCTGCTGGAAGAGCCAGAGGTTTATTACCTGGCCACTGCGGTGGTTACCGATGCTGAGATGGAAGAGCGCATTCAGGCTCACCGTTCCCGGCGCCCCCGGCACTGGCGAACCCTGGAGGAGCCCGAAGCGCTTCAGCTGGTTTTGGCGCAGGTGCCGGCAGATCGTTCCCTGCTTCTCGATAGCCTGGACGTGTGGCTTGCCAACCTCCTGGTGGCCGGCGAGGAGGCTAAAGAGGTGCAGCGGCGGACCGAGGAACTCATCGGTGCTTTACGGCAACGCGATGGGCGCACTGTGGTGGTCACCAGCGAGGTGGGAATGGGATTAGTGCCTACCGAACGACTGGGAAGAATTTTCCGAGATTTGCTGGGAGATATCAATCAAACGCTCGCGCAAGCAGCCGATATAGTATACCTGGTGGTTTGTGGTCTTCCAGTACAGTTGAAGCCTTAATTTCCATGAAGGTTTGGCGGTTTTCAGGGAGAAGTTATTCAGGTATTCGGAGGTGAGGAAGCTTGCCAGCTAAGCGGGGGCGCCCCATCAAAACTTATCGTGAAGGAGATCTGGTGAGCGCTTTTGGCACCGATCTTTTGGCCGGGCACGGGCTCTTCGTGCCTAGCCTGCTGCTGCGCTCATACCGGCGCATAGGCATTTCTGACCTGGGAATGATCATCGTGCTGCAGCTACTTTGCCTGCGGCTGGAGGAGAATAAACTTTATATCGGTGCTGAGGAGCTGGGTGAGTACCTCACGGCGGGTGTGGAGGAAATCGCGGCGGAGCTCGACCAATTGCTGGAGAAGCGGATTTTGGGGCTTACCGAGTATTATGTTGAGGGCCAGAAGATTACTGGATTTGATTTCCAGCCCCTGTTTGAGAAGCTGGCGGAGATGTGGGCCCTAGGGCGGGCCAGCGAACTGGAAGCCATCCAGCGCGAAGATGTCTCCGCTGGAGAAGAACCTGGGGAGGATGCTGAGTTTGGTCGGCTTTACTCCTTATTTGAGCGGGAGTTCGGCCGTCCACTTTCTCCCCTGGAAGCGGAGCAAATCTTAAAATGGCGCCAGGAGATGCCGCCGGAGCTGGTGCGGGAGGCGTTGCGCCGGGCGGTCCTGATGGGAAAGCGCAATTTCAAATACATAGGCGGCATTCTTTGCGAATGGAGCAAGCAGAACTTTAAGACCTTGCGGGAAGTGGAAGAGCATGACCAGCACTTCGCGGCCAGCCGGCAGAAGCGGAAAAAGAAATCGGGGACAGGGAACGGGAGTAGCGAAAAAAAGAAAGCTCTCATCAAGTCTCTTTACCTTTCATAGAAGGCTGGTGGTGGTTAGTTGGAGTGCCATCTCTGCGGGGGTAGGGGCCTTATCCTGCGGGGGAAGAAGGCTTACCTCTGTCCCGTTTGCCGGCAACAGAGGTTGCGCCAGCGCATACTTAGTCTATCGCAGCTAACTTCTCAGATGCGAGACTATACCTTCGACCGCTTCGACTTTCGCTTCTATTCTCCTTACATTCGGGACGGGAGCAAGGGGATAACTTATTGCGAATCGGCCAAGCGAGCGGTCGAAGCGGCAAAGGCTTTTGTGCGCGATTTTCTGTCAGGGAAGGCGGAAGAGGGCCTTATCATCACCGGAGCGGTGGGATCGGGGAAAACTTTCCTGGCCTGCTGCATTGCTAACGCAGTTTTGGAAGGGGGCCGAGAAGTTCTTTTCCTGGTGGTCCCCGATTTTCTTGACCAGATCCGGGCCAGTTACGACGAGGAAGGAGGCTTCACCGAGCAAGAGATACTGGCGATGGCCAAGACCGTCCCACTCCTGGTATTGGATGATCTGGGGGCCTTCATTTACAGCGAGTGGGCGCGGCAGAAAATTTACTCTCTCCTGGATTACCGTCTCAACCATCGGCTGCCGGTGGTGGTGACTACCAATGTAGCGCTGGAGGACCTGGAGGAGTTGCTGGGGGAGCGTACTATTTCCCGCCTGATCGCCCTTTGCCGGCCGTATCGATTGTTGGTGGAGCACGACATCCGCATGATCATGAGGCAGGAAAAAGAAGCTGGCCGCTAAAGCTAAAATTTTCCTTACCAATTTCGTATAAAGGCCACGTTTGTTGGTTAAAATCCTTCATTGGGGAAGGAGGTTGGATATGCGACGAACGTGGCCATGGCTTTTGCTCGTCTTGGTTTTGCTAGGTGCGGGCAGAGCGGCTGCGGCGGAGAAGACCTACCTGGTAGCGGCTGGAGACACCCTCTGGCACATAAGTCAGGCGCACGGAGTGGCCCTGGAGGATTTGATGGAGGAGAACGATTTGGACTCGCCGGTAATTTACCCTGGTGAAGTATTGCGTATTCCAGAAAGTCGCGGCTTGGGGGCCATCACTGCTCGCGACCTGGAGTTTCTGGCGCGCATCATCCACGCTGAGGCTCGAGGAGAGGAGTTTTTAGGACAAGTGGCGGTGGGAGCGGTGGTTTTGAACCGTTTGCGGCATCCGGCTTTCCCCAAAAGCATCCCGGGAGTCATTTTCCAGCGCACCAACGGCCTGTACGAGTTTACACCTGTAGCCGATGGCTCCATTTATTTGGAGCCCAGCGCGGAAGCTTATGAGGCTGCTCGGGAGGCGCTGCGGGGCCGTGATCCGACCAGGGGCGCGCTCTTCTTTTATAACCCGCACACAGCTACTGATCGGTGGATAAGGACGCTACCGGTCACGGTGAAAATAGGCAACCACGTTTTCGCCACGGAGAAAAAGTAACTTCAGAGGGGGCTGTCCCAAAAGAGGCAGCCCCTTCTTTATGCTGCTAATGGTGGGGCGAGCCATACACTTTTTAGGCGTTGGGAAAGATTAGCTGGGAGGGACAAGAAATTTTAAGTTTGGTCCTGGGAAAAAGAAGGAATTTTGTCCGGCATGTAGAATTGGCTTAGGGAGTGGCAGGTGAATTTTTCGAAAATGGGGTGGTTTTGCTCCAGTTTTTGGCAAAAAATCGGGGTGCCAAAAAGAGCTCGGAGGCTGTAGTCCTTGGGAGAGAAGGGTTTTAGGTGCCGGCGAATTTTCGAAAGAGAGCGGGGTTTTCGTGCAAGAAGACCATTTTCGAAAAATCGGCTCCCCTGGAAAAGGCGGCGGGCAGCCAGAACCCTTGGGACACAAGGGCGAACGGCAGGAAACCGCGGTGAGTTGCAGAACCTTCCCCGACGACAAGGGGACTGAAAGCTGGCCCTGGCCTGTTCAAGGATCTCCCGCTCGGTGTTGCAGAACCTTCCCCGACGACAAGGGGACTGAAAGCCGTTTCATCTTTACCCAAGGTGCGCGAGCTTTCGGAGTTGCAGAACCTTCCCCGACGACAAGGGGACTGAAAGTTCTTTATGGAGGCGTGGGGCATCTTTTTTACAACACTTTTCTTAATTTTTGCTTCTGCTATCACCTTCGGCGAGGAAAGTTTTGGACCGATGGAAGGAGAAAGGGGAGTTACGGCGAAATACTATCCAGCTAAGGAAAAGATAAAAAGAATGTAGTTAATGTAGTAAATGGTCCTGGCGGGCAGGGGGTTTTTATCTAGTGCTAGAAAAGAAAAGAAAGCGCCTGGGCGAGAAGCTCATAGAAGAGGGCCTCATAACGAGGGAGCAGCTGGATGAAGCTTTGAAGATCCAGGCCCGCACCGGGGAGCTCTTGGGCCAGGTGCTGGTGCGCCAGGGTTACCTAACCGCGGAGGAGCTCGACCAGGCCATCGGCTTTAGTTCCTCTATACGGGAGTCGGAAGTAGATCCTGAGGTTTTAGAGTTGGTGCCGGAAGAACTAGCCCGCAGCCGCAAGGTCTTTCCCTGGCGGCGGGAAGGGAAGCGCCTTTTCCTTCTAATGACCAACCCGCTAGACATTACCACCATTGACGATCTGCGCCTGCTCACCGGCTTGGAAGTGGAGCCGATGCAGGCCGAAGAGAGAGAAATAAGGGCGCTCATAAACCGCCACTACGGGTTGCCGGAGGTGGAAAGGGCACTGGAGGAGCTCGGAATGCTGTCCGAGGAGCCGGTGGTGGAAGAGGGCCTGGTGGACCGAGCTCCTATCGTGCAGCTAGTTAACACGTTGATAACCGGAGCGGTGGACGAGCGGGCCAGCGACATCCACCTGGAGCCCTTCGAGAGCGAGTTTCGGGTGCGTTACCGCGTGGACGGTGTGTTGCAAGAGGTTCTGCGCCTACCCCGCCGCATGGCCCCGGCTCTGGTGGCCCGCATCAAAATTATGGCCGACATGGATATCGCTGAGCGCCGCTTGCCCCAGGACGGGCGCATCCTCACGCGAGCGGGAGGGAAGGAACTGGACCTGCGGGTTTCCACCTTTCCCACCGTCTTTGGGGAAAAGGTGGTAATAAGGCTGCTCGATAAGGAGCAGCTCAAAGGTTTCACTTTAGAGAACCTGGGCTTTTCACCTCAGAACCTGGCCGTTTTTAAGAGCTTCTTGCAGAGCTCTTACGGCATGGTGCTGCTTACCGGGCCCACCGGCTCGGGCAAGACTACCACTCTTTACGCAGCCCTTTCCTATCTTAACAGCGTGGAGAAAAACATCGTCACCGTAGAGGATCCGGTAGAATACGTGCTGGAAGGGATAAACCAGGCACAGGTGAACGTCAAAGCGGGAGCCACGTTCGCCACCTACCTCCGCTCTATCCTGCGGCAGGACCCGGACATCATCATGGTGGGGGAGATCCGGGATCTGGAGACGGCGGAGATCGCCGTGCAGGCGGCCACCACCGGTCACCTGGTTCTTTCTACCTTGCACACCAACGACGCCCCCGGAGCGCTTACCCGTCTTCTGGACATGGGAGTGGAGCCTTTCATGGTAGCCTCTTCAGTCCTGGGGGTGGTGGCGCAGCGTCTGGTGCGCCGGCTCTGCCCTCGCTGCCGGGAACTCCACGATCCTTCCGAACCGGAACTGGCCTTTATAGGCAAGGAAAGGTGCGACGGCTCTCTTTACCGGGGACGCGGCTGCGATTACTGCCGCTACACCGGCTACCGCGGTCGCTTGGCGGTGCACGAGGTGCTGAGGGTCTCTCCCCGGTTGCAGCGGCTGGTGTTGGAAAAAGCTTCTTTGGAAGAGTTGCGCCGGGCGGCGATGGAAGAAGGAATGATTTCGCTTAAAGAAGACGCGGTGAGCAAGGTGTGTCAGGGCATCACGACTGTGGCTGAGGTTATGCGAGTGCTTTATCAAGAGGGGGACTAACAGATGCGCGTGGCTGATTTGGTTAGCCTGGCTGTCAGCCTGTCTGCCTCCGATATCCATCTCACCGCCGGTAAGCCGCCTGTTTTCCGGATAAACGGTGTGCTTTACCCCCTTGACGACCCCTGCTTGCGCGAGGGACTGGGAGTGAAGGAGGAGCTCACCCGCCCCCTCGCGCCGGAGGATACCTTCCGGTTGGCCCAGGAGGTCATGACCCCTCAGCAGTTCGCCTGCTTCGAGCAGGAAGGTGAGATAGACTTCTCCTTCGGCTTCCCCGGGGTGGCGCGGGTGCGGGCCAACATCTTCAAGCAGCGAGGGAGCGTGGCTTTGGCTCTCCGTATCCTCAGCTCCCGTATCCCCACCTTTCAGGAACTGGGTCTACCCGACGTGGTGGCCTACCTGGCGCGGCGTCCGGCGGGCCTGGTGCTGGTGACCGGCCCCACCGGTTCGGGCAAGTCCACCACTTTGGCTGCCATGATCAACCTCATCAACCGGGAGAAGCGGCTGCACATTATCACCCTGGAGGACCCTATCGAGTACCTGCACCGGCACGAGAAAAGCATCGTTAACCAGCGGGAGGTGGGCCAGGATACCGGCTCCTTCGCTCGGGCCCTGCGGGCGGCTCTGAGGGAGGACCCGGATGTGATCATGGTGGGGGAGATGCGAGACCTGGAGACCATCGCCACGGCCATCACGGCGGCGGAGACGGGGCACCTGGTGCTGGCCACCTTGCACACCGCCTCGGCGGCGGAGACGGTGGATCGGATCGTGGACGTCTTCCCTTCCGGCCAGCAGCAGCAGATAAGGGTGCAGCTGGCCAATGTAATCGAGGGGGTGATTTCGCAGCTTTTGCTGCCCCGCGCCGATGGTGCGGGGCGGGTGCTGGCCCTGGAGATTATGGTGACCACTCCCGCTATCCGCAACCTCATCCGGGAGGGTAAGACACACCAGATAACTTCTCACCTGCAGACCGGGGGGCGCTGGGGGATGCAGACCATGGACGCGGCCCTGGCTTCTCTCTACCGCCAGGGTCTGATTTCCCGCGATGACCTTTTGAACTGGGCCCGCGACCCAGAGCTACTTCAGAGACTGGTGGGAGTGTGAAAAGATGCCGCAGAAATTTTACTACCGGGCGCGCAACCTCGCTGGCTGCCTGGTAAAAGGGAGGCTGGAGGCGGAGAGCGTGAGCGCCGCCGCGGCCGCGCTGCGGGAGCGCCAGCTCTTCCCCGTGGAGCTCAGGCCCCTGAAAGAGTACGAGCTCGATCTGGGAGCGCTTTTGCGGCTGAAGGTGAAGAGCCGGGATATGGCCGTGCTGGCGCGCCAGTTTTCCACCCTGCTGGACGCTGGGGTGCCCCTCCTCCCCGCTTTGCGGGTGCTGGTGCGGCAGACGGAGAACCGGCGGCTGAAGGAGTGCCTGGAGCAAGTGGCGGCGGAGGTGCAGAAAGGGCGGAGCCTGGCGGAGGCTTTCGACCACCACCGGGAAATTCTGCCGGAGATCTTCTTGAGCATGGTGGCCGTGGGAGAAACTTCCGGCACTCTGGATACGGCGCTGGGGCGCCTGGCCACCTACTTCGAGCGGCAGGCGGACCTCACCGACAAGTTGAAGACCGCCACCTCCTACCCCTTGCTGGTGGCGGGGATAGCGCTGGTGGTGGCCGTGGCTCTCCTGGTGCTCATCGTCCCCATCTTCGCCGACATTTTCCGGCAGATGAACGTCTCTCTGCCTCTTCCTACCCGCATCGTGATGGGGGTGAGTTACGGCCTCATCCACTACTGGTACCTCTTCCTGCTGGCCCTGGCCGGCGGGGTGGTCGGCCTGCGCTATTACCTGCGCACCCCAAAGGGCAAGGAGTGGTGGGACCGGCTCCTCTTGCGCCTGCCGGTGGTGGGAGGGCTTTTGCGGAAGAGCGCGGTGGCCCGCTTCGCCTCCACTCTCTCCACCTTACTGGCCACCGGCGTTCCCCTCCTGCAGGGCCTGGCCGTCGCCGGGCGGGTCCTGGGGCTTTCCCCGGCGGTGAAGGAGGTGGCGGCCATGGAGGAGGGAGTGAGGCGGGGCGAGCGGCTCTCCGTCCTGATGGCCCGGGGCGCCTTCTTCCCGCCCCTGGCGGTGAGCATGGTGGCGGTGGGGGAGGAGTCGGGGAATCTCGACGGGCTTTTGGCCAAGCTGGGGGACTTCTTCGAGCGGGAGGTGGAGGGCACGGTGAACCGCTTCTCCACCCTGATAGAGCCCTTCCTCATCATCGGGGTAGGGGTGCTGGTGGGATTGATCGCCCTCTCCATCTACCTGCCGCTCTTCAGCCTGCCGGGGGCCCTGTCGGCCCAGGCGCCGGGAATGTGAAGGGGGGTGGTAAGGAATCTCTCCGGATGGTTGCGCTATCCGGCTCGCAGGGAGAAGCACGAGCTCCAAACAAACTCGCCTAAAGGAGGTCGATAGAAGTGTCTTTTTACAAGCTTTGCCGCTCCCTTCGTGCTAAGGGGCGGGACGAGCGGGGCTTCACCATGGTGGAGATGATGGTGGTCCTGATCATCATCGCCGTGCTGATCGCGGCCGGCATCTGGTTCTACCTCAAGTACATTGACCGGGCCAAGGTGACGGAGGCCATGGGGCAGATGAACACCATGGCGGCGGCCCTGGATTCTTACTACGCCATGAACGGTAGCTACCCGGCTACCGAAGCGGACGCCATTAGCAAGGCGGGCTTGCCCGAGGATCCGAACAACAAGAATAATCTTCCCAAAGACCCCTGGGGGGTGAAGTACAGCTATTCTGGTGGCACTAGTGCGTACACCCTGCAGGCCCTGGACTCCGACGGTACAACAGTTCGGGTAGAGGCTAAGGGTACAAATGGAATAAGCACGGTTACCGTGAAGTAGCACCTTTTAAGGGGGAGGGGGAGCTCCCTCTCCCTCCCCGACTAATAAACTGGCGAGAAGGTCGATAATCGTGGACGAGCGCGGCATGTCGCTTCTGGAAGTGGTGGTGGCCCTCTGCCTCTTCGCCGTCCTGTCTTTGGGGCTTTTCAGCCTCTTCCTCTCCGGGCGCATGGCCTCCGCCGCTGGCTCCGGCAAGCAGGAGGCTCTGTGCCTGGCGCGGGCGGTGATGGAGGCGGCCAAAGCCAGCCCGGTGGAGTGGGAGGGCCAGGTGCGGGGCGCGGGCTCGGACTATGTCGTGCTGGAAAACAAAGCCGATAACCAGGACGGGGCTTACCAGGACTTTTACCTTGCCATCATCGAAGGCATGGGGCAGGGGCAGGTGAGGAAAATCCAGAGCTACGTGGGCTCCTCCCGCACCGCTTACGTGGCCCCATCCTGGAGCTCCACTCCCGACACCTCCTCCCGCTACCTGGTCTTCCGGCTGGGGAGCGAGCTCGGGGACGTTGAGAGGGTGGCGGTGACCACTACGCCTTCCTCCACGGCGGGCCTGGAGGAAGTGAAGGTGGTGGTCAAGTACCGCACTCCCTGGGGGGAGCGGGAAGTGCAGCTCACCTGCGAGAGGTGGAAGGGAACATGAGACGGTTCGAGGGAGAAGAGGGCTTCACCTTGCTGGAGGTGGTGGTGGCGCTGGCCATCTTCTCCATGCTTTCTCTGGCCCTTTTTTACCTTGTTTCGGCCGGCTACCGCAGCTACTGGCAGGAGCTTCAGCGGCAGGAGGTGGAGGCCAACCTGCGCTCGGCCCTCGACCGCATCACTCTAAGGGTGCGGGAGGCCAAGGAGGTGGTGGCGGTGGACCCCATCGATGCTAAAGACACGGGTAAAGGCTTCCGGGGGATAAAGGTGACTTTGCCCGACGGCACCGCCCGCACCTACGCCTTCGACCCTGCTGCCCGCGAGCTCAAGGAGGACGGCCAGCCCATCACCGGTCCGGTGGTCAAAGAGGCGGTCTTCAAAGTTGAGGGTAGAGCGGTGAGCGTCGTCTTAACGGGTGAGTACCTGCATTCGGGGGAGCTCACCCTTTCTACCCAGGCGTGCATAAAGGTAGGTGAGCAAGGATGAGAGGCTGGCGCGACGAGCGGGGACAAGCCCTGGCCCTGGTGCTCATCCTCTCCACGGTGCTCTTCATCGCCGGGACGGCGGCGGTGGCGGCCGCCCTGCAGCAGAACCGCCTGGTCACCCTGGAGGAAGCCCGGGAGAAGGCCTACTACATCGCCGAGGCCGGGGTGGAGAAGGTGCTGACCCAGTTCCGCCAGAGCAACAAGCCTTACCCCCTGGGCCTGCCCGCTTCCGGCACCTATTACCAGAACACCCCCTTCGGCGGCGGGAAAATCGAGGAGGTGGAGGTAAAAATCAAAAAAGAGAAAAGAGATCCCAACGACCCCCGGAGCGCGGAGGGCATTTTCGCCTACATCGATTCCACCGGCGTGTACCCGGAGAATCCCAGGCCCGGCCAGGCCCAGGCCCGCCACACCGTAAAGGCCAAGGTAGAGCTTTTGCCCGACCCTTTCCTCTCCTACGGCGGCCCGGGGGTCAAGTCGGACCGGTCGGTGGCAATGAAGGGGGCGATCACCGTGACCAGGGGTTCCTTTCTGGCCCGGCAGGGAGATATCACCGTGGGGCCCTGGGGAATACCGGGGGCGGGCATACAAGACTTCACCGGCGGGATCTACGCCGGGGGGAACGTGGTGCTGAGCGCCGGCTTAACTACGGGTTCGGGCGAGATCAAGGCCGGCAAGGATGTGGATCTCACCGGCTTGACTCGGCTCGGGAGCCTTTGTACCTGGAAGGGCGACATCTACGCCGGGGGAAAGGTGAAATTGCCCTACTGGAGTTCCTGGCTCGGCCTTATCGATCCCCAGCGTATTCACGAAAACTGCCAGAGCATACCCGGTTTTCCGCTGCCCTCTTTTCCTCAGGTCGGAAAGGGGACGGTCTGGTACAGCCAGGTGGAGCAGGAGGCCCGGAGCCGGGGGTACTACTTCAACAGCGCCCTCGACTGGTTCAAGGACCCGCAGAAGGGCATCAAATGGGATTACTCTGTGATAGAGGTTCCTGATCCCTTGACCGGCGGCGCTGTGGTCACCGTCTGGGTCAACGGAGCGGAGCTGGATTTGACCGATCCCAACCACAATAGCTTCCTGGCGGTGGTGAACGGCCCGCTGGACTTTAATCAGGCTTTCAAGGCTGCGTACGATGCCTGGAAACAAGACGTGATCAACTTTTACCAGAGCAAGTACAAAGGAAAGGCTACGGTTACCTTTGTCGAGTTTCTTGGACAGCCTCTGGCCGTTCTCCAAGTGAAGTCCTCCCAGCCGGCGACCATCGTGGCCGACAGCATTACCCTCGACTGCGGAATAGTTAACCTGTTCGGGGTGAAAGTAGATACCCACGCCGTGAAAAACGATTTCGGCCTCTTCGCCGTCAACAGGGACATCAAATACACCTCGGACGTGGCTTTAGGGGGGCATCTTTCCGCCCTGGCCACCGGCAGCTTCACCTTCAAGTGCACGGGGATCGATACCACCGACCTCGACTGGGTGGCGGCCAAGGGGCCGGTGACCATCGAAGGGATCATCAACGTGAATTACGCCCGCGCCTCTATCCCGCCCGCCACGCCCATGGGGGGCTACCGCCTCGATTCCTGGGAAGTCAAGTAGCTCAAAGGAGGTGCCGTGTTTGGGTTGGCTTAAGAAAATCCTTCCCCGCAAGACTCGCTTCGTGGGCATAGATGTGGGGACGGCCGAGACCAAGCTGGCCGAGGTGGAGCTCGCCAGCGGCCGGCCGGAGGTGATCCGTCTCAGCCGCCTGCCCAGCCCGCCGGGGGTGTGGGGGGACGTGTTCGATGAGGACGAGCTGGTGGAGGTGCTGCGCGAGTTCGCCCCCGGAGCGAAGGAGGTCATCTCCTGCCTGCCGGGGGACAAGGTGGTGAGCCGCATCCTTAGGCTGCCCCCCATGAGCGACCGGGAGCGGGAGCAGGCGGTGCGCCTGGAGGTGGAGCGTTTCCTCCCCACCCCGGTGGAGGAGCTCATCATCCGCTCGGTGTGGCTGGAAGACAAGGCGGGGAGTGAGGGGAGAAGGTGCCTCATCCTGGCCGTCCCGGCTCCTCTGGTCTACCGGTTCCACGAGCTCTTCCGGCGGGCGGGCCTGGTGCTGGGGGTACTCGATCACCCCGCCTTCGCCCTGCACCGCCTTTTCCGGCCCCAGCTGCGGGAGGGAGGCATCGCCTTAGTGGACGTCGGGGCCCGCGTTGCACAGATAGTGGTCACGCAGAACGGGCAGATCGTCTTCCTGCGCACCCTCTCCGCTGGGGGAGACCTCTTCACCCGCTCGGCTTCGGAGCACTACGGGGTGCCCTTCGAGGAAGCCGAGCGCATGAAGCTGGAGGCGGCGGCTACCATCGAAGACCCCTCGGCGGCGGAAGCCTTCCGGGGCGGACTACTGGAGATAGGCAGGGAAATCAAGCGATCGTTGGAGTTCTGCAGCACGCAAGAGGGAGTGGAGGTCAAAAGGGTCATCTTGAGCGGAGGGGGCGCCAAATTTCGACCCCTTCCGGTTTTTTTAGAGGGAATGCTCGGCTTGCCGGTGACGGTGGACACGCCGGTTATGAAATTTTCTGTACCTTATGATCCGGCTTACGCCGTGGCCCTGGGCCTGGCCCTCAGGGAGGTGGTGGTGTGAGCTACAAGGTCAACCTTTTGCCCCCGCAACTCCAGGTGGAGGGTATGGTGGACAAGCGGCGGCTGCTGAAGCTGGCCGGTGCGGTTCTGGGGGGGGGAATCATCGTGCTGGGCTACGGTGGGTTCCTAGCCAGCTTTCTTTTCACCAGGGCCGAACTCTCTCGCTCGAATCAGGAGCTTAACCGCCTGGCGGTGCAGCTGCAGGCGGCCGAAGCCGTCCACAACGAGCGGGTGCGATTGGAGAACACCCTTAAGGAGTTTAGCGCCATAGTGCAGGGGCGCAAGAATTGGCACACCATTCTCCAAGGCATCGGGAATGTTTGTCCCCAGGAGGTTACTCTCACCCAGCTGGAGGTGTTGCCCGCCGGAGGTAAGGGAGAAACGGCCGGGAAGCCACCTGCCTCCAAAGCGGGCATCCCGCCCCAGGGCTCGATGGTTAGCATTCAAGGGGTGGCCAGCTCTTTCGCCGCCATCGGGGTCTTTGAGCGTCAGCTCTGGGAATCTGGCTACTTCGCTAAGGTTCACCTGGTCAAGGTGGGGACGGACGACAAAGGGCGCAACACCTTCGTGATAGAGGCGGAGCTTGCCAAGGGGGTGAGCAGGTGATGGTAGGCAATAAGAGGCGGCTCCTGTTCTGGGCCTTGGCAGGTGGTGCGGGGGTTTTGGTTCTGGTCTTCCTTTTCTTCTTGCCTCAATGGCGCGCTTATGTCCAGGCGCGGGAGAATCTCGACCAGGTACAAAAGGAGCTTAACCGGTACCGGCAGCTACAGGTCATGCGCCCCATGGACGAGAAGCGGCTGGAGGAGCTTAAGCGCGACCCGCTGATGGGCTACCTTACTTTGGATGCCCGGCAGGGAGCGGATGTTATCCTTCTGGGGCTGCAGGCGGCGGCCAAGAAAGTCAAGGTGGTGAACTTCGAGCCGGGTCAAGTGCTGGAGGGGGAGTATCTACAAGCTCTTCCTTTGCAGATCGGGGTGGAGGGCAGCTACCCCGATGTGCTGGGTTTCATAGAGGGCCTGGAGACGGGGGCGGTGCGGAATCTGGTGGAGATCCGCTCTTTCAAGCTGATGCAGGGGCAGGTGCCGGGCACCGTGCGAGGGGAGTTCGCGGCTGTCCTGTATATGGACAAGACACCTAAATCCAGGCTAATTTTAGAAGAAGTGGGCAAGTGGAGTCTGGGACGGGTCAACGTTTTTCAACCTTAAGTGGCAGGAAAGGAAGAGTAGCTTGGCGGAAAAGTTCACTTTGTTGCTAGCTCTGCTGCTGGGAGCGGTGCTGGGCAGTTTTCTTAACGTTCTGATCTACCGCCTGCCTCGGGGGGAAGGTGTGGCGCTGGGAAGGTCGCGCTGCCCTTCCTGCGGGGAAGCCCTGCGCTGGTACGATCTGGTACCGGTCTTGAGCTTTTTGCTCCTGCGGGGGCGCTGCCGCTATTGCTCCGCTCCTATCTCCTGGCGCTACCCCCTGGTGGAGCTCCTGAGTGCCGGCCTGGCCCTAGCGGTGGTTTGGCGCTGGGGTTGGGGGATGATGGCGTTAAGGAATTACTTCTTCCTGGCCTGCTTGTTGGTTGCCTCCTTTATCGATCTGGAACATTATATCATTCCCAATCGGCTGGTTCTGGGGGCCCTGGTGGGCGCGGTGCCGCTAGACTATATGGCTCGGGACCCGGGGTTGGTTCCAGCTCTGCTGGGGGCTTTAAGTGCTGGGGGCTTTCTTTTTTTCCTGGCGCTGGTGAGCCGGGGGGGGATGGGGGGAGGGGACATCAAGCTGGCGGCGGTTTCCGGCCTTTTTCTGGGTTGGCCGCTGGCGCTTTTGGGGACTTTCCTTGGCTGCCTCATAGCCGGTGTCTGGGGCATAATCCTCCTGGTCACCCGCCGCAAAGGGCGCAAGGACCACATCCCCTTCGGCCCCTTCCTATCTGCGGGGCTTTTAATCGCTCTTTTCTGGGGGAGAGGAATCTGGCAGTGGTACGCTTCGCTGCTCGGGTTTTAAAGAGGCGCGAAGCCGGTTTCAGTCTGCTGGAACTGGTGGTGGTTCTAGCTATTTCCGCTATCATGGTAAGCGGCCTGTTTCTTGCCTGGCAACGGTGCTTGTCTCACCAGGTACTCCAGACCAGTTCCGTGGAGCTCCTGCAGGAGGCGAGATTGGCCCAGGAGCAGGCTTTAAGCACGGGGGAGATCTGGGAAGTGCGCTTTTACCGGAAGGGAAAAGCGCACTTTTACGGGATATGGCGGGAGGGAGAAAGCGAGCCCTGGCGGGAGAAGGAGCTCCCGCAATCGGTGGTTATCCACGCCGCCTCCTTTCGCCGACAGGGCAATTACCGCTACGTGCGCTTTGCGGGGCGAAGCACCACCTTCGACGCGGGTACTCTTGTCCTGCGCAGCGGCAAAGCCTACCGTTTCCTTGTGGTTTCTTCCAAGGGGCGAATCCGTCTCGATACCAAGCCGCCGGACGGCTGGCCGGAAAGCTCGGAGGAGTGGCAGCGCCGCTGGCCCCTTTAGCCGAGGCGCAGGGGAAAGGGCAGGCCCTTTCCTCGTATTCCGGGGTGGCTGGTAGTTAAGCTTTACCGGCGCGAGTACGCCCGGGTTCGCCTGAAGGAAGAGATACAACGCCTGAAAGCCGAGAACCCGGAGCTGTCGGGAAGAGAACTTAAGAGGCAAGCTAAGCTTGAGGTGAGCCGGGATCTGGGCCACAACCGCGCCGATGTTGTGAGCTGCTACCTGCTCTGAGACAAAGCGTGCCGGAGAGCATGTCGTGCAGGGCCCGCTTCTGGGGCATAACGCCGGCCAGGAAAAAGCCGGCCAGCAGAGGAAGGGCCGACACGAGTCTGCCCCAGAACCTGAGGGTGGCCCGGCCGAGGCCAATTCTTTTCCCTTCAAGATCGGTAACGATTATGCCTAGAGCTAGCTTTCCCGGCGTGGCCTGGAGACCGGAGCTTTCGAACAAAGTGAAGTAGGGCCAGCCCAGCAGCAGATAGACGAGGAGGGAGTACTCGAAAAAGAACATTGCTAGCACGGTAGAGGGACTGACAGTGCGGGGGTTGACGCCTAAAGAAGCGCAGATGGCTGCTCCGGCGTGACCGCAGAAGTATCCCAGGCGCGCGGCGAAGGGACTGGCTAGGATGCCGAACACGAAAACGAGCAGCATGTAGTCGATGGCGAAGGCCGCAAACCTCCTCCAGAACCCCGCATATACCTGCTCCATAGAACCTTTTCCGCCCCTTTCTGCCTGCTTTTCTTGAAAAGGATTTCTTCGCCGGTTACTTCCTAACCTTTCGCTCTTCATAAAGAATGGTGTTTAATTTCTCGTCCGGGTTTCTGCCCTAAAGTCGAGGGAAAAAGTTCCGAAGAAATTAAAGGGCAAACATTCCTGATTTAGCAGCTAACCTGATTTAGCAGCTAAGGGAGAGTAGCTATGCGTCTTTACTTTCCAGGGGCGAAGGAAGAGACGCTGGAGGTTTCGTGGGGGAATAAGAAACGAAAGGTGCGCTTGGAGCCGCCGGATGGGGTTCTGGATCTTGCCCTTATCGGGGTGCCCTACAGGGTGCCTTTCACCGTGAGTAAGGAGGGCAAAAAGCTTTTCACCACGAGCCAGGAGGAACTCCGGCACCTGGAAGGCAGCGTTGGATTAGTGAAGGCCACTTTGTGCCTCGGCGTTCATAACGAGGGAACCAAGCTTATTCCTGTGGCTCCCGTCACAACTCTTTCCCTTCCGGATAATGACAGGTTGATTCTCTTTGCCGAGCTGGCGGGCGTGGATTATCGGCTACCGCTGCTTATTTCCTGGTGGTATCAGAGGGAAGCGCGGTTCGGAGTCGTGGTCAGGGTACCCCCTCTACCTTCCGAGGTCGGGGGGAGGAGGGTTTTGCGGAGTTGCGCTTTTAGCTTCCGCGTTCCGCCTGACTTGCCTGTGGGCAGGTGGGAGTTGAGGATGAACCTTCTTACCGGCAAGGAGCTGTGTCGGAAAAGCTTCGAGTTGCAGAGAAAGGGGATTGTGAGCGGGAGGAGCAGGGCCTTTTTTAGCTCTACCATTCCAGTTCCGGAAGGAGGTAGAATTTTAGATGAGCTGGGTTGAGGGTGCAGCTTTGTTGTCTGGGCTTTCGGGTTATGCGGACAGGTTGGCGTACGCTTGCCAGAAAGGTCTTGAAAACACCTATACCAAAGCGTGGGAACCAGTTCTAGATGCTGTTGGATCGATGGGAGAAGCTGTACGCGGCTGGCGCTGCCGGTCTCATCGATGCACCTCTAGCAGCTGGGGCTGGCGGGCTGGTAGCTTTTATAGCTGGGGCTTACTCCCTTTACTGCTTTGGGACGGGCTTTTACCAGGGATGGGAGGAATACGGGGTGAACCCTGCCGGTTAAGATCATGAACTTAGGGGGCTGGAGGTTGTGAAGAAAGGCTCTGCTCTCCCTCTCATTTACACCGGGGTGTTGGCTGCCTCTGCACTGCTTGGAGTTGCCCTGGGGGAACTCGTTTCGCACGGCGACCTGCGCCGGGATCTCAGCTCGGTAATTGATCTACCCAAGGAGGCCGGGGCCTGGTTTAAGCTAATGGGGCTTTTTATTGCCTGCGTTGGGGCCTTTGCTGTCTTCTTGGATAAGAAGGAGCTTATCAGCAAACCAAAGATCAACCCCAAAACAATGTTTGATCTGTATCGGCATGTTCGTTTGTTCCCACTTTTTATTCGCGCCTTACTGTTTTGCTTTCCTTTTATGTTGATATCAGGTATATTAGGAGGTTTGCCTGTTAAAGTTGTTGCTTATTTTCTACTTCTTGCTTTTCCTTTGGTTACGATGTGTATAGTCTTTTTTTGTGCTACTGTATATACATACTACGATTATTCCGCACGGTTTACTCGAACGATACCGAAGTTGGTGCTAACAGGTATTTTAACCACGGGTATGGTGCTCGTCCTTGGAGTTATAGTTTTTGGTCCTGCACCTTTTTTAGTAAAAACGATCCCATATCGTGTGCTTGCGAGGCTTTTTGCTTTGGAGCGGGAGGGTTGGCGTATTTCCTCTATGGTTCCAGGGTCTTCTTCAGAATCATAAAAGAGGAACTAGGCAGGGCGGAGGCTGGAGAAGGGAAAGAAGCGTCTCCTTCCGCCGGGTAGAGGGAGCAAAATAATGCGCAAACAAGGAAGGGATTTTTATGGTGAGCAGCGCGGAAGTCACAATTCAAATCTTAACTAGGTTCCTCTTTGTGAGTGTGGGATTACTTCTTTTTATTTTTCGCCACACAAAATTGATAGTGGCTCTTTCGCCCCTTATCATAGGCCAAGGACTATTTCTTGCTTTATTAACTGTTATGTTACCTAAGCCTGAAGCCTGGCGTGCAGGACTAGTTCTGTTACTTACTCAAAATGCTGTTGTTTCTCTCTGCGTAGGCATTGACTTCTTAGTCTATAGGCAACGGGAAGCTTTGGATAGTGCTGCTAGGAAATATTTTAAAACTATTGGTTTTCTTTTTCTTATTTTCTCTGTTCCCCCAGTATGGCTACTTGCTTTATATCTAGGCCGCATTGCAAGCAGGTAGGTTTTGATGCGATGTCTATGAGCTGATTATTCTGGCAGTGAGAATATCCTCTCTCTACTTTTCACCTGTTTTTGCTCGGCAGAAGCATGTTTTAATTCGCGAAATACTTCTTTTACGAACCCACGCCCCACAGGCAAGACGCAAAACTGCAAGCCTGGAACTCTCGAATCGCAGGCTCTCAGTTCGCGAAAGTAGAACGCCCTATCGCGGGGTCTATGTGCGAAAGATGCTCTTAGCTTTTCTCTCCTTGGCTTGGCTGATCTCCTCTCCACACTTCTTGACCTAGAGGCCGTTAGTGTAAAGTTACTGTAGGAATTTTGCAGGAGCTAAGGAAGGGGAGAAAGAAGAGAGACCTCACCGTCCTTGCAACGGACGAGTAGTTGCTTAAACAACCACTCGGGAGGGTGAGGTCTCTATGCAGATTATAAAGCAGATTTGGGAGAAGTTCCAGAGGGTAGCGGAGCTAACGTTGAAGGTTCTGGAGGAAGGGACCGACTTTTTAAGCTTCGAGGAGAAGCTCTGGCAGGAGCTTAATAACCTGGGACAGGAGGTTTTGAGGGAAGTTTTAGAGGCGAAAGACGCCTATCTTCGGGAGCACCGGGAAAAGCGGCCCGGCTGGCGGGTAGAGCGGCGAAACGATCCCAAAGAAGTACTTACCCTTTTCGGTCTGGTCAACTATAAGCGAACCTATTACCGGCACAAAGAGACTGGGGAGCGGGTGCACCTGATAGATCGGTTGGTAGGTTACGGGCCGCACGCACGGGTTGATCCTCTGGTTAAAGCACAAGCCTTAGAAGAAGCGGTAGATCTTTCCTACCGGAAGAGTGGCGAGAGGGTAGGGAGAGGCAATCGGGAGGTTGTGCTAAGCGGCGAAGCGGTGAAGAAGGTGATTCACAACTTTACACTGGAAGAACTGCCCGAGCCGCCTGGGGAGAAGCGCCGGGGGAAGGTTCTTTATGTGGAGGCGGATGAAGACCACGTAGCAGGTCAGGACGGGAAGAAGTACTTACCCCGGCTGGTTTACATCCACGAGGGGAAAGAGAAGGTGGGGAAAGACAGATACAGACTCAAGCGGCCTTATTACTTGGGAGGGCTTTACTCAGATACGGATGAGCTGTGGTTCGAGGTGTTGAGCTACATCGAGGAGCAGTACGAATTATCTTCTGTGGAGCGGATTTACCTCTGCGGTGACGGAGACAGGTGGATAAAGAAAGGGCTGGAGTTTCTACCGAGGAGCGTCTTTGTCTTAGATCTTTTTCACCTGGACAAGTACCTGGTGGCTGCTTTGGGGCGTGATAGTGATGGTTATAGAGAGATTTGGGCGGCCTTATGGGAGGGTGATGAGGTAAAGGTACAGGCGATTTTGCGGCGGGCGGGCAAAGCTGCGGCGAGTCCTGCGCGGAAGGAAGCGGTACGGGATTGCCGACGTTACATCCGGCGGAACTGGGAGGGGATAATGGCCTACCGGCTTTATCCCGGGGCGGAGTTGGGGGTAAGTGCGGAGGCGCACGTAAGTCATCTCTTCTCGGCACGGTTATCATCCCGACCGATGGCCTGGAGTGCTCGTGGGGTAGACCGGATGGCCCGGTTGCGGGTGGCGAAGGCGAATGGTGTTTCCTTGCGGGAGCAATATGTAGCCCGACGGAAGGAGGGCTTAAAGGCTTTAGAGATCGATAAGGCAGCTGTCGAGGAAGAGAGGCAGAGGCTAAGGAAAATATCGGGTGAGGTGTTCGATAATCTTCCCGCTCTACGGGGTCCGGTAACGTCATTAACCAGAGCCCTCAAAGCTTTGAGCCGGAACATCGATCTTCTTTGGTAGTTCGTCCTGGTCCGGGGACAGTGGGGCTCGAGACTCCTACAGTAGGTTGACACGATCCTAGAGGCCGGTACCTAGGCTCTAGGTCAAGAAGTGTGGAGGGGAGATCAGCCAAGCCAAGGGGAGAAAAGCTAAGAGCATCTTTCGCACATAGACCCCGCGGTTCCGAAAACCGTAACTTATCCGCTTGAGGAGCTTGATCTTAGTATGGACACCCTCGGTGTAACCGTTGGTAACCCGCCAGTTGTGATAAGCGAGAATCTCTTCCCTCCAGCTACGAAGCGTTCTCCCCCATTGAACCAGCGCAACGTCGCTCGCCTCCCGAGTGTTTAAGATCAGACGATCCAGGATTAGCTCTGCCTCCTTCCGGCAGGAGGCACGATAGACGTCGCGTAGCTGCTCCTTGGCCCAGTGAAAATGGGCCACGTTCCTGTACCGCCTACTGATCATGGCAAGCTGGGCTGCCTGGCGCTCGGTCAAATCCTCTTCGTTCTTCACCAGAGGCCAACGAGGTATACGCTGCCCGGTTACCTGCTGCTCTATTAGCCTCGCCTCGTCTACACGCCGGTTGGCATCTTTAAGAGCGTGAAAATGGTCAACCACCACAGGCACTCCAGGCAGCACCCTCTTTATAAGCTTGCGCCAGCCGTCTTTGAAGTCGATGCACACCGCCTTGATGCGCCTGCGCACCGAAGCCGGCAGCTCCTTCAAAAACTTCTCCAGCGTCTTAAGCCGGTCATCCGGTAAGATGGCGATAAGCCTTCGCTCGGGCCACACGCAGGTAACGGTGATCATCATGTCCTGACCCCTGAAACTGTGCTCGTCTATGCTTAAAGCCAAAGCCGGTAGATCTTTAAGGGCCTCCTCGATGTTCACCTGATTGGTCACTTGCTTTAGAAGCAGCCGGCGCAGGGTGCCGGGACTTGTCCTTACCACTTCCGCTGCTCTGCGAAAGCTGCGGTCCTTCAAGTTTTCGAGCCAATCTGCTTCCGCCCGCTCGGTTCTTCTTGCTCGAGGTCTGATACCCGGAAATCTTTCAGTGAATACCTTCCCGCAATTCGGGCATTTGAACCGGCGGGGGCGTACCCAGAGGTAAACCGGTAGCCCGTTGCATCGGGTGTGCAGTTTTGGCCTCCACTCGCGCGACCGGTCGTGAACCCGCCGGGTAAGAGTCTGGCAGGAAGGACAGCTGGCTTCTTTCCTCGGTCGCCCGGCGTATACGTCAATCCTATCTGATTCGATCTTTACCCGGTAGATAATCCATCCTTGCAGTCCCAGAAGTTCCGCTATAAACTGTTTCATAGGCGGTCGAGAGCCTCCTTTGGGGTTGTGGTGTGCTAAACTATCCCTTGGCTCTTCGGCCGCCTCCTCCTTCTTACTCCACACTTTTTAGCTTAGAGCCCGGTACCTATTGACTAGCTCAGGGTTCTGGTTTACAATTAAAAGTGCGTGTGGGGCTGTAGCGCAGTGGGAGCGCGTTTCCTTGGCATGGAAAAGGTCGCGGGTTCAATTCCCGCCAGCTCCACCAAAAAAGCGCTAAGTGGGCCTCTTAAAAAGAGGCCGTTATTTTTATTCCCGGAACGGGAGGCGAGTTAACGAGGTGGCGGAAAGATACCCCTTCCACGAAGTGGAGCGAAAATGGCGCCAGCGTTGGGAAATAGAAGACCTCTACGCTGTTGTGGAAGACGAGAGCAAACCCAAATACTACTGCTTAGAAATGTTCCCTTATCCCTCCGGCAAACTGCACATGGGCCACGTCCGTAACTATGCTATCGGGGATGTAATAGCCCGCTACAAGCGGATGCGAGGGTACTCCGTGCTCCATCCCATGGGCTGGGACGCTTTTGGCTTGCCGGCCGAAAATGCGGCCATCAAGCATGGTATTCACCCTCACGATTGGACCTGGCAAAATATTAAGTTCATGCGCGAGCAGCTAAAACAGCTAGGTTTCAGCTACGACTGGCACCGCGAAATCGCTACTTGCCACCCTGATTACTATCGCTGGACCCAGTGGCTTTTCCTCCAATTTTTTCACCGCGGTCTAGCTTACCGAAAAAAGGCCCCGGTTAACTGGTGCCCTTCTTGCGCTACAGTGCTGGCAAACGAGCAAGTGGTGGGAGGGGTGTGCGAGCGCTGCAAGACCCCTGTGGTTTCTCGCGAGTTGGAGCAGTGGTTTCTCCGTATCCTGGACTATGCTGAGCGCTTGCTGCGGGATCTAGACCGGCTTGAGGGCTGGCCCGAAAAAGTGCGCGTCATGCAGTATAATTGGATCGGTCGTAGCGAGGGAACCCTGGTCACCTTCCCCCTCCCTGGCCGGGAAGAGGGCATCACTGTTTTCACCACTCGTCCGGACACTCTCTATGGTGTAACTTACCTGGTGTTGGCTCCCGAGCATCCGCTGGTGCCAGAGTTGGTGACCAAGGAACGCCGCTCAGAGGTGCTGGCTTTTGTGGAAAAGGCGCGTCATCTCCCCGCGCTTAACCGGACGGCGAGTGAGCAGGAAAAAGAGGGCCTTTTCTTGGGCGCTTATTGTCAGCACCCACTGACCGGCGCCGATGTTCCTCTCTACGTGGCCAATTACGTGCTGATGGAATACGGTACCGGCGCAGTGATGGGAGTGCCGGCTCATGATCAGCGCGACTTTGAGTTCGCCCGCAAGTTCGGCCTGCCCATCAAGGTGGTCATCCAGCCTCCCGGAGTTTCTCTAGACCCCCAAACGATGTCAGCCGCCTATGTGGACGAGGGGATTTTGGTCAACTCCGGCCCCTTCGATGGTAAACCTAATCAGCAAGCCATCCAAGAGATCACTGCCTATCTGGAAGAGAAAGGTCTGGGGCAGCGTCAGGTCACCTATCGATTGCGCGACTGGCTAATTTCTCGCCAGCGCTACTGGGGAGCTCCTATTCCCATTGTTTACTGTGATCGTTGCGGCTTGGTGCCGGTTCCCGAGGAGGAGCTCCCGGTGCTGCTTCCTTATCATGTGGCCTTTAAACCCACTGGCGAATCGCCGTTGAAGGATTGCCCCGAGTTCGTCAACACTACCTGCCCACGCTGTGGCGCTCCGGCCAAGCGCGAAACCGACACTATGGACACTTTCATCTGCTCTTCCTGGTACTATTTTCGCTACACCAGCCCGCGCGAGGACCGAGCTCCCTGGGACAAGGCCAAGGCAGACTATTGGCTGCCGGTGGACCAGTACATCGGGGGAGTGGAACATGCTATTTTGCACCTGCTTTACTCCCGCTTTTTTACCAAGTTTCTCTACGACATTGGATTGGTGAGTTGTGAGGAGCCCTTCGCCAACTTGCTTACCCAAGGAATGGTTCTGAAGGAAGGGACCAAGATGTCCAAGTCCAAGGGGAACATCGTTAGCCCCGAGGAAATCATTGCCCATTATGGGGCGGATACCACTCGTCTCTTCGTCCTCTTTGCTGCTCCCCCGGAGCGAGATCTGGAATGGAGCGACGAAGGGGTGGAGGGGTGCGCTCGCTTTCTTAACCGGGTGTGGCGGCTGGTGCACTCCCTGGTCCCAACGTTAGCGGAGGAAGCTGGTGGGGAGCCAGGACCCTCCGCCCAGGAATTGCGCCGTCTCACCCACCGGACCATCGAGCGGGTTACCCGGGACATAGAGGAGTTCGGTCTCAACACCGCCGTCAGCGCCATTATGGAGCTCACCAACGGCCTATTGCGCTATCGCGATAAGGAAGGGAAGGATTGTGATCCAGGAGCGTTACGCGAGGCGGTGGAGGCTTTGGTGCTGCTTCTGGCCCCGTTCGCCCCTTATCTGGCGGAGGAGCTTTGGGAGGTTCTGGGGCACGGAGAGAGTGTGCACCGGCAGCGGTGGCCAGTTTACGATCCCGAACTGGCTAAGGCCGAGGAGGTTGAAGTGGTAATCCAAATTAACGGTAAGGTGCGGGCGAAGGTGCAGTTAGCAGCTACCGTTACGCCGGAGGAGATGGAAGCGGCAGCGCGTCGAGAGCCCCGGGTGAAGGAGATACTGGCGGGCAAACAGGTCCGGAAGGTCATTACCGTTCCCGGCAAGCTGGTGAATTTTGTGGTGAGTTGAACCGCTTCGTTAGGTTTGCCCCCCATGTCCCAGATGGCAGCGACGGCTAGAAATCGAGCGAGGAGGTAGAGGGGGTTGTTCAGAAGGGTGCTGGTGGCTATCGACGGTTCCGAGCACTGTTATCAAGCTCTGCGGCGGGCGATGGAGGTGCTGCAGTTTTCTCCGCTTACCCAGGTAGCGGTGGTGGAAGTGATTCCTCCGGTCGATCCCAGCGTCGAATACGTTCCCTGGGTAACACCCCAGCAATTAGAGGAGGCGGCGCGTAAGCGGGCCATGCAAGACCTGGAAAAGGCGCTAGCCATTTTAAAGGAGGCTGGCATAGAGGGGAAACCGGTTATCCGTACCGGACCACCAGCCGAAGAGATCGTTGAGCTGGCGCGAGAGGGTAACTACGAGCTCATCGTCATGGGTCGCCGAGGTACCAACCCTTTGAAAGAGCTCCTGCTGGGGGGAGTGAGTCAGCGGGTGTTACAGTTATCTCCGGTCCCGGTGCTGCTAGGAAAATGATCTGAGCAAGAAATGACACAGGTGAGCAAATTTTTGCTCACCTTTTTGCGCGGGGCGCTGCTTCAAGCAGCGCCCCGTTGCGCTTACAAGGTGGCATGGAATTTGCATGTATATGTAAAGCGGAAGCTTCGGAAAGAAAGGGTGCTAGACAATGGGAGCGCGGCTCGGCCGGTTAACGATAGGGAAAAAGTTTATAGTCGTAGCTTTGTTGATCGGTTTGGCGGCTTGGTTCATACATTCTTCCATTTTGCGGGTGCGTGAGGCCCTCGACATCGCACCCGGAGTTCCAGGGTTGTCGGCGGTCACTTTAGGGTTTCTGGTGCTCTTTCTGGCCGGAGTAGGTTACGGGCTCTGGGTCTTGATGGTGGAGCATTACCTGGCCTTTTCCCTGGCGCGCGAGTGGCTAGTGGAGACGCTTCGAGAATTGGAGGTGCCGTCCACGTCGGAGCAAAGGGAGCGGCGGCTGGAGTCAAAAGAGTCCCTAGCGTGGTAGTATGGTGAGCCCGGCTAGGCTTACCGTACTCACCACTCCTTTTAAAATTACCAAAAAATCTTGGCAAGGGGGATGAGGGTTATGGCTAGGGCGATTGCGCAAGAGGAGAAGACGCGGGAGTCTCTGGTGGAGAGTTTGGCTCAGAAGCTAGACCTATCGGTAACTGACTTGTGGATCCTGGCCCTAACGGCCATTTCGCTGGGCATACTTTACGGCATTGGGGAGGTGGCAGCCAGACTTGGTGGAGTGTAGTTAGCCGATCCTCGTTATATTAAGACACGATAGAAGGTCGCCAAGCACCTTGGCTGTATGTGGAAGTGGTTCCGTTCCTTTTCTTGGCGGGATAGTGATTGTGAGCACATGACACTTGTTCTAAGCACCTTAAACCAAAATATAGTTTGGTAAATTTAGGAGGGATAGAGATGAACCACGAGAGCAAGCGTAGGAAACCGTGGGGTACCCTTCTGCTTTGGGGAGCGCTGTCTTTAGGTCTTTATGCGCTGGTCTTCATCAAGGGTGACGCGTTGCAGCAATTTGTGGCGGTGGGCGGTATTGGTAAAGCGGCTATCGTGGTAGCGGTGGCCATCGTCTTCTCCCTGGTGCACGGGAATTTTGCCGGGACCTTTTTCGAGGCCTTGGGCATCCGTGCCAGGGGCCGCTAGGGGGTGAACGCAGATGGGACCGAAAGAAGTGCTGGAACTGACCCCCTTTATGCTGATCTTTCTGCCCACGCTGGGTTTCCTGGGAGGGCTGCTTAGTGGTTTTATCGGTTCGGGCGGCGCCTTCGTGCTCACACCCGGCATGATGAGCGCGGGTGTTCCCGGCGCTATGGCGGTGGCCAGTAATATGTGCCACAAGTTTCCCAAGGCCTTGATTGGCGCTATCAAGAGGGGAAAGCTGGGCCACGTGGACGTGCTCCTAGGGCTGGTAATGGGGATTTCGGCTACGCTAGGTGTCCAGATAGGAGTTCAGATCCAGAAGTGGATCAACCGGATCTGGGGAGCGGCTGGTTCCGATCTCTACGTGAGCGCTATTTTCGTAGTGGTGCTGTTGGTGGTAGGACTGATCGTTTTGCGCGACGCCCGCCAGAGCAGGAAGCAACAGTCTCTGGTGGCCGGTCCTGGCGAGTTGGCTCAAAAGGTGCAGCGTTTCCGTCTGCCCCCGATGATGAACTTCCCCGTGGCTAAATCGCGGGTTAGCTTCTGGGTCACTGTGCCTCTGGGGTTCGCCACCGGTTTGCTTGCTGCCACCATCGCCGTGGGTGGTTTTATCGGGGTGCCGGCCATGATGTATATCTTGGGCGCTTCGGGGTTTGTGGCTAGTGGCACGGAGTTGGTAATCGCCTTCGTCATGGGCCTAGTGGGCACTCTCAGCTGGGCCTACAGTGGCTTTGTGGATCTCCGGCTGGCGCTCCTGATCCTCTTCGGCTCCCTCTTCGGCGTGCAACTGGGGGCCATTGGCACCAGCTATGTTAAGGATTATATGATCAAGCTGGTGATGGCGCTGGTTATGCTGATCGTGATGGTGAGCCGTCTGGTTAGCATCCCCGTTTACCTGGGGAATCTGGGCAAGCTGACTCTGAACCCCACGACGGCGGGGCTTCTTAAAAATCTAAGCTTCGCCATCATGTGCCTGGCCCTTGTGGTTAGCGGAGCCATCATTCTGGGCGCTATAGCCAAAGGTAGGCGGGCAGCGCGGGCGGAGGAGGAGTTGCGGGGAATTTCGGTAGAAGTGCCGCAGCAATTATAACTGTCGCCACCCGGCGCTTAAGGATTGAGGGTCCACCCTACAGGGTGGACCCTCAATCGTCTTATTGATCCCGGAGGTCGAAGACGCGCTTGGTTTTCTTTTCACTGCGGGGCAGACTTCCCAGGGGCACCACTTCTACTTCCACCGTGACCCCGATGCGGCTTTTAACCGCTCGGCGGCAGTTTTCCGCCACCATCTCCGGTTCGCAATCTGCTACACCTTCGATTTTGATGAGCATCTGGTCTCGCATACCCTCTCGGGTCAGTATCACCTGGTACTCACTTCCCGTTCCCTTTACGTCTCGCAGCACTTCCTCTAGTTGGCCAGGGTAAATATTCACGCCTTTGATTTTGATCCGGTCATCGGTGCGCCCTTTGATGCGGTCGAGAAGGGGAAAGGGCGAGCCGCACGGGCAGGCGTAGGGTAGAAGACGGGTTAGGTCGTGGGTGCGGTAGCGTATCAGGGGCAGTCCCTCTTTGGCTAGAGTGGTTATGACCAACTCTCCTTCTTCTCCTGGGGGCAGGGGAGTGCCTTTTTCCGGGTCAATGATTTCGCAGTAAAGGTAGTCAGACCAATAGTGCAGTCCCAGATGAAAGGGGCAGTCAATAGCTATGCCCGGTCCGTAAATCTCCGTGAGGCCATAAATGTCGAAAGTCTCCAGCCCCAATCCCGTTTCCACATAGCGGCGCATCTTATCGCTCCAGCGCTCCGAACCGAAGATGCCCACCCGCAAGGATAGCTGGTCCTTAAGGCCCCGCTTTTGCACCTCTTCGGCTAGCAGGAGGGCGTAAGAGGAGGTGCCAATGAGGACCGTGGTCTTTAAATCCAGCATTAATTCGATTTGCTTCGGCGTGTTACCGGGGCCAGTGGGAACGGCCATTGCTCCCAGACGCTCCACGCCGGCTTGAAAGCCGATGCCAGCGGTCCAGAGGCCGTAGCCGGGCGTTATCTGAACCCGATCGCGCTGGTGCACCCCGGCCATTCGCAGGCAGCGGCTCATCATTTCTGCCCATACCTCTACATCCTTAGCAGTGTAAGGAATGATTACCGGCTTGCCAGTGGTGCCAGAAGAAGAGTGGATGCGTACCACTTTTTCTTCCGGAGCCGCCATGAAGTTCAAAGGATAGCCGGCGCGGAGCTCGGCTTTAGTGGTGAAGGGGAGCTGGGCAAAGTCGCTCAGGTCCCGGATCTCGGAAGGAGTGTTTATACCCGCTTGCCGCCATTTCTCCCGGTAGAAAGGGCTGCGCTCGTAAGTGTACTGCAGGCAGGTCTGGAGCAGTGGCAGTTGGCTAGCCCATAGTCGAGGAAAATCGAAAGTAGGGAAAATCTCTTCTTGCGGCAGGTTCATAGCTCTTACCTCCCTCGCTGGCTCGGGAGCCTGCCGCGGGGGTGAGACAGCCGCTGAACCTCACCTCTGCTCTACTCAACTGCGCTCGGCTCCCGAAAGCTACTTTATTTAATTATATAACAATTGAAAGCCAGGGAAAGGTTTTTTCCTGCTAACGGGGCTTAGAGCTCCGGCTTTTGCTTTTCTAGATAACTCTGTCTTAGCGCGCTGGAGGGATCTTTCTGCCTTAATTGTTAAGCGGTATACTGATGCCTAGGAGGGGTGCCATATTGAGGGTGAAGGTAGTGCCAGAGCATTTCCCCCAGGGGCTGGGATTCAGGGTGCAGGTGACCTCAGCACAAGCCACGGTGGAGGATTTAATGGTGGCTTTGGATTCAGCCTGGAGGCGCCACCCCTTTACCCGGGTGCGTCGGCCGGGTCATAAAGATTGCCGGGGCTGCGACGCTTGTTGCGCGGAGCGAGCTCCGCTCACCAATTTGGATTGCCGTAACCTTATGCTTTACCTGGAGCTCAGGGACCTAGATACCTTGGTCAAGCGCTATCTCACGGTGGAAGTGCGGGGGCCGGTAGTCGATATCACCCTGCGACGCCGGCGCGATGGGCGTTGCGTTTTTCTGGACCGCCAATCCCGGCTGTGCCGGGTGTACTCTGCGCGTCCTTTTGTTTGCCGGACTTTTTTCTGTTGCCCGGCCGCGCCTTCTTTTTGGGCTCTCCGCCAGGCGATTGTCAACCAGGGTGAGGATGAATTGGTGCGGTGGTGGTGGAGTTCTTCGCGGCGGGTGCATAGCTCGCACCACCCCCAGCTGCGAAAGAAAGACTGGCCGCCTACTCTTTTCGCTAGGAAGACCTCTTATCACCAGTTGCGACTACGCGATCTTTCTCCCCGGAGTCTGTGGAGTGCTATTTATAGCGGAGGTGGGGCTTCTTGAAGCTGATCCGAGCGCACGTGATCGTGCATGGCAAGGTGCAGGGAGTTTATTTCCGCGCTTCCACGCTGGAGAAGGCGCGGGAAGAAGGTCTTACCGGGTGGGTGCGTAATCGCCCCGATGGCACGGTGGAAGCGGTGCTGGAGGGGGAGGAGGATAGGGTGCAGCGGTTGGTGGCGTGGTGCCACGAGGGGCCTCCATGGGCTCAGGTAGAGCGGGTGGAAGTTAGTTGGGGGGTTTGGCGGGGCGAGTTCACTGATTTTACGATCCGCCACTAGCTTCTTCGGAGTGCCGGGGTTCGGGAACAAAGGTTAGGAGGACTATGCCAGCCAGCAGCAGGGTGCCAGCTGCTAGGAAGGTGCAACGAAATCCCAGGTGCTCGGCGATGAACCCGCCGAAAGAGGGGCCGATGATCCACCCGATGAACCAGGTGCGGTCGTAAACGCCCATGGCCCAGCCGCGCTTGGCGGGTGGAGCGAGATCGGCCACCAGGGCCGAAGCTGCGGTGCCCAGGGCGGCCCAGGCGCCTCCCTCCAGCGCTTGGATCAAGAAAGCGATGCCCACCTGTCGCATGGAGGCGTAACCCAGAAAGATGGCTAGAAAACCTATCATGGCTCCTAAGATCACCGGTTTGCGGCCGTAGCGGTCGGCCAGGCGGCCCAGGTAGGGACCGGAGAGAGCTCCGGTGGCGGCCCCCGTAGTGTAGATCAAGCCGATTTCTCCGGTTGAGGCCCCTAAATGGGAGAAGTAAAGGGCCAGCACTGAGTACACCATACCGGAGCAAATCATGACCGGAAGCACGGCCAGAGAGAATAAGTAGAGATGGCGATGGGGAGACAAAATTTTCACCTCCTAGTGCGGCTAAGCTAAATTCTAACACCAAAACAGATGCAAAGCAGGCTTGGAGGAAAGAGTCAATGCGAGGCTCCTTATGGTTTTACCGGCTTTACGACGTGGCTCAGGACATAGATCTGGTCCGGGCCGAGAACATCCTGGCGCTCCACAAACCGGTGTCCCGGATGCGGCTAGCCAAGGTGCGGCCCCGGGCGTTGGAGATTAAAAACCCTCCTCTGACGGTGGAACTGGCGGGAACCGAGGTGGAGCTCGACGAGCAGTCGTATCGGGTTACCGCCAGCGCTCGACTGTACGATTTCGGAGTTCTCAGCATACTGCTCAAGCTGGAGCTCCCGCCCGATATGAGCTATCAGCGTTTGCAGTCGCTGGCGGCGGCAGCCATCGAGGCTTCGGCCCTTTCCTCTTGGTTCGCCGCCTATCGGGACGAGTTGCTGGCTCAACTTCGTCCGGCGCTTACCGGCGAGGGCTTTTCCGGCTTCGTGGAGGACTTTCTCATCTTTTTCTTCCAGGATTGGCCTGCCGGCTGGGATCCGGTGCCCCTCTTGTTAGGGGAAAAGGAACCGGTCAGCTCTGCCATGCGGCAGGAAGTGCTGCGGAACTCCTTTTCCTATACTACCGACCAGATTATTGTTACGTGGGACGCGGCTTTCATCCATGACCCTTCCAACTCCAGCGATGTGGCCGATCTGCTGGAGTTTGCCAACGCGCAGCTTCTGGAGCTCCGCTATTACGATAGCGTGCTTGACCGGGAACTAGCGGCCATGTATGATGCATTAGAAGAAGCGGGTAGGGGCGGTTACCGGCGGTTGAGGCAGTACCGCGGCATTATGCGGCGCCTGATGGAGTTGATGGTAGAGATCACCGAAGTAACTGCGCGAGTGGAGAACGCGCTAAAGGTGACGCAAGACATTTACTACCTGCGAGTTTACACAGCGGCTCTGAAGATTTTTCGGGTAGAAGAATGGCTGGAGAGCATCAACCGCAAGATCCAGGTGGTGGAGCGCAATTATTCTTTGCTGAGCGACGAGATTATCACCCATCGATTCATGGTTATCGATATAGCTATCGTCTTGCTTATCGCTTTCGAGATTATCATCTGGCTTTTCACTTTAAAGTAAAGAGAGGGGAAGCGGATGCGGGTTACGGTGCTGGTGGAAAATAGCGTGGGTAAGCCTCTGGGGCTTATCGGTGAACATGGGCTCAGCTTCTGGGTGGAACACGAGGGTCATAGTTTGCTTTTCGATGCTGGACAGCGGGGGGCGGTGGTGAGCAACGCGCAGTTCCTGGGAGTGAATTTGAGCGCTGCCGAAGCTGTGGTGTTGAGCCACGGGCATTACGATCATACCGGTGGTTTACGGGCAGCGCTGGAGCGGATCGGTCGTCGCTCACCCGTTTACGCTCACCCGGACGTTTTTAGTTCGCATCGGGTTTCTTCTCCTGTGGACCGTTATATAGGGATTCCTTACCGCCGGGAAGAGCTGGAGGCCGCCGGAGCGGAGTTTCACTGGGTTCGGGAGCCTCTGGAGCTCTTCCCCGGTCTGTGGCTTAGCGGCGAGGTCCCGCGGCGTACGGACTTCGAGCGAGGCGACGAGCGGATGTACGTGTTGCAGGGAGGGAAAAGAATTCCCGATCCCCTGGCCGACGATTTGAGCCTGTTCGTCTGTACCCCCGGGGGGCTGGTGATATTGCTGGGTTGCGCTCACGCCGGGGTGGTGAACATTATCGAGCACGCTCGGGAAGTCACGGGGGTGAGCAAGGTGGCGGCCGTTGTTGGAGGGACCCACCTGGGTCCGGTGGGGCTGGAGCAGTTGGAGAACACTATCAAATATCTCATGGAACTGGATCTAGATCTATTAGCGGCTAATCACTGCACCGGTTTGCCGGTGGCAGCCCGTCTGAAAGGGATTTTTGGAGCTCGCTTCCGTTTTGCCATCACCGGCGAGGTGCTGGAGTTATAATGCGTAACGCTGAGGTATGTGCCATTTTCCGTCAATTGGCAGCTATCATGGAGATCTTGGGCGAAGACCCTTACCGTATTCGAGCTTACCAACGCGCCGTCCAAAATATCGAAAACCTGCCGGAGGATATCGCGGACATTGCCGCTCGGGGGGAACTCACCAAGATCCCCGGTATTGGCAAAGAATTGGCTCGGAAGATCGAGGAAATCTTAGCTACTGGCACCTTGCAGAAATACGAGGAATTGAAGCAGAAAGTGCCGCCGGGGCTGGTGGATATTCTCCAAGTTCCTGGAATCGGCCCTAAAACCGCCAAGCTTTTGCATCAGCAGCTGGGCATTAAAAGTCTGGCAGAATTAGAGCAGCTGGCCCGGGAAGGGAAGCTTAAAGGCTTACCGGGTATCGGTGCCAAGACCGAAGAAAACATACGGCGAGGTATCGCCCTTTTGCGAGCTGTGGAGGAGCGGCGGCCGCTGGGGTTGGTTCTTCCCTTGGCTCGCTCGGTGGTAGATTGGCTGCGCCAGAACACGCCAGCGGAGAGGGTGGATGTGGCTGGCAGCATCCGCCGCTTCAAAGAGACGGTGGGCGATGTGGACATTCTGGCTGCCAGCCGGCGGCCGGAGGCGGTCATCAACGCTTTTACCGGTATGCCTTTGGTGGCCGAAGTGTTGGCTCAGGGTCCTACCAAGGCTAGCGTTCGCACTGGTGACGGCCTACAGATCGATCTGCGGGTGGTCTCTCCGGAAAGTTACGGGGCGGCCCTTTGTTACTTTACCGGGTCCAAGGCGCATAATATCCGGGTGCGAGAACTGGCCGTTAGGCAAGGTTTGAAGGTGAACGAGTACGGGGTTTTCCGAGGGGAGGAGCGGATAGCGGGGCTAACTGAGGAGGAGGTTTACGTCGCGGTTGGGCTTCCCTACATTCCCCCTGAGATAAGGGAGGATTGGGGGGAAATCGAGGCAGCGCTGGAAGGAAGGTTGCCGGAGCTGGTAAAGCTCAGCGACATCAAGGGAGACTTTCACGTCCACTCGCGCTACAGTGATGGAGCGTCCACTCTGGAGGAAATAGCGGATAAAGCTCGAGCTCTGGGGCTGCAATGGGTGGCGGTTTGCGATCATTCTCCCTCCCTGAAGGTGGCTGGGGGGCTGGACGTGCCCACCCTGTGGAAGAAGCGCGAAGCTGTGGCTCGCCTTAACGCCCAGAGCTCGGGAGTTAAGCTTTTGTGCGGCACCGAGGTAGATATTCTCGCTGATGGCACCCTGGACTATGCCGACGAGGTGCTGGCCCAGCTCGACGTGGTAGTGGCGGCTATCCATATGGGATTCAAGCAGAGCCGGCAGGCCCAGACACAGCGCTTGCTGGCTGCCATTCGTAATCCTCACGTCCACGCTATCGCTCACCCTACGGGGCGTCTATTGGGGGAGCGCGAGCCTTATGAGCTCGACCTGGAACAGATCTTCGCCGAGGCCGCCCGCACCGGCACCTGGATGGAGATCAACGCTTACTACAAGCGTCTGGATCTCAACGACGTCAACGCCCGAGCTGCAGCCGCTCAGGGAGTGCGATTTGTCATCGGGACCGATGCCCACCTCCTGGAGCAGATGGAATTCATGGAGTTAGGCGTGGGGGTGGCCCGGCGCGCCTGGCTCACGCGGGAACAAGTAATCAATACCCTGAGTTATGATGAATTAATCGAGCGCCTGCGGGCTAAAAAGAAAGGTAAATGGGAGGGTTAAATCAGCATGGATAAAAAAATAAAAACGGCTTTAGAAAAGGCCATGGAGAGAGTGGCCCAACTCAATTTAGAAGGGGTGGACACCGAAAGTCTGGATTACGTGCCTCAGGGCCGGGCGCTGGCGGCCAGGTTTTTACAGGAGAAAGACTTTGATTTGCTCCAGGCTCTTAGAGCTTACACTGGCACAGCGGCTCGCTACGTCCGCCAAGGGGTAGAGGAAACCTTGTTGCAAAACCTTCAACTTCCCAGGAACGAAGCGGCGCAGCACACTAACCGCCGGGTCATGGAGGGGTTATTGCTGTTGAAAGAAAGTCAGGCCACCTTGCGCCATCTTTTTAAGGAACTGGACTACTTGTTCAGTTATTACGCTCAGGCCCGGGATCACGCTTACCGCAACTTCAAGGAGAACTTTGCGGCCCGGCTGGCCAACGCTCAGAACGCCATGGAGCGCCAGCTGGGGGTGAGAGTAAAAATAGAGCCAGAACAGCACCCGCTTTTTCAAGAAGAATGGTTGCGTTTGGAGGGGGAGTTGAACTCCCAATACGAAAACATTCTCGCTGAGCAGAAGAAGAAAATAAAAGAGCTCCGCTAGGAGGTGAAGAGGCGGTATAGGTCATCCGCCCTGAATTATGCAGCGTAACCTGCGCAACTATTTGCTCACCGGATTGGCCGTTCTTCTGCCGGGCGCGGCTACCGTTTTTGTTTTATGGAAGCTTTTTTCTTTTATAGATAGTTTTGCTGGCAAGCTGGTGAGTTATTTTACCCCTTACCATATTCCCGGTATTGGGGTGGTCATTAGCATCCTGGTCATTTTGCTGGTAGGAATGCTAGCCACCAACGTTATCGGTCGGCGTCTACTGGCTTACTGGGAGGCCTTGGTCTTTCGCATTCCTCTGGTGAATACGGTTTACAGGACCGCTAAGGAGATAGTGGACACTTTCAGCGAGGAGCGCAAGCAGGTATTCCGGCAGGTAGTGCTGGTGGAATTCCCCCGGCGGGGCAGTTGGGCCATAGGCTTCGTGGTGGGGGAGGCCGGTAATTGTTTAAGCCAGGTGGCGGAAGAGGAGATGGTCAAGGTGTTAATACCTCACGTGCCGCTGCCGGTTTCTGGGTTTCTCATCCTGGTGCCCAGGAAAGAGGTTATAGCTTTGGATCTCTCGCCGGAGGAGGCGATACGCCTCCTGGTTTCCACCGGTATAATTGAGCCGTCCAAACAACGGGGTGATAATAACGCCTCCTAGCCTTCTGGGTTTTCTCCTCTACCTGGCAACCGAAGCCTCACGCGTGTTTATCCCTTTGCTCACCGTGGAACTGGGGGGTAACGCTTTAGGAGTAGGGTTAGTGGGCGGGGCTTACGGCCTGGCTTATTTTATCGCTGCCTTTTGGTTCGGCCGTCAAGCCGATCTTAAAGGGCGCCTGCGTTTTGTGCGCCTGGGCCTGGCCCTCAGCGCTCTAGGTTTTGCTGCTCAAATGCTGGCCGGCAGCGTTATAGCTCTGGCCTGGCTGCGGGCAATGGTTGGCTTTGCTCTGGGGGTGGTGACCGGGGCGTTGCTGGTTATGGCCTACGAGAATCGGGGAAGCATAGGCCGCTATAGCGCCTGGTGCGCTGCCGGGTGGATCGCCGGCTCCTTCCTGGCTGCACTGCTACGCAACTATCAGCTTATCTTTCTTCTCAGCGCTTTGGTGTGTTGGCTGGCTTTTTGCCTTAGTTGGCGTCTGGAGGAAAAATTTTTACTGGGGAAAGTGAGCCACCCTTCTTTCTGGGAGGTGCTTGTGCGCCACCACCGCGTTTATCTTCCTTTCTTTTTGCGCCACTTGGGTGCCTCTTCGGTCTGGATTATCTTTCCTTTGTATCTCCAGCAGTTGGGGGCAAGCAAGTTCTGGATAGGTATGGCGGTCATGACTAATTACTTGGGCCAGTCATTGTTAATGGGAGTGGTGGAAAGAGGCGATGGGTATCGCCTGTTTCGCGCCGGCATGGGATTGTCAGTGCTGGTGTTTCTTCTCTATCCCTGCCTGAAGATCTTTTACCAGGTTTACCCGGTGCAGCTCTTGCTGGCGGCGGCGTGGTCCACTATGTACATAGGTGCGCTTTCCGTGCTTTTGCGCCAGGGAGAAGGCCGGGGCACTGCAGCTGGAGTGTTAGTGGGCATCATCAACCTTTGCGGAGCTCTGGGGCCTTTGCTGGGTGGTGTATTGGCCTATTACTGGGGTTACGCTGCGGTAATGGTAGGGGCGGCTTTGTTGAGCCTGGCCGGGCTGTGCTGGTCTTGGAACACTTGATTATAACAAAAAATTATTTGACTATTAATTTAACGTTATACTATGCTGGTGCTAAAGAAATAGCGGGTAGGGGGAAGGGGAAAGTGGCTACGAAGGTCATCGTTGACCCCATGACCCGGATTGAGGGCCACCTCAGGATCGAAGTGGAGGTGGCGAACGGCAAGGTGGTAAACGCCTGGTCTTCGGGAACCCTCTTCCGGGGGATCGAGATCATCATGAAAGGGCGGGATCCTCGCGATGCCCAGCACATTACCCAGAGGATCTGTGGGGTATGCCCGCTCTCACACGGTGTAGCTTCGGTCCTATGCCTCGACGATGCATTCCAGGCGAAAGTCCCTCCCAATGGGCGCATCATTCGCAATCTTATTCAAGCCTCTAACTGGTTGCAGTCGCATATCCTGCATTTCTACACTCTGGCCGCTCTAGACTACGTCAAAGGTCCGGACACCCCTCCTTTTGTTCCTCGTTATGGGGGGGAGGGTGATTACCGGCTGCCGCCCAAGGTCAACCAGGAGATGGTTCAGCATTACCTGGAAGCGCTTAACGCCCGGCGCCGCGCGCATGAACTGCTGGCTGTTCTGGGGGCCAAAGCCCCCCACCCTATGGTGTTTGTCCCAGGTGGGGCTACCCAGCCGGTGACCGAGGCCGACATAGCCGAGTGCCGCAAGTATTTGCAGGAGCTCATCCAGTTTATCGACGGCATTTATGTCCCAGACGTAAAGACGGTGGCCGAGTATTACAGCGATTACTGGGACATAGGCCGGGGTTGCGGTAACATGTTGGCTTACGGTGGTTTTCCCCAGGCGGACGGGGAGGCGGGCCGGCGCGATCTCTTTATCCGGCCCGGCGTTTACATCAACGGCCAGTTCGGAACTTTTGACCCCAACCGAATAGTGGAGGATGTGAAATATTCCTGGTACGCTAACGACACTTCTGGCCTCCCTCCCGCCCGGGGTGAAACGGTTCCTCAGCCGCGCAAGGCGGGAGCTTATTCTTGGATCAAAGCTCCTCGTTACCAAGGGCATCCCATGGAAGTGGGGCCGCTAGCCCGCTCCTGGGTCAATAAAGTCCCTGAGATTTATTCCTTGGGGGAGAAGGCCTTTTCTGTGCTGGGAAGACATTATTCCAGAGCTCTAGAATGCAGCCGGGTGGCCCACGCTATGCTGGAATGGGTGGGGCAACTCAAACCAGGAGAGCCTGTTTATTACCCGGCGCAGGTGCCATCGGAAGGGCACGGCATGGGCCTTACCGAAGCCTCGCGAGGAGCGCTGGGGCACTGGATTGAAATTAAGAACCACTTGGTGGCCAATTACCAGGCGGTGGTGCCTACCACCTGGAACGCTAGCCCCCGGGACGACCGGGGTCAACTCGGCCCCATCGAGCAGGCTTTGATGGGCACTCCGGTGAAGGACCCGCGAAACCCTATTGAGCCCGTTCGGGTGGTGCGTTCTTTTGATCCCTGTCTGGCTTGCGCTATTCATTTGCTGGACCTGCGGAAACATTCGCGTCGTACCGCGCGTTTCCGCGTCTTATAAAGCTGTTATCCCCCCTTGTTTTTGCTAAGGCCGGGTTCTGCCCGGCTGGTTTTTTTTCTTTCCGGGATCTTACCGAGGTGGTACACTTAAAGAAAAGGGAGAAAGAGGCGGTGGCGATGGCTTTGACGCTGAAAGAGGCGTTTACCACCTTTATGTTCGGTGAGCGGGTGAAGGGAGCTCTGCTCATGGCCACGGCGCTTTTGGAGCAGGTGCAGCAGCCGGAACTGGGCGAAGGGGGGCGCAAATTTTATCGTCTCTTTCTAGAGCGGGTGCAGCAGGAGGCGCAATTCGCCTACGAGGTAACTGGTCACCCTAAGTTCAAAGAAGCTGGGACGCGGCTGCGCGAGGTGATCTGGGAACTTCACTTGGGGCGTCCAGGGGAAGCAGCTTGCCGGCTGGGTGAAGCCGTGAGTTTGGTAACCACAGCGCTGTCGCAGCCGGGAGCACGGTTGCAGGAGGAGGGGCTGTTGTGAGCGAAATTTTTGCTCGGTGGAGGAGGATTTTGCGTTGTCCCGGCGAATAGGTAATTAGTGTAGTCAAGGAGCCGCGAAGGTTCCGCCAAGTATCTCCAAAGAGGTCGCCGGATTGAGGTTGCCGCCACAGCTATAAATTTTCAGGAGCGGCTACGAAGGCCAGCCAGAAAAGTCCGTCGAAGCGGGCCAGGTAGCCGTTTTCTTTTGCCTCGGAAGGCAAATCTTTCAAGTTTGGTTTTGAGGGGGAACAAGTATGTTGCGGGTAGCGGTAATTGACGGTCAGGGGGGGGGTATAGGCAGGGTGATCGTAGAGAAGCTACGCAAAGCCCTGCCCAAAGAAGAGGTAGAGATAATCGCTCTGGGTACTAATGCCATTGCCACAGCGGAGATGCTGCGGGCGGGCGCGAACGACGGAGCTAGCGGCGAGAATGCTTTGGTGTTTAATGTGGAGCGGGTGGATGTAGTGCTTGGTACCATCGCTTCGGTTATTGCTCACAGCATGTTGGGTGAGTTTACTCCGCGAATGGCCGAAGCGGTGGCTCGGAGTTCGGCCAAGAAAATACTCCTCCATTTAAATCGCGCCAACGTGGAGATAGTTGGAGCCTCAACCGAACCTTTGCCCCACCTGATCGACATGATGATAAACCAGGTGGCAGAAGAACTTCGCCAGCGGAAAGGGGTAGAGACCAAAGACAATCCTGCGAGCGAGACTTGGCGTCCCGGTTTTTCTCTTTCCCGCCGTCGTCTAGCCGAAAGCTGAGCCTTCTTTCTTTTACCGAATAAAACCTCGGTGTTCAAAAACATCAGAAAGGAGTGAGGTTCTTGTCTTCTTTTGAGCCCCGCATTATTGGGTTTCTATGCAACTGGTGTAGTTACGCCGGTGCCGATCTGGCCGGTGTATCCCGGGTGCAATATCCACCCAACATCCGCATCATACGGGTGATGTGCTCTGGGCGGGTGGATCCCCGCTTTGTCCTGAAGGCCCTTTTCTCCGGCGCCGATGGAGTGCTGGTAGCCGGTTGTCACCCGGGTGACTGCCACTACGTTAAGGGGAATTATTACGCTCATCGCCGGTTTAATCTCACTAAACGCCTGGTAGAGCTCTTCGGCATCGAGCCGGAGCGGGTACGGCTGGAGTGGATTTCGGCAGCCGAAGGAGCGCGTTTTGGCGCGGTGGTGACGGAGTTCACTGAGCAGATTCGCGCTTTGGGTCCCATTCAGGTGGACGAGATCCCTCCCGATTGGGACGAGTTGGGTAAGGCGGCTTCGGTGCTGGGTTCGGCGGGCAAAGTCTTCTTGGACGATTCCGTTTCGGTGGTGGATATCGTCAAGTATTTTATGGAGTACGTGCAGGCTGAGTCCTGCGCCGAATGCCGTCCCTGTCCCATCGGCACCAAGTACCTGCTTGACGTGTTAAACCTTATGGGCAACGGCGGAGAGGCGCCCAACGACGCGGTGATCCAGGAAGTGGCTCGCACCCTGAAGCAGGGCTCTAAGTGCGGTCTTGGTCGGGTGGCGGGTCTGGTTACGGAGAAGCTATGGCAGCGTTTCCAAGACGAGTTGAAAGCTTACCAGGAAGGCCAGCGGCCTAAAACGGTCGCTCCCAATCCCGGTTGGCAGACCATTGTTGGATAGGAGGGGGAAAAGTGGCTGAAGTCACCTTGACTATTGACGGTATTGAGGTAACTGTACCCAAAGATATTAGTATTCTCAAAGCGGCCCAGAAAGTAGGAATAAAGATCCCTACTTTGTGCTACCTGGAAGGCATTAATGCGGTGGGGGCTTGCCGCATCTGCGTGGTGGAAGTGGAAGGCCGCGAAGAACTGGTTACCTCCTGTAACACGCCGGTGGAGGAAGGCATGGTGGTGCGCACCAACACCCCGGCGGTGCGAGAGTCGCGGCGCATGACTCTGGAGCTCATTCTAGCCAATCACCCCATGGAATGCCCCACCTGTCCCCGCAACGGTAACTGCGAGCTCCAGAACCTGGCGGCGCAGTTTAATATTCGCGGTCTCCGGCTGCCAGCGCTGCCCCGCGAAGAACTTCCGTTAGACACCTCCACGGTGGCCATTATCCGCGACCCCAATAAGTGCATCGTCTGCCGGCGCTGCGAGAGTGTATGCGGTATCATCCAGACGGTGGGGGCTATCGCTCTGCAGGGCAAGGGGTTTACTGCTACGGTGGCTCCCGTGGGAGGTCGCTATCTCGATCAGACCAATTGCGTGCAGTGCGGGCAGTGCGCCCTGGTCTGCCCGGTGGGCGCCATTTACGAGCGGGACGACACCGACAAGGTCTGGGCGGCCCTGGCTGATCCCAACAAGCACGTGGTGGTGCAGACGGCTCCGGCGGTGCACGTGACCATCGGTGAGATGTTCGGTATGCCGGTGGGGACGGACGCCACCGGGAAGATAGTGGCGGCCTTGCGGCGCTTGGGTTTCGACGCCATCTTCGACACCAACTTCGCTGCCGACCTCACCATCATGGAAGAGGGTTCGGAGCTCCTGGAGAGGATTCAGAAGGGCGGGGTGTTGCCGCAGTTCACTTCCTGCTCGCCGGGCTGGATCAAGTTCCTGGAGCATTTTTACCCCGAGCTCATCCCCCACATCTCCAGCTGCAAGTCCCCCCAGCAGATGTTTGGTGCGGTGGTGAAGACTTTCTATGCCCAGCTCAAGGGGATTAACCCTGCCAATATCGTCTCGGTCTCCATCATGCCCTGCACGGCCAAGAAGTTCGAGGCTGCTCGTCCGGAAATGAACGCTTCCGGTTACCGGGACGTGGACATCGTGCTGACCTCCAGGGAGCTGGGGCGGATGATCAGGGAAGCTGGTTTGGACTTTGCCAACCTGCCTGACGAAAATTATGACGATCCCTTCGGCATCGGCACCGGTGCGGGTCAGATCTTCGGCGCTACCGGCGGCGTGATGGAGGCGGCTTTGCGGACGGCCTACGAACTCGCCACCGGCAAGACGCTACCCAAGCTGGACTTTACCGAAGTGCGCGGTATGAAAGGCATCAAGGAGGCGGCGGTGGATCTTAACGGCACCACAATTAGAGTGTTGGTGGCTCACGGTCTGGGCAACGCGCGGATGCTGATGGAGAAGCTCAAGGCTGGGGAACTCAAGGACTACCACTTCATCGAAGTGATGACCTGTCCGGGTGGCTGTATTGGTGGCGGGGGCCAGCCCATTCCCACCACCACGGAGATAAGGGAGCAGCGGATAGCGGGTATTTACGAACGGGACAAGAAACTGCCCTACCGCAAGTCGCATGAAAACCCCGACATTAAAAAGCTTTACGAGGAGTTCCTGGGCCGGCCACTCAGTCATAAGTCGCACGAACTGCTACATACACACTACACACCCCGGTTAAGTTGGCAGGCTCTTAAAGCTGGAACCAAATAAAGGAGGGGGAGAGTATGGCTTCGTCTCAGGTAGCGGTGGACTTCGTGACGCTGGCGCGGGAGGAGTGCTGCGGGGAGTGTTTGCCGGGATTCAATGGGATGTTGCAGGTTACCGGGCTGGTACAGAAATTGGCGGAAGGCACGGCCACGGTGGAAGAGAAGGCTCTGCTGCGCCAAACTCTGGACGTGATGGCTAGCGCGGCTAAGTGCAAGATGGGGCGGTTAAGCGCTCGCTTTCTGCGCCTGTTGCTTTGCGAAGCGTAAAGGATGGGGGGAGTTTTAATGGTTAGTCTGATTATTGACGGTCGTAAGGTTGAGGTACCGCGGGGTTCCACCATCCTGGAGGCGGCCAAAAAAGTGCAGGTAAATATTCCCACTCTTTGTTATCTTAAGGACATCGGTCACGATGTGGGAGCCTGTCGCATTTGTATTGTGGAGGTGGAGGGGCAGCGCGACTTCGTGACTGCCTGTAACACGCCGGTGGAGGAGGGCATGGTGGTGCGCACCAACACCCCGGCGGTGCGAGAAGCGCGGCGCACCACCTTGGAGCTCATTCTAGCCAACCACCCCATGGAATGCCCCACCTGTCCCCGCAACGGCAACTGCGAGCTCCAGAACCTGGCGGCGCAGTTCAACATCCGGGAAGTCCGCTTTCCCAGAATTCGGCGCGAATTCCCCGTTGATGATTCTTCGGTGGGCATTATCCGCGACCCCAATAAGTGCATCGTCTGCCGGCGCTGCGTGACTGTCTGCGAGCAGGTACAGACGGTGGGAGTGTACGAGCTCCAGAGGGTGGACGGGCAAGCCATTGTAGGGATCAAGGGAAACGTTCCCCTAGCCGAGACCAATTGCGTGCAGTGCGGGCAGTGCGCCCTGGTCTGCCCGGTGGGCGCCATTTACGAGCGGGACGACACCGACAAGGTCTGGGCGGCCCTGGCTGATCCCAACAAGCACGTGGTGGTGCAGACGGCTCCGGCGGTGCACGTGACCATCGGTGAGATGTTCGGTATGCCGGTGGGGACGGACGCCACCGGGAAGATAGTGGCGGCCTTGCGGCGCCTGGGTTTCGACGCCATTTTCGACACCAACTTTTCTGCCGACCTCACCATCATGGAAGAGGGTTCGGAGCTCCTGGAGAGGATTCAGAAGGGCGGGGTGTTGCCGCAGTTCACTTCCTGCTCGCCGGGCTGGATCAAGTTCCTGGAGCATTTTTACCCCGAGCTCATCCCCCACATCTCCAGCTGCAAGTCCCCCCAGCAGATGCTAGGCCCCATAACCAAAACCTATTACGCTCAGAAGAAGGGCCTTGATCCCAAGGACGTCTTCATGGTTTCCATCATGCCCTGCACGGCCAAGAAGTTCGAGGCTGCTCGTCCGGAAATGAAGGCTTCCGGTTACCAGGACGTGGATGTGGTGCTGACCTCGCGCGAACTCGGCCGGATGATCAAGGTGGCTGGTTTGGACTTTGCCAACCTGCCTGACGAAAATTATGACGATCCCTTCGGCACCGGCACCGGTGCGGGTCAGATCTTCGGCGCTACCGGCGGCGTGATGGAGGCGGCTTTGCGGACGGCCTACGAACTCGCCACCGGCAAGACGCTACCCAAGCTGGACTTTACCGAAGTGCGCGGTATGAAAGGCATCAAGGAGGCGGCGGTGGATCTTAACGGCACCACAGTTAGAGTGTTGGTGGCTCACGGTCTGGGCAACGCGCGGATGCTGATGGAGAAGCTCAAGGCTGGGGAGCTCAAGGACTATCACTTCATCGAGGTGATGACCTGTCCGGGTGGCTGTATTGGTGGCGGGGGCCAGCCCATTCCCACCACCACGGAGATAAGGGAGCAGCGGATAGCGGGTATTTACGAACGGGACAAGAAACTGCCCTACCGCAAGTCGCACGAAAACCCCGACATCAAGAAGATCTACCAGGACTTCCTGGAGAAACCGCTCAGTCACAAATCACACGAGCTCCTGCATACCAAGTACACCCCGCGCGGGCTCATGCCCAAGAAAAGCTAAGTTTTTCGCGAACTCAGCGGCGGTATCCTTTGGGGATACCGCTTTTTTTTCTTGTGCCGAGCTCACCCTGCTGCGTCCGACCCTATCCAGGCTCCCCACGGCCGTTGAGTAGAGCAAATCTTGGCGGATAGAAGAAGATCGGACATTTTCCGGTTCAGGGCAACCCTTTGTGTGCGGAAGTGAGAAAAAGAAATGCTCTTGCGACCCTCGGGAAATGCTCTGGATCTTCTTCGCCTTTTGCCCTGGATTCTGTCCTGGGCACTGTCCGACATGGACTTCGGACGACGGACGTTACGGCTGATCTAGCGTCAGCACTAACCTCTAAACGCCTTCTGGCGCATCGGCAGGGGAAAACAATAGAACTGGTGACGCTTGGCTTCTTCGCTGCCCGCTTCGTGGTAACCGTTGTCCTGAGGTCGCCCTTCCTCAAAGTCTACAATGCCGTGCTGGTCGGCACCATCCTGGAGGTGCTGTTCTGGTCCCGCTCCGCCCCCCCTTAAATACCGTAATCACAAACGCATACTAGGCGATCAGCTGATCGCCTAGTATGCCGTCCTTGGACTGGCAAGTACATCGTTTTCTACGTCTTAATTTAAGATTAATCAGTATTTAACTCGAATGTAACATTTCTATTGTATGATCTCAATTGGCAAGCAAAGTGGGAGGGAGGAAACGATAAATTGCAGGTGGCATAAATCCTTATGGATCACCCTGTTAGTAACAATTAATACAGCTGGCGCTTGTGCAAGTGCCTAATATGCTTTCCTGGCCTAGTTTTCAGGGTGGTAATAGGTGAAGGTCGAACAGCTGAGAATTACCGCCATCAATGCTGTATTGGGCGGGTGCCAGAGTTCGGAGGAAGCATTGCCAGAGACTGTAGCGAAAATTAGTAGTCTTTTGAGGTAATAGAAGGGGAGGTAACGGTCGTGTTCCCATTAAATAAGCGTATTTTTGTCAGTACATTGGTCCTGGTACAACCCGAAGAGCGCGAGGCTTTAATAGCTCAGGGAACTGGTATTGAGATCTTTGCTGAGGGGCCTGAGTGGCAGGATTTTAATAATGGAATTAATTATACAAAAGAATATCTCCGCAACCATAAAGGTCCGCGCAGCCTTCATGCTCCCTTTTTTGATCTAAACCTGGCTTCAGAATACTCCTCTATTCGTGAACTAACCCTGAAAATACTACAACACACTATAGAAAGCGCGCCTGAGCTGGAATGTGAGTATGTGGTTATCCATCCCCATAATTATAGCAGCCATATGTTTAACCGCGCCCGGGCCTCCCAGCGAGTAAAAGAAGCTCTTGACTTGCTGGCAAGGAAAGCCCAGCAGGCTGGTGTGAAGCTGGCGGTAGAAAATGTAGGTTATGGGCCTACTCAATTGTATGATTCCCAGGAGTTTGTAAGCCTGATTTATGAAATTGATGGAATTGTAGCCCTGTTGGATGTTGGGCACGCTTACCTTAATGGTTGGGATATCCCCCGCGTTATAGGGCAACTGGGAGAAAGACTGGTAGCTTTGCACCTCCACGATAACCGGGGACAAGCCGATGAGCACCTGCCGCTAGGCATGGGCAAGATTAATTTCCAACCTGTATGGGATGCTCTAAGCCGCAGTCCTGCGAAACCGGCTTTGGTTTTGGAGTATTACCAAGTTCCTCTACCGGAGGTGTTAACGGGGATCAATTATCTGCAAAGAATTTTTGGCAAGGGGGAAAAGAGACAATGTCCTTAAACTGGCGCCAAATTTTAAGTTCTACTCTGTTGGTTACTATCCTGATGAGTAGCCTGGTAACCGGTTGCGGGACCGGCACCAAAGTATCCGGGAGCAACGGTACCGGTACCGGAGCAAAGGTAACAACAATTGAATACTGGCACGTCAACTCGGAGAATTTCGGCGGGCAGACCGTCCGCGATCTGGTGCAGAAGTTTAACGAGCAGCACCCGGACATTAAAGTGGTTGAAAAGTTTCAACCCAATATGTACCTTGGACTAATGCAAAATTTACAAGCTGCCATAGCGGCGGGGCACCCGCCAGCAGTAGCTCAAATAGGGTACAATTTTTTGGATTATGCGACTGCCAACTTGCCCCACCTACCGGTGGAGGAGGCCGCTAAAAAAGATCCTGAAGGACAAGCTTTTCTAAGTAACTTCTCGCCTAACATCCTAGATCTGGGCCGGGTTAACGGCAAACTTGAAGGTATGCCCTATTCCATCAGCAACCCTGTCCTCTATTATAACGCCGACATTTTTAAAGCAGCTGGCCTGGACCCGCAAAATCCACCCAAAACCTGGGCTGAAGTAAGGGATATGGCCAGGACAATCAAAGAGAAAACCGGCAACTACGGCCTTTATGTGCAGGAGCCTGCCGATAACTGGGCTCAGCAAGCCATGATGGAATCTAATGGCGCTCAGATACTGACCAGAACGGGTGCCAAGGTCAGGGCTACTTTTGATAGTCCCGAGGCCATTGAAGCTTACCAGTTACTGGCGGACATGGTTTTAAAAGATAAGACAGCTCTGCACGCTACTTGGGAGGAAGGCACCCAGGCCTTTGTTACGGGGAAAGTAGGAATGTATATTACGACTATTGCCAAGAGAAATTATATTGAAACTTCCAGTAAGTTTAAGGTTTTAACGGCTCCTTTCCCAACCTTCGGTAATAAACCGCGCCGAGTTCCTGCTGGAGGTAATGCCCTGTTTATATTTGCTAAAAATCCTGATCAGCAAAAGGCTGCCTGGGAATTCATTAAGTACCTGGAATCCCCTGAGGCTCTAACCACCTGGACCAAAGGCACCGGCTATCTTCCACCCCGGCAAGATGTAACCGACGATCCCAGGTACCTGAAACCTTTTATGGATCATAATCCGTTAATGAAGCCAGCAGTAGCCCAGCTCCCCGACGCTGTGCCCTGGGTAAGTTTTCCGGGCAATAACGGTCTTCAGGCCGAACAGGTCCTTCTAGATGCCAGGGACGCCATCCTCGGCGGTCGCCAGCCGGCAGCGGAAGCCCTGAAGGAAGCTGCAGCTAAGGTAAATAAATTAATCGGCAATTAAGGTGACGTAGAATGAAAATCGCAAGGGAAACCCGTCCAAGGTTTGCTGCCATCAAGGGTTATCTGGTACCCTGGGGATGCCTTGCCCCCGCTCTGGTTTTCCTGGCGCTATTTACCTTCTGGCCCCTGGTATCCACCCTGAAATTGAGCTTTTACCAGTGGAATATGGTTAGCCCTACCCCCAAATGGGTGGGGTTAACCAATTACCTGGAAATACTCCGGAGCCGGGAGTTCTGGTTGGCCTTATGGCATACCCTGGAGTATGTTTTAATTCTACTGGCATTGAATCTGGCTCTGCCCTATATTGCCGCCTACATCCTGTCGCATCTGGTCTTTAAAGGGCAAAACTTTTACCGGGCTTTGATTTTCCTACCCAGCGTTCTTTCCCTGGCGGTGGCCGCCGTTATCTTCCTCTGGCTATACAACCCCCTGGCAGGGCCAATCAATGCCCTCCTGCGGTTATTAGGACTGCCGGCGCCCCCGTGGTTAAGCAGCTACGGCTGGGTTATCCCGGCCCTAGCTATAATTACTGCCTGGAAAAGCTTCGGTTATAACTTTATAGTTCTTCTGGCCGGTATGGTGGCGGTACCCCAGGAACTCATTGAAGCGGCCAGGTTGGAGAGAGCCTCCAACTGGCAGATTTTCTGGCGGATTATCCGCCCTTTGACCTCGGGAACGGCTCTCTATGTATCGGTAATGGTAGTAATTATTGGTTCTCAATATGTTTTTGTGCCCATTCAGATGCTAACCAACGGGGGTCCAGACCAGGCCAGCACTAACCTGGTATTCCTTATTTACCAGTATGCCTTTAACTTCTTCCAGGCTGGCAAGGCAGCAGCTGCAGCTATAATAGCGTTGGTGATTTTTGGCGGCCTGCTTCTTCTACAAAAACGAGTCCTGGAGAAGGGGGTCTATTATGAAAACTAAAATCCCATGGTGGCATTTTCCGCTGTTGCTGCTGGTTATTGGGTCATTGCTTCCTTTGATATGGATGCTTGCTACTGCTTGGAAAACGCCGGAGCAAGTCTTTAATGCTTCATTAAACCCCTGGCCTTACCCGGTAACGGTAGCCAACTTTGTTTATGTTGTGAAAGCTATCCCCCTGGGGCGTTATATCTTTAACACCTTTATAATCGCCTTCATAGTAACGGCAGCCAAATTACTAACTAGCATCCTGGCAGCCTATGGCTTCACCCAGTTTTCTTTCCGCGGCCGGGAAACTCTTTTTTATCTTTGTCTCTTGAGTATTTTTGTTCCTTTTACGGTAACCATGATGCCCAATTACCTCTTTATGTCGAAGATAGGGTGGCTTAATACCTATATAGGGGTAGCACTCCCCCAGATGGCTGATGCTCTCGGCATTTTCTTGTTACGGCAGAGTCTGCGCAGCATCCCGCCGTCCTTAGTAGAAGCCGCCCGCCTGGACGGAGTGGGACATGGGAAAATATTGGGGCGCGTGCTCCTGCCGGCGATCAAGCCGAGTTTGATCGCCCTGGGCATCCTTTTCTTTATTAACACCTGGAACGAATACTTCTGGCCTCTTTTAATGATCAACGACAAGAGTATGTATACTTTGCCTCTGGCATTGCAGATGTTTACTAACCTCGAGGGGGGGACTAACTGGGGGGCGATGATGGCAGCAGCGGCCCTGGCTTCGTTGCCGCCCGTAGTTGCTTACTTGCTCGCTCAGCGTTATGTAGTAGATACCTTTATTCATTCGGGCTTAAAGGGATAATCGCAAAGAGGAGGGGTGGGTAATGTCAACGATAGCTGGTGATATTTGCTTTGATAAAGTACGTAAAGAATATGGCCGGGTAACGGCATTAGAGCAATTAGACCTCCAGGTGGCGGCTGGGAAGCGATTAGTGCTCTTGGGCCCGTCAGGTTGTGGCAAAACAACAGCTTTACGCTTGATAGCGGGCCTAGAAAGGGTGACCAGTGGTAAGTTGTACTTAAACGGCCAGCTGGCTAACGATCTAGAGCCCGGTGAGCGGAATGTGGCTATGGTCTTTCAGAACTATGCCCTCTACCCCCATATGACGGTGTGGGATAACATCGCTTTTGGACTGCAAGTGCGGCGGGTTGCGAAGGAGGAAATCAAAGCTAGAATTAAGGCGGCTCTAGCCATCCTTGGCCTGGAAGGGTTGGAGGAACGTCGGCCGCGAGAATTGTCTGGAGGGCAGCGCCAGCGGGTGGCCCTTGCCAGGGCCATAGTTAAGCAAGCCCCCTATTTTCTTCTAGACGAGCCACTTTCTAACTTGGATGCCCAATTGCGCACTCAGGCCCGTACGGAGTTGGTGCGCCTGCATTGTAAATTAAACTCGACTATGATTTATGTCACCCATGACCAAGTAGAGGCCATGACTATAGGGCAGCGGATAGCCATCCTGGCTAGCGGCGTCTTGCAGCAGGTAGATACCCCAGAGAATATTTATAACTGCCCAGCCAATACCTTTGTAGCGAGGTTTATAGGCAATCCACCCATGAACCTCTTGCCAGGAATAGTAAAAGGAAACCAGTTGTTCCTCGGAGAAGGTCTCAAACTTACGGTACCGGGTAACTGGAGCGCCTGGATCCTGGGTAAATCCCCAAACAAGGAGATCAAGGTGATCATGGGTCTTAGACCCGAAAGCGTCATCTTGAAAGAAGAGAAGATAGCTGAAGGGGAATGCCTGCCAGTTAAGATTATTTGGCGAGAAAATTGTGGTAAGGAGAGATTGTATTACTTGGCAGCCGGAAATAAGGAGCTAATAGCTTCTTTTAGCGAGAGCCGTGCGGAACCCAGAGGAGGAGAACTATGGCTGGCCATTAACTGGAATAAAGTTCATTTTTTCAATAAAGAGGATGGTAATTCCCTGGGTTACCCCTGGAATGCGCAGAAGTTATCACTAAATGCCGGAGTAATTCCTTAAAGTTGGGTAACCAGTCTCTGTTACTCGCGATTTTAACGAATTCCTAATTCAAGGGGCGGTCTTAACAGCCGGGAACCCTATACATGTCATTAAATAGCTAACGAGTTCGATTCTTATTTACAGCATGTTCCTAGTGCCGTTCGTAAAATCTTCAAGGACTCAACAAGCAACGCGCTTTTAGGCTTTGTTGGCTTCAGGTGTATTTGATTTCTTACCAAAAGCTAATAACATTCTGCTGGTGCTAAGTGTAGAGTGGTAGGATGAATGCGGATGTTATTACAATACCAATTGACGGTCAAGTCCAATTTTGTGGGTAAAATCCTTCTGGTAGCCTTTGAGCCTTGTTAAAGCCTTGTTAAGCTGCCCCTTTCCCGGTCTTATTTGGTTTCGGCTTTAGTTGTTCCTTCCTGCTGCTTGTCTCTATGTCCCGTCGTTTTTGGTGGCGAGGCGTGGAAACGGGCGGCAATAAGGCTGGTTCTGCCTCCCTGGTGTGGGATCGTCTGGGCGAGAGTGCTCCAGCACTTCTGTACAGTTTTAAAAACCAGGAAAAGAACTTCTAGTCTTAGTCTGCGCATACAAATTCCCTCCTCGGGAGAAAGTAAAGAGGCAAAAGCTTTCAAGGGGGGACTGAGAGGTGTTTTATCACCGCAAAGATCAATTGCTTTTTCCTGTGAGTGTTAGCAATCCCGATCCCCATTTCGCTGTATTGCTCATGGAACAGCTGGCCGGACAAAACGGCGAGGTGGCCGCAGGTCTGCAATACGTTTTGCAGGGGTTGAAATGCAAAGATCCAGAGGTCAAAGACTTGCTACTGGACATAGGTATGGAAGAGCTCAATCATATGGAGATGCTGATCCAGGCTATAAACTTGCTCTCGGAGGGACAGGTGAGCACGGAAACTTCCGAAGAGTATGCCCTGCAGCTGCTGGGTGGTGGTGGTGCAATCTGGCTCAACTCGGTGGGAACTCCCTTCTGCGGCAGCTATGTGGACACGGTGGGAGATCTGGTGGCCGATCTGCAGTCGAATATTGCTGCCGAGTTCCGTGCCAAAGCGGTTTACGAGCGCTTGCACCGGCAGGCTACCGATCCCAAGATCAAAGAAATGCTGGAGTTCCTTATTTCCCGCGAAGAGGCCCATGCTGCCATGTTTCGCCGAGCTCTGGAAAAGCTCATGCAACGGGAAGAAGGGATTCGGAGCGACTTCGCTGACACTCAGTACGCTCAACAATACTACAATTTTTCTCAGCCCTAAAAGTTCCTTGAGCTGGCGAGCCGGGGAGTTTAGCCCCGGCTTTTAAATTTTATGTACCCTGTGGCCTAGCATCACACTTCTAAGCGAAAACCTAGTTAGATGAAGAAGGAATTTGGGGGTGAACGTAGAACCGATTTAATAATTAAGGGATGCTGATTTTTCGAAAATGGGGTAGTTTTGTTCCAGTTTATGGCAAGAAGATCGGAGTGCTAAGAGGGGGTAGAAGGCTGGAGTCCTTGGGAGAGAAGGGTTTTAGGTGCCAGCAAATTTTCGAAAGAGAGCGGGGTTTTCGTGCAAGAAGGTCATTTTCGAAAAATCGGTTCTCCTGGAAAAGGCAGCGGGCAGCCAGAACCCTTGGGGCACAAGGGCGAACGGCAGGAAACCGCGGTGAGTTGCAGAACCTTCCCCGACGACAAGGGGACTGAAAGTGTCCCTGTGGTTCCGACCCGTCAACGGCGCTTAACGTTGCAGAACCTTCCCCGACGACAAGGGGACTGAAAGTGTCTTCAGCCACCGCAACGATGTCCTCGTCCTTCCTAGTTGCAGAACCTTCCCCGACGACAAGGGGACTGAAAGGCGTGGGAGACCACTCCACGCCCTCCACGAGGGGGATGGTTGCAGAACCTTCCCCGACGACAAGGGGACTGAAAGTCGCGCCCGCCCCCGGCACTCCAGGCGGATCTTGCCCCTGTTGCAGAACCTTCCCCGACGACAAGGGGACTGAAAGGTATGCCGCCCAGCAACGGGCCGCCGATCTTGCCGAGCCAGTTGCAGAACCTTCCCCGACGACAAGGGGACTGAAAGGGACTCCTGAAGGTGCTCAAGAAAGCTACCGATGAAGAGTTGCAGAACCTTCCCCGACGACAAGGGGACTGAAAGACCCGGAGCACTACAACTACCCCATCGACACCAGAGAGGTTGCAGAACCTTCCCCGACGACAAGGGGACTGAAAGATCCCCGGGTTGAGGGATGACACCAGCTTCATCTCTAAGTTGCAGAACCTTCCCCGACGACAAGGGGACTGAAAGCGCTGGTGGCGCGGGTAAATAGCCCTGCAGAGCAGGGTGGATTTTAAGAGCGGGGAGGAAGCGCTGGCAGCGGGGTATAGACTTTCTGAGGTGTGCAGACCGAGGAGCTGCCGAAGGAGAGAAGGCCGAAAAGGGGGAAGCGCCGTGCAAGCCCCAGATTATCAGCTAAAAAAATGGATGCTCTGGGCGGCCTTGTCGGTCATCCTGCTCGTTTTCGTACTAACTAACCCCACAAAATCTGAGTACGCGGATTGGCTCTCCGCTGAAGCCCACCAGGAAATTTCTAAAGAGGACGATTCCATCGCTTTTCTGCTGAGTCTTATCCCCATAGAAAAAATAGTCAGCAGGTGTACTATACACAGGAACTTTATTCTTTTTTCTGTCTTCCACACAAAAGTGGAAGGTGTTGGCGAAGTAAAAGCGGCGGGGTTTTTGAAGCAAATTATCCCCTTCTACGTATGCACTTCTTCCGGGAAGGATAGAAGCCGAAAAGAGCTGGAAAAGAGCCCAGCGAAACCCACGCTGAAATCGGATCCCCCGTATCATTCACCCCTGTACGATCCACCCGTGCTTGAAGAACTCATGAAAGATCCTCCCAGCGAGGTTCCCAGGGTGATACCCTTTGAGACGGTGCTTTTCAGGAACGGCACCTGCCTGCCAGTTGAAGCCATAAAGGCAAGATACGGGCTTCCTTCTCACCCTCCGGTTCTGCCTGACTCCTTCCTGGGCACCATCGATTTCGACCTCCCTCCTTCTCAGGCGGAAAGGCTGGCAGTTTACTGCATCAACAACGGCACAATTTTTCTGGCTCCGAGAGGGTGGGAAGTTTTAAGGGCCGATGTTGGTGCGGACGGCAGTACAGGGATCTTTTTGAGATCCCCCGACTCTGCTGAGTGGATGTACTTAACCCACAATGGTGCCTGTCAGGGATGTGCAGTTGATGACCTCGCCCAGTGGATACCGGGCTGGCTGGCAGAAGGGCAAAAGAGGCATGAGATTGTAACCCAGCCCAGACCCTTCAGGTATCCGGTTAGGTTTGTGAGGCTGGGGGAGCATTCGGTGGCTTTCTCCTACCAGCCGCCCGGATCTCACACGGTGCATGGAGTGAGTTACTACAAGGACGGACCTGAGCGGTTGTTTTTCAGCCAGGCGTTTGTTGCCCTGCGCGAGCAGGATCGCCCGCTGGCGACGACCATTTTAAACTTCTACCTGAACGTCACGGCTCCCAGGTGGTGCCCACATAGGGACTGAAAGAGGCGTTAAGCGCTGCTGGCGAACTGCTAGTTCTGGGAAACGCGCATTTTGGGCCGGTTTTTACTTACTTCGCTCCTGAGATGGCGAGCCAGCGCTTGCATCTGCAATATCTCCTGCGCCCCGGAGTTCGGGGTGTCTTCGTCTGGCGTGCTTACTTGGTGCATTATTACCAGGTTGCTGGAGGGCGGTGTAAACACCATTTGGGCCCACCCCAGCGTTACACTGAAAACTAAAAGACCACTGCTCAAACCGATTAGCCACTTGCGGTTCATCGGCCTTTCCCCCTTGCGCTCGTCGTTGGCTACCGCCGACTAAACGATACGCAATCAACATTAGATGGGCATTAGAGGATGCTTATAAGTTGCTGTGAAAAGCTATGCCGTTGGTCATCCGCTCGCGTCCTTTGGGAACGCTTTCCTCAACGCGCATTAAGCCGTGGCGAACGGTTGGTCTGGCTGAGAGTCGCCGCGCACTTAACCACTTGCGCGCTTTTAGCAACTTTTCAAGGGCTTTTGGTTTATCCCTTCTTCTTCCTCTCTTAGAATGAAAGCACGAGGAAGCGAAAGGGGGGAAGGAAATTTGAAGATCTTTCTGGATACGGCTAAGGTGGAGGAAATAAGAAGGGCGTCTAGTTGGGGTGTGGTGGATGGGGTTACGACCAACCCCAGTCTGCTGGCCCGAGCGGGACGGGCGGACGTGGAGACAGCCATCCGAGAGATTGCTTCCCTGGTTCAAGGGCCAATTAGCGTGGAAGTGATCTCTAATACAGCGGAGGGTATGGTGGAGGAGGCGCGCCGGTTCGCTTCTTGGAAACTTAACACGGCCGTTAAGATCCCCATGACGGAAGAGGGATTGAAAGCGGTAAGGATGCTAGCGGCTGAAGGGATAAAGACCAACGTCACCTTGGTGTTTTCTGTGCCTCAGGCTCTCCTGGCTGCCAAAGCGGGAGCCAGCTTCGTCAGTCCTTTCGTGGGGAGGTTGGACGATGTTGGCCAGGAAGGCATGGAGTTGGTGCGCGATCTTGCCCGTATCTTCACCCACTACGGGTTCAGCACCGAGATCATTGCCGCCAGCATCCGCCATCCCATGCACGTCGTGGAGGCGGCACGGGCAGGAGCTCATATCGCCACCGTTCCCTTCAGCGTGCTGACCCGAATGCTTCAGCATCCCTTGACCGATGTAGGTATCCAGCGCTTCCTGGAAGATTGGGAGCGCCTTCAGGCTCAGGTTCCGAGTGCGGCCGGAGCGGCTAAAGTTTAGGAGGTGTATCACCTTGCGGTACAGTGATTTTTTGGAACTCGATTATGCGCCCAAGGCTTCTGATTGCTTAGCTTGCTTCTATGTGGAACCGGCCGAAGGAGTGGATATTCGCGAAGCTGCCGGAGCTGTGGCTTCGGAGTCTTCTATCGGGACCTGGACCGATGTGGCCACTATGAAGTCTCGGATTTGGGAAGAGCTGCGCGCCAGAGTGTACGAGGTCGAGGGCAACGTAGTGAAGATTGCTTATCCGCTGGCTCTCTTCGAACCGGGGAATATACCTCAATACCTGAGTAGCATTGCTGGCAATGTTTTTGGCATGAAAGCGGTTAAGAATCTGCGCCTACTCGACCTGGCTTTTCCGGCCGAGTTGGTATCGGCTTCGCCGGGGCCAGCTTTTGGCGTGCAAGGGGTGCGGGCTGCTCTGGGGGTTTACGGACGGCCGCTGGTGGGCACCATTGTCAAACCCAAGCTAGGGCTCGATCCCCGGGAACATGCCGAGGTGGTGTACGAGGCTCTGGTGGGAGGACTGGATCTGGTCAAAGACGACGAGAATCTTACCTCCCAGCCCTTCTCTCCCTTCGCAGAGCGGGTGCAGCGCAGTTTGGAAGCTTGCGCTCGGGCCGAGGCGGAGACGGGGGAGCGTAAGGTCTATTTGCCTAATGTCACGGCGGAAACAGGAGAGATGATTCGCAGGGCGGAGCTGGTCCGGCGCGAAGGTGGGCGTTATGTGATGGTGGATGTGGTAACAGCTGGCTTTGCTGGCCTTTTGAGCTTGCGCCAAGCTGATCTAGGCTTGATTATTCATGCTCACCGCGCTATGTACGCCAGCTTTGCTCGGAACGAGCACCACGGTATCACGATGTTGGTTCTGGCGAAGCTATGTCGCCTCGCGGGGGTTGATCAGCTGCATATCGGCACCGTGGTGGGCAAAATGGAAGGCGGACGGGATGATGTGCTGCGCTGCCACGCGGCACTGGGTCACAAAGCCCCGGTTGCGGGCGATCTCCTGCGGCCGCAAGATTGGGGCGCGATTAAGCCGGTGCTGTCGGTGGCTTCGGGAGGACTGCACCCGGGTCATGTTCCTGATCTGGTGGCCATCTTTGGCGTCGATTGCGTGCTGCAATTTGGTGGGGGCGTACATGGTCATCCCAAGGGTACCCGGGCCGGTGCTAGTGCGGTGCGGGCAGCGGTGGAAGCAGCGGTGAAAGGCGGCGCTTGGCAGGAAGCGGTGCAGCGGGAAGGAACCTTGGCCGAAGCTATAACGCATTGGGGAGGTTGATGGTTATGCGTCGGGAGCCTGTGCTGGTGGGCATTGCCGGCGATAGCGGGGCGGGTAAGACTACCTTCGTGCGCAGGTTGCGGGAGCTCCTGGGGCCCGAGCGGGTGAGTGTCATTGAGTTGGATGGCTATCACTCCCTTAATCGGCAGGAGCGCAAGCTGGTGGGGATAACGCCTTTGCATCACCGGGCCAATAACCTGGGGCTTTTCATCGAACACCTTTACCGGCTCCGCTCGGGAGAGCGAGTGTTGCGCCCGGTGTATGACCACGAAACAGGGGACTTTGGCGATCCGGTGTGGGTTGAGCCGCGCCCCTTTGTGCTGGTGGAGGGTTTGCATCCTTTTTGCTTCAAAGTAGCTGCGGAGATGTACGATTTTAAGATTTATTACGATACCCACCAGGCGCTGAAGATTCGTTGGAAAATCAGCCGGGATGCTTCGCTGCGCGGTTACACGGTGGAACAGGTGGTGCGGGAAATCCGGCAGCGCCAGTGGGATATCCGGAATTTCGTGGAGCCCCAACTGGCTTACGCCGATGTGGTCGTAACTCTGTACCAGACCGGGAGCAACGGTAACATAGGCGTGAAGATAAAGGAGCCAGTGGCTCAGTCCTGGTTGAAGTCCTTCGCTCGCCAGTGCTTGAATGCCGAGTCGAGCCGGGAATGGTTGGGCGGTAGAGAGTTTCAGATTCTTTCTCTGGAGGAAGAAATTTCTGCCTCTTTGGCCGAAGAACTGCTGCAGGGGGTGGGTTCGCGGGCCGAAGCTGTGCTGGCGCGCGCTTCCGCGGGAGACAGTGTTTCTCCTTACCAGCTCATGCTGTGCTTGCTGGTGTTGCGCTTAGAGGAAGCGTTGGGGGATAGACAGGAGGTGGGGAGGAGGGAAAGGTATGCCGTTGGCTAAAGCTAATGTGGCTGGAGAGTACCGGGAGCTGGAGCGCAAAGCCTTGCTGATCCGGCAGCACGTGATCCGCATGTTGATGAGCGCTGGCTCTGGTCACCCGGGGGGGTCGCTATCGGCAGTAGATCTACTAACAGCCCTCTATTTCCGGGTTATGCGCGTGGATCCGGAGAACCCTGCTGATCCCGACCGTGATCGCTTTATCCTTTCCAAAGGGCACGCTGCTCCAGCCCTTTACGCGGTGCTGGCTGAGCGGGGATTTTTCCCAGTTTCTTGGCTAGAGGGCCTACGACGTCTGGGTTCCCCCCTCCAAGGGCATCCTGACATGCGGAAAGTGCCCGGGGTGGAGATGTCTACCGGATCTCTGGGGCAGGGTTTGTCCGTGGGGGTTGGCATGGCGCTGGCGGCCAAGCTCCAGGGTAGCGGGTGCCGTGTCTTCGTGCTGCTAGGTGATGGGGAATGCCAGGAGGGTCAGGTATGGGAAGCGGCCATGGCAGCGGGGCATTATCGTCTCAATAACCTGATGGCCATTGTGGATCGCAACCGATTGCAGATTGACGGCGAAACGGAAAAGGTGATGGCTCTGGAGCCTATGGCCGATAAATGGCGGGCTTTCAACTGGTCGGTTATCGAAATCAATGGGCATCGCTTCGAGGAGATTGTTCCGGTGCTGGAGCGGGTCGGTTATGCTCAGAAGCCTACCGCAGTTATTGCCCACACTGTCAAAGGCAAGGGGGTCTCGTTTATGGAAGGGCAAGTGGACTGGCACGGAGTGGCTCCGAAGCCGGAACAGGGGTTGCAGGCTCTGAAAGAGCTCGGGGGGAGGTGAGGTGATGGGTGAGCAAACCATGGCCACGCGCGAAGGTTATGGCCGGGCGCTTATGGAGCTCGGCCGACGCGAACCGCGGGTGGTGGTGCTGGACGCCGATCTTTCTAAATCCACGCAGACTGCTCGTTTTGCTTCCGAGTACCCTGAGCGTTTTTTCAACGCCGGGGTAGCGGAGGCCAATCTTATCGGCATGGCTGCGGGGCTGGCGGCGTCGGGTTTTGTTCCTTTCGCCTCTACCTTCGCCGTTTTCGCCACCCAGCGAGCTTACAATCAAATCTTTCAATCGGTGGCCTATCCTGCGCTTAACGTAAAGATAGCTGCCAGCCATGCCGGTATTACCGTGGGGGAGGACGGGGCTTCTCATCAGGCCATCGATGATTTGGCTTTGATGCGCGCTCTTCCCGGGATGACGGTGCTGGTGCCAGCTGATGCTTACCAGGCTTATCAGGCTACCTTGGCCGCGGCCGAATGGGAGGGTCCAGTTTACCTCCGTCTGGGTCGGCCAGCTGTGCCGCTCATCACCTCTCCCGAGCAGCGTTTCCGCATCGGGCGTATCGAGGTTCTGCGGGAAGGTGGGGACGTGGCTTTGGTTGCTTGCGGCCATATGGTGTGGGTGGCTTTGGAGGCAGCAGAGGCTCTAGAACGTCGAGGTTGCCAGGCTGCGGTGTTGAATATCAGTACCCTTAAACCTCTGGACCGGGAAACCCTGGTACACTGGGCTTCCCAGTGCGGGGCAGTGGTTACGGTGGAGGAGCACAGCGTCATAGGTGGTTTGGGCAGCGCGGTGGCCGAAGTGCTTTCTGAAACGGTGCCGGTACCCCTGATAAGGATCGGTATACCAGACACCTTCGGCCAGTCCGGCAAACCCCAAGAGCTCCTCGATCATTATGGTCTGAACGCTGCCAGTGTGATTCGGGCAGTCGAGCATTTATTAGAAAGGAAGGGCAGTAAGAATGGCCAAAATAACGCTTAGCGTGATCAAGGCGGACATAGGCGGTTTTGTGGGGCACAGTGCGGTGCACCCGGAGGTGGAGGCTAAGGCGCGAGCTTGCCTGGAAAATAATCCGCTACTTATCGATTACTATGTAGCTCATGTGGGTGATGACATCAACCTGATAATGACGCACGAGTTGGGGCGCAACCATGGGGAGATCCACCAACTGGCTTGGGATACCTTTGTAGCTTGCACTGAGGTGGCCAAAAAGCTAAAGCTGTACGGGGCCGGGCAGGATCTTCTCTCCGACGCTTTCTCTGGCAATATCAAGGGCCTGGGTCCCGGCGTGGCCGAGATGGAAGTGGAAGAGAGAGAAAGTGAGCCAATTGTGATCTTCATGGCCGATAAAACCGAGCCGGGAGCCTGGAACCTACCCCTTTACAAGATCTTTGCCGATCCTTTCAACACCATAGGTCTGGTTATCGATCCCAAGATGCACTCGGGCTTTGTGTTCGAGGTCAGGGATCTTATCGAGAACAAAAAGATTATGTTCAACGCTCCGGAAGACATCTATGATATGCTGGTCTTTATTGGCGCCCCGGGACGCTACTCCATCAAACGTATTTTCCACCGGGGCACGGGGGAGATCGCGGCCGTATCGAGCGTGCAACGGCTTAACCTGATAGCTGGCCGGTACATTGGCAAGGATGATCCTGTCTGCATCATGCGTTGCCAAAATGGCTACCCTTCGGTGGGTGAAGTGCTGGAACCCTTCGCTTTTCCTCACTTGGTTTCCGGGTGGATGCGGGGTTCTCACAGCGGCCCCATGATGCCTGTGGGTATGGCTGATGCTCGCCCCACTCGTTTTGATGGACCGCCACGAGTGATTGCCCTAGGGTTCCAACTGGCGGGGGGAAAGCTTATAGGGCCGAACGATTTCTTCAGTGATGTGGCCTTCGATAACGCGCGCCGCTTAGCTCTGGAGATAGCCGATTATCTGCGGCGGCTGGGACCCTTTGAACCCCATCGCTTGCATCTGGAGGAAATGGAGTACACCACCATGCCTATGGTGATGGAGAAGCTGCGGGATCGCTTTATCGATCTGCGGGTGGCTAAGAAGGCTAAGGCGGCGGCGGGGGGAGAAGCCTAGTGAGGGTGCAGGTGGCTCCTTCGCTGCTGGCGGCGGATTTCAGCTGTCTGCGGGAGGAGATAGCCCGGGTAGAAAAAGCGGGGGTCGATTTTCTGCACCTGGACGTGATGGATGGTCATTTCGTGCCCAACCTAACCATCGGCCCTCCCGTGGTAGCCGCCTTGCGCCCCCACTCTCGCCTTCCTTTTGACGTGCACCTGATGATCGAACAGCCAGAGCGCTATGTGGAAGCCTTTTTGTCTGCGGGGGCCGATCTCATTACCGTGCACGTGGAGGCGGTAGTGCACCTGCACCGGCTGGTGCATTTTATCAAGGAGCGGGGGGCCATGGTGGGAGTGGCTTTGAACCCTAGCACCCCGGTGGTGATGGTGGAAGAGGTCTTGCCGTTGCTAGACGTGGTTCTGGTGATGTCGGTCAACCCCGGTTTCGGCGGACAGCAATTTATTCCCCAGGTGATACCCAAGATTGCTCGTTTGGCTCAAATGCTGGAGGAGAGAGGTAGCCAGGCAGCGATTGAGGTCGATGGGGGGATAGACGCTACCACCGCTCCCTTGGTGGTGGCTGCGGGAGCGCGAATTCTAGTGGCGGGTACCTATATCTTCAAGGCCGCGCGCGTGGAGGATGCGGTGCATAGGCTGCGGGCGGCCAGGGGAAAGGAGGTAGGGCCATACAATGGCTGTCAGAGTGGGAATTAACGGTTTCGGCCGTATAGGCAGAGCGGTGCTGCGAGCAGCGCTACAACGCCCCGAGCTCGAGGTGGTGGCTATCAACCATCGCTCGCGGCGACTGCCGCCGGGCCCGGGCTTCACTTCATATTTAGCCACCGCTCTGAAATACGACTCCGTGCACGGAGTGCTCCCTCTCCCCGTGGAGGGGCAGGAAGGGTTATTGTTAGTGGGGGAGCGCAGGATCATCGTGCACGCCGAGTCTGATCCGGCGGCTCTTCCCTGGGGAGAACTGGGAGTGGAGGTGGTGGTGGAAGCTACTGGATGTCTGCGTCATCGAGATCAGGCATCGGCTCATTTGCGAGCAGGAGCTCGTCGTGTGGTGATTACTGCTCCGGCTAAGCAGGTAGATCTGACGGTGGTTATGGGAGTCAACCATAGGGATTACGATCCTCAGCGCCATCACGTGCTCTCAAGCGCTTCCTGCACCACCAATTGCTTAGCTCCGGTGGTGAAAGTGCTGCACCAGCGTTTTGGGGTGTTGCACGGGTTAGTTAACACGGTGCACGCTTACACTAACGACCAGGTGTTGCTCGACATGCCGCACCGCGATCCTCGCCGGGGACGAGCGGCAGCTGCCTCTATCATCCCCACTACCACCGGAGCGGCCCAGGCCATAGGGCAGGTGCTCCCGGAGTTGGCGGGTAGGTTGGACGGCCTGGCTTTGCGGGTTCCAGTGCTAAACGTCTCGGTGCTGGATTTGGTGGTGGAGCTGGAGCAAGAGGCTTCGGTGGAGGCTATCAACACCGCTTTAGAAGAAGAGGCAGCTAATGGGCTGCGGGGAATAATGGCGGTTTGTCGAGAGCCTTTGGTTTCACGCGACTTCACTGGCGATCCTCATTCAGCGGTAGTGGATGCTCTTTCTACCATGGTGGTGGGTAAGCGCTCGGCGCGGGTGCTAGCCTGGTACGATAACGAGTGGGGCTATGCCAACCGGGTGCTAGACTTGGTAGCCCATGTGAGTGCCGAGGGAGGGACTTAAGGAGGGGAGTAGTGTGGGAGAGTTTTTGGGAAGCTTTCGGCAGCGCCTTTGGGGTTGCCTGGCCGACGAAACTAGCGGAAAAGAAGAAGAGGTCTTGCGCTATATTTCCGGTATTACACCGGAGGGAAGGATAAGGCTTATTTCGGTGCAAGAGATCGTTTACTGCAGCATCTGTTCTAAGCGCAGCCTGGTGAAAACTGAGCACGGTTCTTTTCTTTCTCGCTTTACCCTCAACGAATTAGAGAGGCGTCTGGCTCCCTTCGGATTTTTCCGCAGTCACCGTGGCTATGTGGTAAACCTCAAGTGGATAGATGAGGTAGTCTCGCTGGCCAAAGGGACCTACGATCTAGTGCTAGCCGATGCGGAACGCACCCGCATCCCTCTCTCCCGCCGCCAGGCTAAAAAGCTGCGTGCTATCCTTTGTCTGGAACGCTTCCGGCTTTAAAGCCTTCAAAAACATTACCTCTTTCCAGGTTCCGCGGTTGATGGCTGTTCTACGGGCCGTTGGAGTGCTATAATTCTCGTTAAAAAAGGATGAGGAGTGGCTCTGGTTATGAAAGCCAAGAAGGAAAAACACGGGGTGCATTCCGTAGAACGCGCCCTGGCCATCTTGGAGGCCCTAGGCACTAATCCCAAGGGGTTAGGGGTTACTCGCCTAGCCAAGGAGCTGGATTTGCATAAAAGCACGGTTCACCGCTTACTGGCCACCTTAGTGCGCTACGGTTTCGCCGAGCAAGACGAGAACAGCGAGTGTTATCGGCTGGGAATGCGTTTGGTGGCCTTGGGTCTCAACTACTTGCACCAACTGGACTTTCGCTGTGAAGTCCTACCCTATCTTAAAGAGCTGGCGGAGCTCACCGGAGAGACCACTCAGATGGGGGTGCTGGAGGGAGATGAGGTCTTTTTTCTGGAGCGGTACCAGTCGCCGGAGGCCATCACGGTTAATTTGGGTCTTAAGGCACCGGCGTACTGCTCAGCGGAAGGGAAATTGCTGCTGGCCTACTTGCCGCCGGAGCGGCTTCGCGAGTATCTGCAGCGGCAGGAGTTAAAACCTTTTACTCTTAACACCCTCAGCAACCCCGAACAGCTTTTACTACACCTGGAAAAGATAAGAGCGCAAGGTTATGCACTGAGCGCGGAGGAACTGGCGGACGGTCTTAGAGGAGTGGCTGCCCCGGTGTTCGACGCTCAGGGGCGGGTGGTGGCAGCTATTGGGGTGGCGGGTCCAGTCAACCGTTTGACGTTGGAGCGTATCCACCGGTTAGTTAATATCTTACGCGAGACCTGCTACATCGTATCGTTACGCCTAGGTTATCGCCCTGCTCGACGGCGGGAGAGCGATACCCCGGTTCCGCGTCCGAATCTTTCCTTGCAAAACGGGGGGTAAAGTATGTTTTTACCTAACCTGGAAAGATATGAGCAGGCTTATCACGCTTTTTCCTGGAGCCAAGCTGAGCTGGAATTGGGTATAGGTGGCGGCTCGCTTTTTAACCTGGCCTCCCTGGCCGTGGATCTGCCCTGTCAGCGGGGAAAGGGAGAAAAGGCTGCTTTGCGCTATTGGGATGGGGTGGAGGAGCGCAGTTTCACTTACGCCGAGCTGCGATCCTTTTCCGACCGCTTTGCCTTGGCACTGGAGAAACTGGGGGTGAATCCCGGCGACCGAGTGGCTTTCTTTGGGCCCCCCATTCCCGAACTCTATTTTACTTTCCTGGGTACTATCAAGCGAGGCGCCATAGCCGTGCCTCTATTTGAGGGGTACATGCCCGAGGCCTTGAGCCGCCTCCTGCAGATGGCTAAGCCCAAGGTGGTGGTCACTACCAGCATTAACCGCTCCCGCATCGACTGGCGTTCCGTCCCCGGTCTGGAGCATGTGCTGGTAATCGGGCTAATGGAGGCGCGCTCCACCGGCGGGATCATGAGTTGGTACCGGGCGGTGGGGGAGGCCGTGGGTGAGCCCAAGGTGGTGCCCGTGCGAGGAGAAGACCCCTTTGTCCTCCTCTTTACTTCGGGCTCCACCGGCCATCCCAAAGGCATCCTATTGCCCCATCGGGCGGCGGTGCATTATTACCAAACGGGTAGGTGGGTGCTCGATCTCCAGGAGGGGGACGTTTACTGGTGCACGGCTGGTCTGAGCTGGGTTACCGGAGTGGCTTATGGCGTGTTGGCTCCCTGGCTTAATCAGGGCACCGCGGTGGTTTATGGGGGGGATCTCAGTCCTTCCCGCATTTATGAAACCCTGCGGCGTCTGGGCGTTACCGTTTGGTACACCACGCCCATGATTCTCCGGACCCTGATGGCGGCGGAGGAAGCGCTGCCACCTTTGAATCACCGCTTGCGTCACATCCTTACCGTGGGCGAGGCCCTTAACCCGGCGCTGGTGCGATGGGCTCGAGCGGTTTTTGGAGTGGAAATTTACGACACTTGGTTTATGACCGAGACCGGGGGACATATGATCGCCAATTTCCGCTGCTTACCTCTCCGGGCCGGCTCTATGGGTAAACCTATTCCTGGTGTCCAGGTGGCGGTTCTGGATCAGGAGGGTAAAGAATTGGGGCCTTATGAAATAGGAGAGCTGGCTTTGCGGGCTCCTTGGCCGGCGATGTTCCAAGGTGTCTGGCGCGAGGAGGAGCGCTACCAGGAGTATTTTCGCTTCGCTCCCTGGTATCTCACGGGGGACTTGGTTTACCGAGATGCCGAGGGTTATCTATGGTATCAGGGGCGGGCCGACGACCTCATAAAGGTGGGGGAGAAACGCGTGGGTCCCTGCGAGATAGAGAGCGAATTGTTGGAGCATCCGGCGGTGCTAGAAGCGGGGGTTATAGGTAAGCCCGATTTCTGGCGGGGTGAGCGCATCAAAGCCTTTCTCGCCTTGCGGCCGGGCTATCAGTGGAATGCTCGCTTGCAGACGGAAATTACTCACTTCATCCGCACCCGCCTGGCGGACTACCTGGTTCCCCAAGAATTTGAAATCCTGCCCCGGCTACCCCGGACTCCCAACGGTAAGCTTTTGCGGCGGGTGCTGAAGGCCTGGGATATGGGATTACCTTGTGATGATGGAAGTGGGAGGGGTGCAGTTTGGAAGAACGGTCGGTAATTATAGTGGGGGGAGGACCGGCGGGTTTGATGGCTAGTATTTACGCTGCCCGAGCAGGGCTTTCTCCTCTGCTGATCGAGCGCGGTGCGCTGGGAGGGAAAGTGCGGTTTACTGAGCGCTTGGAAAATTTTCCTGGGTTCTCGCAGGGAGTGGAGGGGCAAAAACTTATAACCGAGATGGAAAGCCAGGCTCGCCGCTTTGGGGTGCAATTTGTTTCCGCGGACATCGTCATGGTGCAAACGGCGGATGGCTGTTTGGAAGTCTTAGGCAATGGCCTGGGGATTCGAGCTGAGACGTTGATCGTGGCGACCGGGACTGGTCCCCGCCCGCTAGGGGTTCCGGGTGAAGATCGTCTGCGGGGCAAGGGGGTTTCCTACTGCGCTTTGAGCGATGCCTCCCTTTTTTGTCACCGGGAAGTGGCGGTGGTTGGAGGAGGCGACTCGGCGGTGAAGGAGGCTCTCTTTCTTTCCCGTTACGCCGATAGGGTTTACATTATTCACCGCCGCGACGCTCTGCGTGCTGCCCAGGTGCTGCAGCGTGAGGCCATGAACAATCCCAAAATCACTTTCGTATGGGACTCGGTGGTGACGGAGGTCCTCGGAAAGGACTGGGTGGAAGGGGTCAAGGTGCGTAATCTGAAGACGGCGGCTGAAGACTTCCTGGAGGTTTCGGGGCTGGTGGTGTTCATCGGTAACCAGCCTAATTCGGGATTAGTGGGACAGTTGGTTGAGCTCGACCCCCACGGGTTTATTGTTACCAATGAGGAAATGCGCACTTCTCATCCTCATATCTGGGCGGCTGGGGATGTGCGCCGCAAGCGTCTGCGGGACGCGGTCACAGCGGTGGCCGATGGCGCCTTGGCGGCTACGGTGGCGCACGGCTTTGTTCGTCGCCGGTAAGACTGCCGTCCTTTCTGCTGGGTGGGGACGGCAATTTTAGAGCCCGTTTTTGTTTCGCAGAGCGAAACACTAATTCTGCAATTCGGTACAGAAATCTGACCACTGACCGAGGAAAAACGGCCACGTGGCGGTAAAGGCTGTATTTCTCTCCTCCTTTCTTTTAAGCTGGTTTTAAGCGCATAAACTTAGGGGAGGAGAGATTCTATGGCTCAGAGCGGGAAAATGGTGTTGCCGGAGGAGCAAGTTTTTTACCCTCCGGAGCGCTTTGTCCGGCAGGCTAACGTTAAGAGCCGGGAAATATACGCTAAGGCGCAAGCCAGTCCGGAGCTCTTTTGGGCTCTTCAGGCCGAGCGGCTGGAGTGGTTCCGTAAGTGGGATAAGGTGCTAGAGTGGGAGCCGCCTTTCGCTCGCTGGTTTGTTAACGCCAAGCTCAATGTGTGCTATAACTGCGTGGATCGGCATTTGAAGACTTGGCGGCGCAATAAAGCGGCCCTGCTTTTCGAGGGCGAGCCTGGCGATAAACAGGTCTATACCTATTGGGACCTGTACCAGGAGGTGGGACGGCTGGCCGCGGCGCTGCAGCGCTTGGGAGTGAAAAAGGGCGATCGAGTTGCTATTTACCTCCCCATGATTCCCCAGCTGCCCATCGCCATGCTGGCCTGTGCTCGCATTGGAGCTCCGCACCTCGTGATATTTGGAGGCTTCAGCGCCGAGGCCCTGCGCGACAGGATCAACGACGCGGGGGCCAAGGTGCTCATTACCGCTGATGGAGGCTGGCGCCGAGGTAAAGTGGTACCCTTGCTTCGCAACGCTCGGCTGGCCCTAGACGCCACCCCTTCGGTGGAGAAGGTGGTGGTGGTGCAACGGGTGGGACAGGAAATGGAGCTCCTTTCTCCCACGGAGTGCTGGTATCACGAGCTCCTGGAAGAGGAAACCCCCTGTCCCCCGGAAGAAATGGATAGCGAGGACATGCTCTTTATCCTTTATACCAGCGGCACTACCGGCCGTCCCAAAGGGGTGGTGCACACCAGCGGCGGTTATTTGGTGGGAGTCACCACCACTCTGCATATGACTTTTGACCTTAAAGACGAGGATGTTTATTGGTGCACGGCTGACTGCGGCTGGATTACCGGGCACAGTTACCTGGTGTACGGCCCTCTGGCCAACGGTGCCACTGTGCTTCTATACGAAGGAGCTCCCGACTGGCCTCGGCCTGATCGTTTCTGGCAGATCATCGAGCGCTACGGAGTCACCATCTTTTACACCGCTCCCACAGCTATTCGGGCTTTTATGCGCTGGGGTGAGCAATGGTTGGACGGGCGTAATCTTTCTTCCCTGCGCCTCCTGGGCACGGTGGGCGAGCCCATTAACCCCGAAGCCTGGCTATGGTTTTACCAGTATGTGGGGCAGGGACGCTGCCCGGTGGTGGATACCTGGTGGCAGACGGAGACAGGGATGCATATCATTGCTGCCCTGCCGGGAATAACCCCTCTCAAGCCCGGCTCGGCCACTGTACCTCTGCCTGGTCTCAAGGTAGAAGTGGTGGACAAAGAGGGAAACCCCGTGCCTCCGGGCCAGGACGGGTTGCTGGTATTGAAAGAGCCGTGGCCAGCTATGATGCGTACCGTTTACGGGGACGAGGAGCGCTACGTGCAGGAGTATTGGAGCCGGTTCCCTGGAAAGTGGTATTATTTCGCCGGCGACGGGGCGCGAAAGGATAACCATCACTACCTGTGGATCCTGGGACGGGTGGACGATGTCGTTAATGTTGCGGGGCACCGCATGAGCACCATGGAGCTAGAAAGCGCTCTGGTGGAACATCCCACGGTGGCGGAAGCGGCGGTGATCGGCAAGCCCCACGAAATTAAGGGTCAAGCTATAGTAGCCTTTGTCACCCTGAAAGACGAGATCTTCGCTGCCATCAAGAGGGGGGAGTGGAGCTGGCGTGAGACCGAAGACGAACTCAAGGCTCACGTTACGGTAAAGATAGGGGCCATCGCTCGACCCGATAACATTTACTTCACCGCTGAACTCCCCAAAACCCGCAGCGGCAAGATTATGCGGCGGCTGCTCCGTGCTATCGCCGAGGGCAAGATTTTGGGCGACATCTCCACCCTGGCCAACCCGGAGGTCATAGCTGAGCTTAAGCGTCGCTACGGCGACCAAGAGGTCTAAAAAGCCGCTCGAATGGTTAATTAATAGAACTGAGTTTCATTTACTTGCGAAGACCCCACCGCTTATGGCAGGTGGGGTCTTCTTTTTGTCCTTTTGGGGTGCATTGGGCTGCTGGTTTTTAAACGGGCAGTAAAATTAGAACAGCGTTTCGCACTAAACTTGAAATTTATTCGCTGAAAGGGGGTGTGGCTAGGTGAAGACCGGGCAAAAAGAGATGGCCCAATCGGCTCCGTTCCGCCGCTTAATTGCTTTGCGCTGGACGGTGGCCACGGTGTTGCTGGTAGTGGTGATGGGGGTTTACTACTCTTTCGTGGCCGTGGCCGGAGGCCCGCGCTATCTGCTTACGCCCATGGTGGAGAAGCTTCCTTCGCTGTGGTTTTGGCTGGGAGTGGCGGTTATCGCTATAGGTCTCGCAGCGACGGCGACTTACGTGTTATGGGCCAATCTGGTTTACGACCGCTTGGCGGAAAAGTTGGCTAAAGAAGTGGAACAATAAGGGGGGACTTAGATGCCGGTTACTTCGCTCGGGCAACCCACTGCTTCTGGGATTTTCTTCTTTCTGCTTTTTGTGGCCGTGTCGCTGTTGATCACTTACTGGGCTTCCCGGCGCACCCGCACCGCGGTGGACTATTACGCTGCTGCCCGCAGCATCTCTGCGGCTCAAAACGGTTTGGCTTTAGCCGGTGACTATCTGAGCGCTGCTTCCTTTCTGGGTATCGCCGGTTTGGTGGCCCTTAAGGGCATTGACGGCATGATTTACGCCATCGGCTTTCTGGTGGGGTGGCCAGTATTGCTCTACCTGGTAGCCGAACCGCTGCGTAACCTGGGCAAGTTTACTTTTGCCGACGTGCTGGCTTACCGTCTGCAAAACCGCCCTATCCGCATAGCGGCAGGACTCGGCTCCATCCTTACCGTGCTCGCCTACACCACGGCGCAGATGGTGGGAGCTGGCAACCTGGTGAAATTGATGTTTGGTATCGACTACAACGTGTCTATCTTCATTGTGGGCATAGTTATGCTGATATATGTTCTCTTTGGCGGTATGATCGCCACCACCTGGGTGCAGATCGTTAAGGCTATCTTGCTCCTTATTGGAGTCACCTTAATGATCATTCTGGGCATGGGCAAGTTTGATTTTAGCGTCACCAAGCTCATGGCCGAGGTAGGGGCCAAGTACGGTCGCTCGATGCTGGAGCCCGGGCCGGTGAACACTAATATCTGGGAAGCCATCTCGCTGGGTCTAGGGCTAATGTTCGGGCCTCTGGGTCTGCCCCACATCTTGATGCGCTTCTACACGGTGCCTAACGCCAAGGAGGCGCGCAAATCGCTCCTATGGGCCACCTGGTGGATAGCTTATTTCTACTGCCTCATTCCCATAGGTGGCTTGCTGGCGGTGGCTCTGGTGGGCAAGCAAATCATTGCCCAGGTAGACAAGGGCGGCAATATGGCTGCTCCCCTGCTGGCCGAGCTCTTGGGCGGTACTCCTTTCCTAGGTTTTTTGGCAGCGGTGGCCTTCGCTACCATACTGGCGGTGGTGGCGGGACTCACGCTGGCTGGAGCCTCGGCCCTTTCGCACGACATCTACGTTAACGTACTCAAGAGGGGCAAAGCCACGGAGGCCGAGCAGGTGCGGGTGGCTCGAGGAGCTACCCTGGTAATGGGGCTGCTGGCCATCTTGCTGGGCATTATCTTCAAAGGGCAGAACGTGGCTTTTATGGTGGGTCTGGCCTTCGCCATAGCGTGCAGCGCTAACTTCCCGGCTCTATTCCTCTCCATTGTGTGGCGGCGTCTCAGCACGGTGGGGGCCACGGCGGCTATCGTGGTGGGAGCTTTGACGGCGGCCACCTTGATCTTCCTAAGTCCTACCGTTTGGGTGGATGTGCTCAAGCACAGCGCGCCCATTTTCCCGCTCAAGAACCCAGCTTTGATTTCCATGCCCATTGGTTTCGTAGTGGCCATCGTAGGTTCATTGCTCTGTCCTGACAAGGAAGCGCAGGCGAAGTTCGAGGCCCAGAAAATTCGCTCTTATCTGGCTGTGGGGGCGGAGTAGATGGCCGGAGAGCACGAGGAGCTCTGCCGCTCTATGCCACCTTTCGCTGCCCTCTCGGAGGCCGGTTGGGAGAAGGTCAGGCAGGAGTTGCGTTATGAGATGTATTCCCCGGGAAGCTACATCTTTCGGTGGGGGGAGCCTTCCCGGGGCTTCCTCTTTTTCGTGGTGACCGGGCTGGTGGAACTGGTGGTGCCTACAGCGGAAGGCAGGGAGCAGGTGGTGAGCCTGCGCTCCTCAAACGAGTTTTTTGGGGAGACAGTGTTCTTCACCGCGGGAACTTACCCAGCTTCCAGCCGAGTGGTAGAAGAAACTACTTGCTGCTTACTTTCCCAGGAACTTTGCCAGCGGCTGATGCGGGAAGAGTCCGCTTTCGCTATCTCTCTGGCAGCCCTGCTGGCCGATCGGATAAGACAGCTATGGGCGGAAGTGATCCGGGAGCGCTACGCCAGCCGGGTGGAAGAGCGTCCTTTGCGCCGCCGCCTCTACGAGATCATGAGCACCCCGGTGCAAACCTGCGTGCCTGAGTGCACCCTGGCGGTTGTTGCCGACAAGCTTTCCCGTCACGGAATAAGTTCGGTAGTGGTGGTGGACTCCAGCGGGCGCCCCCTGGGACTGGTCACCGAGAAAGAGTTGGTGAAGTCCATAGCTCGTCCCGGCTTCAACCCGGAGCGAGAAAAAGTAGGGGAGGTTATGCGGCGCGACCTTCTGATACTTTCCCCCGGTGCCCTGAGCCGGGAAGCTCTTTTGGGGATGGTGCAGCGGCAGGTCAAGCATGTGGTGGTGGCGGAGAAAGACCGGCTCTGCGGAATCGTGACTCTCTCCGATCTCCTGCGTAGCCAGAACCTGGATGCGGTGAGCGCAGTGGCCCAGATCGAGCGCGCTTCCAACCCTAAAGCTATGCGAGAGGTAATGCCTCAATTGGAGCGGGTGGTGGCCGGACTGGTGCAGGGCGGGGCTACGGCGGCGGAAATTGGCCCGCTGATCGCGGAGTTTTACGACAGGCTCACCGCCCGCCTGCTCGCTTTCGCTGAGACCGAGCTACAGCAAGAGGGTTGGGGCAAACCACCGACCGGTTATTGCTGGCTCACTATGGGCAGCGGGGGCAGGAAAGAGCAGCTTTACCCCACCGACCAGGACAACGCTCTGATTTACGCTGATCCCCCACCCGAAGAAGAGGAACGCTTCCGATCTTTCTTCCTGACCCTGGGGCGCAAGGTGAGCGAATATCTAGCGGAACTCGGCTTCTCCTACTGTCCGGGCGAGGTAATGGCAAGCAATCCTTTATGGTGCCGCTCACTCAAGGGCTGGAAGGAGAGTCTGTGGGATTGGCTACGACATCCTACCGGCGACTGGGTCCGGAAAATGACCATCTTTCTCGATTTCCGCCCGGTGTTCGGTCGCTTTGAGCTGGCCCAGACCCTGAGGGAAGCCGTGTTTAAGGGGCTGGAAGCTCAACCGGGGGTGTTGGTGTTGCTGGCCCAGGATGCTCTAAGCAAGCGATTGCCGCTGGGTCCTTTTCGCCAACTACTGACGGAAAAGTCTGGGCCGCATAAGCACGAACTCGATCTCAAGCGAGGAGTGCTCATCCATTTTGTGGACTGCGTGCGCCTCTTCGCCTTGCGGGAGAAAATCGAGGCCACCTCCACCTTCGCCCGGTTGGAAGCTCTGGCCGAGCGAGGAGTGTTTTCGATCGAGGACGCGGAAGAGTTTCGACGCGCTTACGATACGGTGCTAACCTTGCGGCTCAAGCTTTACCTGGAGAGCCGGGCGGGCAGAACTGTCTTTTCTAATTACGTTAATCCCCGTAACTTGAGTCCCAGGGAGCAAAGCGCTTTGCGTCAGGCGCTGGTGGCGGCGACGCGTTTGCATTTTCTGGTGGGCAAAGCTTTCCGGCTGGGTTAGGAGGGAAGGATGTGGCTTACGGCAGCCTTAAACATAACTGGCTGATGGCCTGGCGGTTGGGATCTAAAGCGTATTCTTCTACCCTCCGAGACTTAATAGCTCAGATCAACGCCCGCAAGGATCCGAACCGGCCTCTTGCCGAGGTGGAGTTTGTGGCTTTCGATTTGGAGACCACAGGGCTCAAACCGGGCGCGGGGGACGAAATCATTGCTCTGGGAGCGGTGCGCTTGCGGGGCAACAGACTTTTCTACCCGGCTTTCGACCAACTGGTGCGTCCCCGTCGCCCAGTGCCCCCGGTGGTAGAAGAACTAACTGGCTTGAGCACTGACCGCTTGCGTTGGGCTCCAACGCTAGCTTCGGTTTTGCCCCTTTTCCTAGCTTACCTTTCCAGGGGCTTGCCTCTGGGTTTTAACGTGGCTTTCGATCTGGCGTTTTTAAACCAAGCGCTGAAACCCCATGGGAAGTTGAGCGAGCAGGCGGTGCTGGATGTGTGGGCGGTGGCGCGAGCTCTGGACCCTCGTTGGGAACACGCTACCATGGACGCGCTGGCCGCCTCACTTCAGGTAGATTTGACGGGGAGGCACACCGCTTTGGGGGACGCCATCATCCATGCTTGTCTATGGCAGAGATTGAATGCGCGACTTGCTGCTCTAGGAGTTTATACCTTGCAGGATTTATACAGCTTTCTATGGCTACGCTTACGGCACTGCTAAGGAGGGTGATTACGGTGAATTTGCAACCAGGGTTGCGAGGATGGGCCAGTCGCGTGGTGAAAGAGGAGGATACGGCCATAGCTCAGGGCAGCGGGGTCGTGCCGGCTCTGGCCACCCCGCGCCTTCTAGCGCTTATGGAGGCGGCTGCAATGGCAGCGGTGGATTCGCTTCTCCCCCCCGAAGCCACCACTGTCGGAGTTGGCGTCGAGCTCCAGCACCTAGCTCCCACGCCGGTGGGGATGGAGGTCACGGCGGTGGCGGAGTTAGTGGAGGTGGAGGGTAGAAAGCTGGTCTTTCAGGTTGAAGCCCGGGATCAGAGAGAGCTCATCGGCCGGGGGAAGCACGAGCGGGTGGTGGTGGATGTGGCCCGATTTCTGTCCCGGGTTCAGAGCAAGCGCTCCGGCTGAGTTCGGTTCATCTGGTGAAACCATGGTTTCATTTTGCTACCGGTCGGGGGCAGCAAATGACCGCTCCCTGCAGCAATTCGACCGTTAGCTGGCGTTCGCTTGGTGGCTTGGGGGCTTAGGTTCTACACTCAGCAGGGATAGACTGTGAGCAAACTTTAGGAGGGGGTAAAGTAGCTATGGGTCAGGAGGCGGCTCAACCCTTGGAAAGTGGTGGCCAGGAAAAAATCTACGAGGAATTTGATCGGCGCATCATCCCGCCCAGTTGGATTGACCGGGCCTGGACCGCAGAGGACTACCGGAATTTTCACGCCGAAACTGTTAAGGATAAAGCGGCTATAGAAGCCTTTTGGGCCGAGTGGGCCGAGAAACTCCCCTGGCTCAAAAAGTGGGACACTGTCCTCGACGACAGTAACCCTCCTTTTTATCGCTGGTTCGTGGGAGGGCAGACCAACCTGGCTTATTTAGCCGTTGACTGGCAGATCAAGCAAGGTAGGAAGCATAAGGTAGCCTTCATCTGGGAAGGCGAGCCCTGGGACGAAGTCAAGCGGGAACCTAAGGAAGTGCGAAAGATCACCTATTATGACCTCTACCGGGAATCGAACCGCCTGGCTTTCGCTCTGAGGGAGAAGCTCCGGGTGCGAAAAGGAGAAATCATCACCCTTTACCTGCCCATGATTCCGGAAGTGACTTACTATATGCTGGCGCTGCAACGCCTAGGAGCGGCTCATAGCATTGTCTTTTCTGGCTTCAGCGCCCAGGCCTTGGCCCAGCGGGTTCTGGACGCTGGTTCCCGTATTATCGTCACCGCCGACGGCCTTTACCGGCGGGGCCGGGTCATTCCCTTGAAGCCCATGGTGGACGAGGCGGTGCGTATTTGCGCCGAAAAGGGGCATAAGGTGGAACAGGTAATCGTGGTGCGACGCGTAGGGCTGGAGAACCTGGCCTGGGAAGAGGAGCGTGATCTCTGGCACCACCGTTTTGTGAGGGGCATCAGCCGCAACGTAGAAGTGGAGCCGTCGGCGAATGGTTCGGAGGACATGAGCTTTATCCTTTACACTTCCGGGACGACGGGCACGCCCAAGGGGGTTCAACATTCGGTAGGCGGCTACGCCGTGGGCGTTTACACCACTACTAAACTCATTTTCGACCTTAACGACGAGGACGTTTATTTTTGCACGGCCGACGTGGGCTGGATCACCGGGCACAGCTATGTGGTCTATGGTCCGCTGATGGTAGGAGCCACTTCGGTAATTTACGAGGGCTCTCCTGATTATCCAACCCCTGACCGGTGGTGGAATATCATTCACCGGCACGGGGTGACGGTCTTTTACACCGCTCCCACGGCGGTGCGAATGCTCATGAAATTCCCCGAAGAGTTCGTGCACCGCTATGATCTTTCTTCGCTGCGGATAGTCAACACAGTGGGCGAGCCCATCAATCCCGAAGCTTTCAACTGGTACTTCCGCAACCTAGGCAAAGAGAACATCGTGGCCTCCAGCTGCTGGTGGATGACCGAGACCGGCCAGATGATCCTGGCCCACACCCCGGGCCTGGGTAAAATATATCCCCTCAAGCCCGGAACCAACGGTTTTCCCATCCCCGGCGTCAACGTAGAAGTAGTGGACGACGAAGGCAAGCCATGCCCGCCGGGAGTTCGCGGCCACCTGGTGGTTACCACCCCCTGGCCAGCCATGTTGATGACTGTGTTCAAGGATCCTCAGCGTTACATCGATAGCTACTGGAGCAAATATCCGGGCTGTTTTCTTACCGCTGACTTCGCCGTTAAAGACCCCGAGGGCTACATCTGGGTGCTGGGTCGGGCCGACGATGTTTTGAAGATCGCGGGACACCGCATCGGCACGGCCGAGGTGGAATCGGCCATGGTGCTGCACCCGGCGGTGGCGGAAGCCGCCTGCGTGGGCCGTCCCGACCCCATTAAGGGAGAGGTTCCAGTGGTCTTCACCGTGCTGCGCCACGGCTTCATGGGCGAGCCGGAGTTGGTGGACGAGATCAAGCAGCATTTGCGCAAGGTCATTGGTCCAATTGTAGCCACCGATGTGGTGGTCGTCTTCGTGGATAATCTTCCCAAGACCCGTAGCGGCAAAATCATGCGTCGCGTCTTGAGGGCGGTGATCCACGGGCAGCCCATGGGCGATGTAACCACCTTAGAGGACGGAGTGGCCGTAGAAGAGGCTTCCAAGGCTTATCAGCAGATCAAAGCGGCTTTGAGGGAAACGGCTTCTACTGGCGAGTAAGCTCTTAAGCTACAGGCGGGGCCCCATTCGGTGGGGCCCTTAACATTTGTGGTAGGGAAAGCATTCCTTGGCGTAGAATTGCACTAGCTAATCCGCTTTAACTAGCGAAAGGAGGCTTAGCTTTTGGGCTTTACCGAAGCTATTGTGCTGGGAATAGTTCAAGGCTTGGGAGAATTTCTTCCTATCTCTAGTTCGGCGCATCTGGTGCTGGTTCCTTGGCTTTTTAACTGGCCAGACCCCGGTCTGGCCTTCGACGTGGCGCTGCACCTGGGAACGTTGGTGGCGGTGGTAGCTTATTTTTGGCGTGACTGGTTAGAGCTTATTCACAAGGGGCTGCGTCAAGCGAGTTCGCGGGAAGGGCGTCTCTTCTGGTACCTGGTGCTGGCCACCATTCCTGGGGGTTTGGCGGGCCTGGCGTTAGAACACCAGGCGGAAACCGTCTTTCGCGAACCATGGCTGGTAGGATTAATGCTCATCGTAATGGGAGCGGCGCTTTATTTGGCCGATCACAAGGGGCTTCGCTCGCTCAACCTGTGGGGTATAAGTTGGCGGGAAGCTTTGCTCATTGGTCTGGCCCAGGCTTTCGCCATTATCCCTGGGGTTTCGCGCTCGGGGGTTACCATAGCTGCGGCCCGAGCTCTGGGGATAAGGCGGGAGGCAGCTACCCGGTTTTCCTTCCTGCTCTCCACGCCCATTATTCTGGGGGCAGGTCTGGTTAAACTCAAAGATCTCACGCCGGCCGATCTCACCCTGTGCTTTTTCAGCGGGGTGGCTGTGGCGGCTTTGACTGGTTTCGCCGCCATAGCTTTTCTTCTACGCTTCGTGACCACCCACAACTTTAACATCTTTGTCTGGTACCGGTTTCTGCTGGGCGCGACCGTGTTTTTACTTTACTGGTTGCGTTTCTCCTAGAAAGAAAAGGTAAGAAAAGATAGCCTGACACGACCCCTCTAGACGAGAGGCCGTGTCCGGTTTTCCTTGGTGGCTGCCTCAGTGAAGCTTCTTCTCCTCGGGCAGGCGCAGGATGCGGGATTCTTCCGTCTCCGGACTATACAGTTCTTCCGGACTCAGGGTGTAATCAGCCACTTTTTCGGCGATGAAGATGGGGGATAGAGTGCGCAGGGCTAGAGCCACCGCGTCGCTGGGGCGCGCGTCGATAACGGCTTCCTGGTTATTGGCTAGAAGATGAAGCTCGGCGTAATAGGTTCCATCGCGCACATCGGTGATAATCACACTTTTGACCTCGGCTCCCAATTGGTCGCAGACGGTTTTCAAAAGGTCGTGGGTTAAAGGCCGCCCGATGCTGGCCCCTTCCAAGGCCAGTGCGATGGAATGCGCTTCAAAAGGGCCGATCCATATGGGTAGGAGCCGCTTGCCCGCTTCATCGGTCAGTAGTAGTACGGGATTCATGGCGACGTCGAAAGCGATTTCCTTCACCTTTACCGGGATCATAAAGGTTCACCTCCCGTACCTGGCGGTAAGATATGCTATTAATTGCTATTCTACATCTCCCCTTACTTTTTCCTGCTGCTCCGAACGCGATACGAGGGCCACCCCCTAAAACCGGGTTTTCCAGATACTCTCCCTGGCTGCGGAGGGTGCCTCTTGGCCGCTGGCCCTCGGTCCCCAATTTTTAGACCGTTCTGCACGGTTCAGCGTCGGATATTCCCCTGCCCATCGGCCTTGTGATAGTATTTATCTGGTAGTAAAAAGAAGTAGATAGACAGCTCGACAAAGATAGACAGGTGTGGGGTGGCTTCATGCCGGAAGAACAATCGACCAAGAGGGATTTCCAGCATATGACCCTGGAAGAGCTCTGGCGCGAGCTCCGGGTGAACCCGTCTCAGGGGTTGACGGGGGAAGAGGTGAAGCGTCGACTTCGAGACTATGGGTACAACGAGGTGCCTGAGCACAGGGTCAGCCCCTGGCTCCTTTTGGCGCGCAAATTCTGGGGACTCACTGCCTGGATGCTCGAAGCGGTAATTCTGCTTTCCTTAATTTTGCACAAGTACCTCGATATGTACATCGTGGCGGCCCTGCTGGTTTTCAATGCCTTGCTAGGCTTTTGGCAGGAACGGAAGGCGGCCAAAGCGGTGGACGCGCTCAAAGCCAAGTTACAGGTCAACGCCAGGGTGTTGCGGGAAGGTAAGTGGCAGCTTCTCCCGGCCCGCCAGTTGGTGCCGGGTGACATAGTGCGGATTCGGGCCGGGGATTTTGTGCCGGCGGACGTTAAGCTCTTTAGCGGCCAGGTGGAAGTGGACCAATCGGCTCTAACTGGCGAGTCCTTGACCGTTAGCCGTAGGGCTTCGGATATGGTCTTTTCCGGCTCCATCATCAAGCGGGGGGAGGCGGAGGCGGCGGTGGTGCTCACCGGCACCCGCACCTACTTTGGCCGGACGGCGGAGTTGGTGCAGCTGGCTCGTCCCAAACTCCACGCCGAGGAAGTGACCACCCAGGTGGTCAAATGGCTACTGGTTGTCGTGGGGGTAGCTTTGGCTGCGGCTTTAGGAACGGCGTGGCTCCTTGGTTTCAAGCTTCTAGAGCTATTGCCTCTGGCCCTTATCTTGCTGGCCTCTTCTATCCCGGTGGCGTTACCGGCCATGTTTACCATCACCATGTCGCTGGGGGCGCTGGAATTGGCTCGGAAGGGAGTTCTGGTCACCCGGCTCAGCGCTTCCGAAGACGCTGCCACCATGGACACGCTCTGCGTGGACAAGACCGGCACCATAACTCTGAACCAGCTAACGCTGGCGGGGCTTTCCCCGCTGGGCGAATACACCGAGGAGGAGGTCTTGCGCTGGGCCGCCCTGTCTTCTCAGGAGGCCGATCAAGACCCTATCGACCTGGCCATCCTTTCCGCTGCCGCTGAGCGCTCCATCCAGTTGGAGCCCTACCGGCAGGTGAGCTTCGTGCCTTTCGATCCCCAGAAAAAACGTACGGAGGCGGTAGTGGAAGCCGATGGGCGACGCTTTCAGGTCATGAAAGGTGCGGTGCAAACTATCGCGGCCCTCACGCGTACCGATCTGGAGAAGTTGCGCCGGGAGATGGAGACCTACGCCGCCAAGGGATATCGTACCCTGGCGGTAGCGGTGGGCCAGGAAGGACTTCCTCTGCAGTTGGCGGGGTTGCTGGCGCTGTATGACCCTCCTCACCCCGATGCCCGGACCTTGATTAAGGAGCTCCTAGGATTAGGCTTAAGAATTAAGATGTTGACTGGCGACGCCCAACCCATTGCCCGGGAGATAGCCCGGCAGGTGGGGTTAGGGGACAATATCGTTAACGCGGCCGAGCTGCGGGAAAAGTGGGAGTCTCATCCCGAGGAGGCGGCGGCCATGGCCGAGGAAAGCGATGGTTTCGCCGAAGTTTATCCGGAGGACAAGTACAATATCGTGAAAGGGCTCCAATCCCGCGGGCACGTGGTGGGAATGACCGGCGATGGGGTGAACGATGCTCCTCCGCTACGCCAGGCCGAAGTGGGCATCGCCGTGAGCAACGCCACCGATGTGGCCAAAGGGGCGGCCAGCGTGGTGTTGACCGGCTCGGGTCTGGCTAACATAGTGGATTTGGTAAAGACGGGGCGCATGATTTACCAACGCGTCCTCACCTGGGTCTTCAATAAAATTGTAAAGACATTCCAGATAGTTCTTTTCGTGGTGTTGGCCTTTTTCTGGACTAAGCATTTTGTGGTGTCCACTTTCGACGTGGTGCTGCTCCTCTTTCTAATCGATTTTGTTACCCTCGCCATTGCTACCGATAACGCCCGCTGGTCTTCTCGCCCCGATACTTGGAATATAAAGGATATCACCAAGTCTTCGCTGGTTTTGGGATTGCTGGTCGTGGCAGAGTCTTTACTACTGCTTTATCTGGGATTCGAGCGTTTGGGAGAAAATTATCAGCTAATTCGTACCTACTCCCTGGCGATTCTCTTTTACTTGGGGCTGTTGACGGTGTTTGTGGTGCGGGAGCGGGGGCACTTCTGGTCTTCGCTCCCCAGCCGGGCGCTGTTCTGGATTGTGGTGGCAGACATAGGGCTGGTCACCTTGCTGCTGACCCAGGGGATACCGGGTTTGCTGGCTCCGCTGCCTTGGTCGCTGTTGCTGGAAGTGCTGGGGCTTTCGCTGTTCTTCTCCCTGGTGGTGAACGACTTGGTCAAATACTGGCTTTTGCGCCCCGGTCGCCGGGCTTAGATCTCGCGGTGTAGAGGAGCGTTGGTTGAATTGTTGGGTAAGGACGCTACCAAATTCCGGGTGGCGGTCGTCCGGGTGGCTGTCGTCTTGGCCCTGCTTTTACTCTTGCTTCTGTCCCTGTTGGCCGGGCTTTACTGCTACACCGAGCGGTTCGGCCGTCTGGCGCAGCCCCAGCCTGCCGATGCCATTATCGTCTTGGGAGCCGCGGTCTGGCCCCAAGGTCCCAGCCCGGCTTTCCAGGAGCGCCTGCTTCTGGCCGCCGAGCTCTATCGTCAGGGTTACGCCCCGGTTATCATCGTCACCGGAGGAGTGGGGGAGTATAATCCCACGCCGGAGGGCGAAGCGGGTAAAGATTTTTTGCTGTCCCGCGGAATTCCGGCTTCGGCCCTCTACGCCGAGACCGCTTCCCGCAACACCAGGGAAAATTTGCTGGGAGCGCAGTCCATCATGCGGGCGCACGGCTGGCAGCGAGCCATCATCGTCACCCATGATTTCCACCTGTGGCGGGCCCTGCGCGTGGCCGAGGCGATAGGAATGGAGGCCAGCGGTGCCGGGGTTAAAGAAACCGTGCTGGTGCGGCCGCCGCTGGTTTTGCGGGAAGCTGTGGCCAACCTGGTTAGCCTTTTAAGCGGCCTTCATCGGGGCGACTTTTTTTCTTCTCCGGCGGAACGGCTCGGCAAAGAGATCAGTCGGCCTCTTTCGGGAGCAGCCAGCCTTTCTTGAGGAGTTGAACCGCGAGCAGGTCGTAGAGAAAATGGGCGATGACCGCCGTCCAGAGGCTGCCAGTGTACCAGTAAAGCCAGCCCAGAGCTCCCCCTAGGATCAGCGCCATGCCCGCCAGGAGGGGACGGGCCAGGTAGCGGAGGTGGGCGCCGGTGAAGAGGGCGGCGGCCGCTCCTATTGCTACCGGCACCGAGCCCAGGCGCAGAAGAAGTAGGTTTTGCAACGCCGCTCGGAAAAGGGTCTCTTCGATTAAGGCGGTAAGTAGCAAGAGAAAAAAGAGGTGCAAGCCGCTGAGTTCCGTCAAGGCTAAAACGGCCGGGTCGAACCAGAACCTCTCCGGCAATCGCCGGAGCAGAAGGAAGTAGGTCGCGGCCACGAAGGCGATTAGTCCCGCGCCTCCCCCTATCCCGAAGGCCAGCACCTGCCCTGGCGGGCCCACGCGCGTCAGAGCTTCCCAGGGAAGGTGGTAGCGGGTGTGCACCCACCAGAAAGCGGCGAAGGCCAGCGCGCCCAGCAGGGCCTGCCCCAGGTATAGGACCCAAAGGGGCGGAAGAAGGTGACTTTTAGCTTCCTCCATCAAAAGCTTCCTCGCCTTTCACTTTTCTTTATTTTAACAGCATTCTAAATAACTCGGCCACCGATGCCAATCCTTTTTCCAGCCGTCCTTCCTGGAGACTCCGGGCGAAGAGGGGCGCACCTCCGATTGGGCGAGCTCGTGCCCGGCCACCGCTCTTCGCCCGCTCTAGGCACTCGCTGAAGTGCGAGAAGCCATATAGCTTTCTTCTTCTCCAACCGGACGGGTTTCCGGTACCGAGATTTTTGAACCTTTTCCCTCCATTGCTCCTCTTATTATGGTGAAAAGGGGTCCTTCCCGGAGAGGGGAAGTGGGAATGAAAATTGCTGCTTTAGTGCGGCGGGTCCAGCGGGGAGAACCGGGAGCCTTCGAGGAGCTGGTGGAGGAATGCGGCGACCAAGCTTTTAAGACTGCCTACCTCGTCCTGGGACGCCGGGATCTGGCCGAGGACGCCGCGCAAGAAGCTCTGATTCGGTGCTATCTGAAAATCAAGGAACTGCGCGATCCGCAGGCTTTTCCCGCCTGGTTTTGCCGCCTGCTCACTCGCACCTGCTGGGAGCTGGCCCGAAAAAACCGGAGTGGTGCACCGGAGCTGCCTTCGATGCGGGAGCTCGCCACCGGGAGCGATCCGGTGGGAGAGGGGTTGGAGATGGAAGAGGATAGGCGGCGGTTAAGGCAGGCACTAGCGAAGCTGGACCCTCGGATGCGGGCGGTGCTGGTCCTTCGTTACTTCAACGAGCTTTCTCTGAGAGAAATGGCCGAGGTGCTGGGGATACCGGAGGGCACGGTGAAATCCCGCCTGCACCACGCTCTCCGCCGTCTGGCGGCGGAGTTGAATGGTACCGACCCGCTGCCGACGGGAAAGGGGAAAAAGCGAGGTGGCGTTTATGGATCAGAATCCTTTTGACCCGCTGGAAGAAAGGCTGCGCCGCTTGCTCCGGCGAGAGGCGGAGGAAGTGCGCCTGGGGCGGGAGCGGTCGGCGGAGATAGTGGCGGCGGCGCTGCGGAGACGGCGCCGGGCCCGCTGGAAAAAAGGGCTGGTCGCTGCTGCGGCAGCGTTCGTCTTGCTGTTCGGGGCGCTCCTGAGCATTTTCCCCCAGTTCCGGGCCTGGGCGGAAATGCATATCATGCACCCCATGCTGGCCTTCACCTACCGGTATGTCCGAGTCGAGGACTCGGGCATCGGTTATCTGGTCATGGAAAAGCGAGGGGAGCGGGGGAAAGCGCCGGAAAGGGTGAAGAGCGCCGAGGATCTGCTTCACGACCTGGAGAGCGGGGAAGGGAAGATTCTCAAGAAGGAGCGCTGGCTGGAAAACCCCACCCCCGACAGTCTGGCCCAGGCGGAGGCCCAGCTGGGCTTTCCAGTTCGCTTGCCCAGCCGCCTGCCCTCCGGCTGGAGTCTCCTTGCGCTCGACTGGGCTAGGGATGAGGTTTCCGGCCGGGGTCGCGCGATGCTGACCTTTGGTCCCCGCTCGGGGGACCCCCAGCTCCGTCTGTTCATAACTAACTACCCTCCGCTCGCTGGCGAGCAGCGCCCCGAGGGCGAGGAAGTGCAGAAAACCGAGGTGAATGGGAAAGTGGCTTACCTGGTTCGGGTGCCACGGAGCAGGGTGGGGGCGGACGGCGAAGCGGTGCCGGCCCTACCAATGAACGTGCTGGAGTGGAAGTTCGGAGAAGCCTTTTACATCCTCACCGATCTCGAGGGTGCTTTCTCCCCAGAGGAGCTCGGGGAAATCGCCGCCTCGGTGCGGTGAAAACCAGCGTTTTAAAATTGCAAGGAGGGATAAAGGTTTATGAGTTGGCGGTGGTATTGGCTGCTACTACTGGGCGGATTGGTGCTGTGGCTAGGTTGCGCGCGCGAGGGGTTCCGGGGAGGGGAAGCCTCGATAGGGCAGTTTGACTTACCACCCAACACCTACGTCATTCACGTGAGCCGGTCCGGGGTTCTGGCTTACCGGCCCCTTCGGGAATCCGAGCCGGGCTCTAAGGGCGGTTGCGCGGGCTTCGCCTGCACCCTTTTCCGCAGCCCCTCTCCCGGCGGGGAACTGAAGCCGGTAAGCGTTTTCGAGCAGGTGAACCACGTCTTTGCTACCTCGTCTTTTCCCTTCGTCTGGGCCCGGAAGCCGGGGGAGAAAAATTTCGCCCTCTATTTCACCCGGGATGCGGGGAAGACCTGGGAGCTCGTGCCCGGCACCGCCGGTGAATTCGCCTGCCCGCCCTGGCTGGTGGTTACAGATCCGACCGAGCCGCAAAGAGCTTACATATTTTCCACTCCCGGTAGCGAAGCCTTGGCTTATCTCGCCGATCTGGGGGAGTTCCTTTCCCTCAAAGACTATCTGGAGACTCAAGATGGCGGGAAACACTGGCAGGTCAAGTCTCTGCCCGGTCAAGTCCCGGCTGGGGCTGATGGTCTGCTTTTTGATCCCCGAAACGCCAAGCGCTTATGGGTGTGGCGCGGCTCTATGGGTGGCACCTGGACCGGAGTGCAGGAATCGGAAGACGGGGGGATCACCTGGAAAAAGCTCAATGTACCGGCCGAAAACCGCATCTTTGGTTTAGCTTACAATCCCGACACGGACGAGTTAGTAGCCGTGGGCCGGAATGTTTTCTCCAGCTGGCGGCAGGGGATAGGGGAAGACTTGCGGGCCAAGGGCGGCCTAGAGAAGCAAGAATTCTATGCTGGAGCTCCTTACGCCCAGCCCTGGTTCGACCCCGCCCGCCGCGCCATCCTGGTGCCGGTCCTCTGCTACCCCGAGGGGGACCAGCGGCGACTTATCCTCTTCTCTTTCCGGCAGGGTGAGGTAGAGCGGCTGGCCGAGCTCTCTCTGGATAAGGAGCCGATTTACACCGGCTGCTCTGAGGGCCACCTTTACGTGGCTACCACCGGGCCGCATGGAGGCAAGCTTTACCTGCTCTCCCTGCCCAGGGGAAGCTAGGGTTTAGAGGGAGGATTTTTCAAGCCGTTGGCTAACAGTTAAGGTAAGCGCGATCGGAAAGAGGTGGTGGCCTTGAGGCTGAAGAGGCTTGGGTTTTTGCTGGTGGCGCTGCTGGTCCTGGGAGCTCCGGGAGCCTGGGGGGCTTCGCCCGCGAGTCCTCACAGATGCGTGCCCGGCGAGCGCGTGACCATCCGGATCGAGGACGGCAGCCTGGCGGAGCTGCTGCGGTACATCGCCGGTTTCATGGGCTTTTATGGTGCCCACTGCCCGGCCTGGGTGAGCTTGTCTTTCGTGCCCCGAAGTCCGAAAGAGGGGAATAAGGTGCGCTTGAGCGGCAGGCTGGTGGAAAGCTTCATCGAGGGGCGCCATCTGGAACTCGAAACCCGGGAAGGTCGCTACGTGATCCTGCCGGCCAACCCTCAGGTGGCCCAGGAGTTGGAAAAATATTTAGGCCGAGAAGTGATCCTGGAGGGAACCATATCCCGCGACCCCAATATCTATATGCGGGGCCCCCTCTTCCGAGTGAGCGCCGTCGGCCCCTGAAGGGATTGGCTTTCTAGCAATTCTGCCCAGACATAGCGAGCTCTCGGGTTCGTGGGTTCTGCCTTCCCGAGAGGCCCCAGCTCTTTTCGGGAATTCTATCTTGCTGCTCTGGGTGCTTCTGGAAACTCGGGTTGGTCAACGCCTGCGCGAAAACCCCATCTATCTAGCCCCTGATGCTTGTCTAGAAAAAGTTAGTGTAAAGTTACTGTAGGAATTTTGCAGGAGCTAAGGAAGGGGAGAAAGAAGAGAGACCTCACCGTCCTTGCAACGGACGAGTAGTTGCTTAAACAACCACTCAGGAGGGTGAGGTCTCTATGCAGATTATAAAGCAGATTTGGGAGAAGTTCCAGAGGGTAGCGGAGCTAGTGTGCGTCAAGAGTTAGTAGGTGAACTCGGAGAGGAAATTTCCTGGAATTTGAGACCACGCCGCCTCAATCCCGCCTCGACCAGGCTCAAGCTAGCTCAAAGCTAGGCCGGCTCAACTCCCGCAGCACATACTTCACCCATGGAGCTCCGGCAGAGGGCCCTTTCAGTGCCGGCAACCCTGCTCTAAGCCAACTCCTCGCTTCCTCTACCTTCCGCTTCACCTCCACCTGCACCGCCTGGGCCAGATGCTCCTGCCCGGCCAGCCTTAACTCCCACCGAGAAGTGTACTTCTCTAGCTCCCCGTTGGACCGCGCCGACAAAACCCGCGCCATCCTGTCTGCTCCTGCCTCCGTCCAGCTCGCTCCTATCCTCTTCATCCGCCACCCTGCCCCGTGCCACACTTGCCCCTCTATGGTCCCCAACCGCTCAGTACCAGGAGAAGTAATTATCCCAGACCAGTTCTCTTTCAAATAGCGCCAAAGCCCCTCTATCCTCTTCTTCCTGACTCCCCGAACTCCCCTCACTGCTTTGTTCAGAACCTCTTCCACCCTCTCCCACTCCCTCGAAGCTATGGCCTGCTTGGCTTCGTTGTAAGTCTCCTCGTCGTGCCAAAATGCCTCTACGAGCCGCCGGTTCAAATGGTAAGGATCCAAAACGTGCACTGCCCCGGGGAAGTAATCTACCCCCTGCTTGGCCCACTCCGCCCCGTCGCTCCCAAGGTATATTTCCTTCACCTGGCCCATGTCCCACCGGCTCGCTACCCCAGAGTAAACTTCCTCCCACATCCTCTCCCCTTCGCCTACACCGCTCATTACCAGCTTGTCCTTTAAAGCCTTCCGTCCACCTCCAACTTCCTCTTTGCCCGTGTAAGCCACAAAGAGTCTTACCTCTTTCCTTTTCTCTTCGCTCCTCTGGAGTCTTATCACCATCCCGTCGGCCTCTATGTAAAGCCTGGAGGTCTTCTCTTTACCTCCGGGTGTCTCTCCCTTCTCAAAAACGGCTTCTCTCCTGGACTCTCCTTCCTGCCTGAGCGCTTCTCCTGCTTCCTGCACGGCCTGCCACACCGCCATGGGGCTGATCCCCGGAACAAGATAGCCTAGAATTTCTGCCGCTCGCCTGAAGGGCATGTCCACCCCTAGCTTCACCGCCATCTCTTTCAAGCGCGGTGTGCACCGGGATCTCTCCGACCAGCCCAAGGCCTGGTCAAGAAGAAACTTGGCTTCCCCCGTTTGCTTGTTCCGGTAAAGCCGCCTCTTTACTTTGAGTTCTCCAAAGCTGGTGACTAAGGTCCTTTCCCTGAACCCCACTACTTCCCAAACTCGCTTGTCCCTCGCGTTCATGAGGTGGGTGTCTATCTCTTGCAGAACCCAGGCGAAAATTCCGAGGGACATTTCTAAAGACCGCCTCTGCACTTCCTTCTCGAGTTGGTAAAAGTCGCGGCAACCGGTGATCAATTCGCTGATTTTTTCTCCAAAAAGAAGGATCTGGTCCACCAGAGGTTGAATATTTGAAATGGTTTGCATCGGACCTCGCTCCTCCTCGCTCCTTCTTTCAGTCCATGAAAGTTGTCTGTGAGGGGCGAGGTCTCCTCCTTCATGAACCTCCTCCGTCACCTACTGAAATTGTACGCTCTCGCGGAGCTAACGTTGAAGGTTCTGGAGGAAGGGACCGACTTTTTAAGCTTCGAGGAGAAGCTCTGGCAGGAGCTTAATAACCTGGGACAGGAGGTTTTGAGGGAAGTTTTAGAGGCGAAAGACGCCTATCTTCGGGAGCACCGGGAAAAGCGGCCCGGCTGGCGGGTAGAGCGGCGAAACGATCCCAAAGAAGTACTTACCCTTTTCGGTCTGGTCAACTATAAGCGAACCTATTACCGGCACAAAGAGACTGGGGAGCGGGTGCACCTGATAGATCGGTTGGTAGGTTACGGGCCGCACGCACGGGTTGATCCTCTGGTTAAAGCACAAGCCTTAGAAGAAGCGGTAGATCTTTCCTACCGGAAGAGTGGCGAGAGGGTAGGGAGAGGCAATCGGGAGGTTGTGCTAAGCGGCGAAGCGGTGAAGAAGGTGATTCACAACTTTACACTGGAAGAACTGCCCGAGCCGCCTGGGGAGAAGCGCCGGGGGAAGGTTCTTTATGTGGAGGCGGATGAAGACCACGTAGCAGGTCAGGACGGGAAGAAGTACTTACCCCGGCTGGTTTACATCCACGAGGGGAAAGAGAAGGTGGGGAAAGACAGATACAGACTCAAGCGGCCTTATTACTTGGGAGGGCTTTACTCAGATACGGATGAGCTGTGGTTCGAGGTGTTGAGCTACATCGAGGAGCAGTACGAATTATCTTCTGTGGAGCGGATTTACCTCTGCGGTGACGGAGACAGGTGGATAAAGAAAGGGCTGGAGTTTCTACCGAGGAGCGTCTTTGTCTTAGATCTTTTTCACCTGGACAAGTACCTGGTGGCTGCTTTGGGGCGTGATAGTGATGGTTATAGAGAGATTTGGGCGGCCTTATGGGAGGGTGATGAGGTAAAGGTACAGGCGATTTTGCGGCGGGCGGGCAAAGCTGCGGCGAGTCCTGCGCGGAAGGAAGCGGTACGGGATTGCCGACGTTACATCCGGCGGAACTGGGAGGGGATAATGGCCTACCGGCTTTATCCCGGGGCGGAGTTGGGGGTAAGTGCGGAGGCGCACGTAAGTCATCTCTTCTCGGCACGGTTATCATCCCGACCGATGGCCTGGAGTGCTCGTGGGGTAGACCGGATGGCCCGGTTGCGGGTGGCGAAGGCGAATGGTGTTTCCTTGCGGGAGCAATATGTAGCCCGACGGAAGGAGGGCTTAAAGGCTTTAGAGATCGATAAGGCAGCTGTCGAGGAAGAGAGGCAGAGGCTAAGGAAAATATCGGGTGAGGTGTTCGATAATCTTCCCGCTCTACGGGGTCCGGTAACGTCATTAACCAGAGCCCTCAAAGCTTTGAGCCGGAACATCGATCTTCTTTGGTAGTTCGTCCTGGTCCGGGGACAGTGGGGCTCGAGACTCCTACAGTAGGTTGACACGATCTAGAAAAAATCCCCTTTGCGTTTTTGGGGGCTGTGTGTTACTTTAGAGCTAGTCTGGGTTAAGGCAGGACGATAGATTTCGCGGCTATTCTGATAGCCAGTTAGGGTTGGCAGAGGGGAAATAGTGGAGAGCAAGGATTTGGGGATTACGGTAATTTAGGAAGGGTGGCTTTATGAAATGGAAAGCAGGACTCATCGGTAGCGCTCTGGGGCTGGTAGCTTGTTGCTACGCGGCGTACGTTTCCTTTCGCTTTCACGGCTTCTATTGGTTTGACATAGGATATATTGCTGTGTACACCTTTCTTTTTCTCCTAGCGGCTATCGGGGCATTGTACCGGTATCCAAAGGTTATAGCAATTTCGGGGATCTTAGCTTCGGTGTGTACACTTTTGGGGATTTTCACTTACACCAAGCTTAGCCTACTTTTTATACCCGGGTCACTAACGATCCTGATTGCGGGTTTAAACTATGGACCTCGTTCCTCCTTTCAGGTCATGAAAGTTCTACGTGATGAGCGAGGTCTCTTCCTTCATGAACCTTCTCCGTCACCTGCTGAAGTTGTGCCCTTTCGCGCATCGGCTTCTAGAGAATTAAAACACCAATTGGCTGCTGTGGCCACCGTGGTAGCGGTAGCGCTGGCTTTAGCCCTGGGGTTAGTCTACTACGACCATCTTTTGACGCCGGAAAATACCGGAGCGCGGGCAGAAAAAGTGGTGCGGAGTCTGGTTGGTCCCCGGGTCAAGATTACCCTGGTGCGTACCATCGACACCCCCTTTGGATGTTGCCATGAGTACGAGACCGACAAAGGGGCTTTTTACGTAAAAGACGATGGCGAGCTAGTGGGGATGTATCTTAAGGAGACAGGATCGAGTGAGGTTAAATTGAACGAAGAGCAGGCTCGCACCGTAGCTTACGATTTCGCCCACCGTTATTATCTCCATCCGGAGCTAGGGGAGATGCAGTTGGTGGTGCACCGGCTGAACCAGAGTTCGTCGGGCGATAACTATCAATTCCTCTGGTGTCTGGTGCAGGGCGAGGTGACTTACCCCATTTTTGTGGGAGCTAAAGTGGACGCGGGCACGGGGAAGGTTGTGGAGTATTCCTCCGGCTACGTTAGCAAGGCGAGTCTTCCCACTGATCCCAAGGTGAGCCGGGAGCAAGCCGCGGCCATCGCTCGGCAGTATATTGCCTCCTTGGGTCCGGAGGCGGACGGGCTTAAGCAGCTGGGGATAAAAGAGGTAAGGGCCGATATTTGGCCTGACCAGGAGGGGCATTGGATCTTCCGCTGGCACGTAATTTCGGAGCCGAGGACGACTCCGGGTCCCACCGGGACTCCCACAGGCTACGTGGTGGTGGTTAACGGGGTTACCGGCCAGGTCCTTTCTGCCATGGGTTACTAGAGGCCGCCGGTAAAGCCCACTCCTTTTAGGAGATGAAAGGCGGCTCTGTGAAGAGGGCCTCTGCGCAGGTGTCAAGGCACCGGTGCAAGCTTCCTTCGGTGAAAGGGGAAGGCCCTTCCAAGGGTGGGAGGAGGTAACCAGGAGTAAATTCCCTGTCGCGTAGGGAAGGAAGAGGCTGTCCCCAAAGTTAACCCGGGACAGCTTCTTCTCTTCATCCCCTCATTGCTTTTGCCTGCTGTTCTCCACCGCTAACCATAGTTCCTCGAGTTCTCGCCGGCTATCCATTAGGGCTTCAGTCACGGTGGGGTCCAGTTGACCTTGGCGCGCTTGTTCGCGAAGCGTTTTGAGGGCCTCTTCCCAAGAAAAGGCGGCCCGGTAAGGTCGGTTCTCGCGCAAGGCGGTGAAGACGTCGCTTACAGCCATAATCCGAGAGCCGAGGCAGAGTTCCTCCGCTGAGCGGCGAAAAGGGTAGCCTTGCCCGTTGAGCCGTTCGTGGTGGTGTGCCGCCCAGCGCACCAAGGGCAACTGCTCTTCCAGGGGCTGCAGCAACCAATAAGTGTAGTAAGGGTGAGCTTTGATCCAGTCCAACTCTTCCCTGGTCAGGGGTCCTGGTTTTTCCAGTATATCTCCGGGTACAGCAAGTTTGCCTAAATCATGCAACAGTCCGGCTGCTTCCATTAGCAAGCTTTCTTCGGAGCTCATGCCCAGTTGCCGGGATAGAAGGCGGGCGGTGACGGCCACCCTCTGGGAATGGTAGAAGGTAAAGGGGCTGCGGGTATCTACTGCTAGAGCGAAGAGCCGGGCTACCGGTATCACCTGGGGGATCTCGATCTTAGTCTTCAGATCGCTGGCCAGCTGTAGCAAGATCTCGGGCAGGAAGGGAGAGGCTAGGTCCAGCCAAAAACTCTCGCAGCGGGCCACGGCTCTGAAAGTTTCCACCAGCTGGGGGTCGAAAACCTTTCCCGACAGCGCTCCAATACTGTCAACGACGGACTGACTCTGATGCAGTATGTGCTCGTGGTCGCTGAGAAGCACCTCCACTCGGTCGGCCAAGTGAATGATACGGGACCCCAGAGGGATCTCCTCTCCTTGCTTACCGGAGGGATTGTTCCCTAGCCAATGGTCGTGGTGGTAAAGGACGAGCTCGGCCACTGAGGAGGGGAAGCCCGCTTCGGTGATAAGCCGGTGTCCTCGCTGGCAATGGCGCCAGGAATTGTGCAGATCGAAGATTTCCAGCGCGCTTTTCTCTTCCCAGGAAATCGCTCCGATATCGTGGGTAATCGCTGCCTGGAATAGTTGCAGGCGCTGTGACGCTGGCATTCCTATCGCTGTGGCCAGTCGCAGAGATATCAAAGTGACTCGCTGGTGGTGGCGCAGCAAACCTCGCTGTGAGAAATCCAGGGCCAGTGATAAATTGCTCAGTAGGCGGGCCAAGTCTATCGATGGTAACAACGCTTTACCTCCATCGGTGAACTATTGTAGCCCCTGTTACCAAGAGTTTTTTCGGTCCGATGTCCTGACCGCTTTAGCCTTGGGCTTTTCTCCCATCTTGCTGACTGGGAAGGCTGCGCGGTATGCTTTGATAAGAATTACAAGTGTAAATATGATCATTGGCGAATCGTTACAATTTCTGTAGCATAAAGGGAGGGAACAGTTAGTTGGGGGAATCGGGGCGGGAAAAGGATAGGGTTTCTCTTTTTCCCCTGTTGATAGCCAGCACTACTTTTTTTCTAAGCTATTACACCCGTCTCACCTGGAGTATTCTTTCTGTTTATATGCCCTTCCATCCCACTGTAACTCAGGATGCTCACGTGTTTGCTTTATACTTTTTAGGTTATGTGACTATGCAGGTGCCGGCGGGTTTTTTCTCCGATCGCTGCTCGGGTGGCAAAATAATAAGCGGGGCCATGCTGTTGCTGGCCCTGTCCACTTTTATTTCCGGAGGGGCGACCAGCGTGTATCACGAATACTTGGCCAGCCTGCTAATGGGAGTGGCAGCGGGATGGGTGTATCCGGCCTCGCTTAAGCTGATCGACAATTATTACCGTGTCAACCGCTCCCTGTACATCGGTTATTATAGCGTAGCTTGGCCTCTAGCAATCGTGGCTTCGGGCTTTTTTCTCCCTCCGATAGCTTTGCATTTAGGTTGGCGGTGGGGATACCTTTTGCCCGGCTTGCTCTGCCTGCTTTTCGCCGTTCTCAGCTTCCCTTTGGGTACGGAAAGCGGTCCGGGAAAAAAGATCAATTGGGGTCTGCTTAAAGATCGGGAAGTGCTGCTGGTCTCGCTGGGGGGATTCCTCTTTTTTCTCTCTTACTGGTCAATAACGCTGTACGCGTATAAATACTTTGTGTCAATAGGCATTAACCATGTTCTAGCGGGATATATATTCTCCGCCATGGCGGTGGTAGGACTATTCTCCTCTTCTATTTCCGGGCCGATAATCGACAAAGTGGGCTTGAAGCGCACGGTGGTATTGTCCTTGCTCCTTTACGGCCTTATTACCGCTGCTTTTGCCTGGGTTTTTCACTGGGTATGGCTTTTAGTGCTGGCTTTGGTTATGGGTTTTACGCGTTTTATCATCACGCCTGGCAACAATAATATTCTGGTGCGGATCGGCAAAGAAAATGTGGGCGCGGTAACCGGTATCGCCAATATGGTGTGGCAGTCCAGTGGCATGGTCGGGCCGCTCCTATCTGCTTTACTTATCCATAACCTGGGCTTCGCCTGGTTTTGGCCGGCTATTGGTGCGGTGGTTCTGCTTTCCATTGCCTTTTACGCGTCAATTCGACTTTAATACTTTTCTTTTCTTCGCTGCACTCCGTGTTCATAAGATTAACTTATGACTTTTATTATCAAAATTTATGTAGCAAATTGATTTAGTTTAGCAGGTAAGTCAAAATGTCTATAGAATAATAAGTATTGTGGGCTTACAGCTTCTGCTTAAGTTAAGATTATCTGGGAGGGTGAAGATTGGGCGAAATTGATGGTTGCGTTAAGCCGGCTCGGGGACCCATTGCGCCCGCAGATCCGGCGGTTTCCGGAGTGAAAAATTTAGTCAAGGCTGAGGAGGGATCTGTATTGCTAGCGCGTGTAGGGCAGGAGGCCGTCGATTTCGAAGCCAATGCTTATATTAAAGACGAGGGTTTTAAAACCCTAAAGCTTTCCGATTACCGCGGTAAGTGGATAGTGCTTTGCTTTTATCCGGGTGACTTCACCTTCGTTTGACCAACGGAGTTGACGGCAGTTGCCGTGCATTATCAGGAACTGAAGCATCTGGGGGTAGAAGTGCTGGCTGCCAGCACCGATAGTCGCTTTGTGCATAAGGTGTGGCAGGAACAGGAGCTCACCCGGATGGTGGAGGGAGGGGTGCCCTTCCCTATGCTGGAAGATGCCGGGGGTAAAATTGGTAAAGTTTACGGCGTTTACGATGAGGCGGCCGGGGTAGACATCCGGGGGCGCTTTATCATTGATCCCGACTTTGTCGTCCGGGCCATGGAGGTTTTGACTCCCGAGGTGGGGCGCAACCCGGAGGAACTTATTCGGCAGATCAAGGCTTTTCAGCATGTGCGGGCTACCGGTGAGGTCACGCCTTCGGGCTGGCAGCCGGGTAAGCCCACGCTCAAGCCCGGTCCGCAACTGGTGGGGAAAGTGTGGGAGATCTGGAGACCTTAGTGATCGGTTCTTATGGACTGCTTGTCTAGGGCGAGGCGTTACGTCTCGCCCCTTATATTCCGATGACGCTGAGCTTTGCTCTTAATCTTTGTATCAACTTAATGGGATTTTTAAGGTGGCGGTGGTAGAATAATTATGAAGTTAGACCCAGAGGGGGTAAACTCAGGAAAATGGGTCGCTACGGCGGAGGCAATTACCCTAACTCCCCGGCCACTAGCCCTCCCGGTTTGCTTTCCGGCATACCTTCTTCCCGGGAAGCTATTTTAAATCACGCCAGCCGGAGGCCATTGCGTCCCTTTGCTTATGTGGTGGCGGCGGTGGCCGCTATCGGTGGCTTTTTATTCGGGTACGATACCGGGGTCATTTCGGGAGCTCTCCTTTTCGTCAAGCAAGAATTCCAGATGAGCTATGTCCAGCAAGAAATCGCGGTGAGCTCCGTTCTAGCCGGAGCGGTTCTGGGTGCGGCTCTGGGAGGCAGGTTAGCCGATCTTTTCGGCCGCCGGCTGATGATGATTTTGACTGCCGTTATCTTTCTCACCTTTGCTTTTCTGACCTCCCTGGCGCAGAACGCTGTGCAGTTCATGGCGATGCGCTTCGTGGTGGGCCTGGCCATCGGAGTGGAAGCGCTTATCTCTCCCATGTACATTGCTGAAGTGGCACCGGCCAGCATCAGGGGCTCGCTGGTCACCCTCGATCAGCTGGCCATCACGGTGGGCGTGGCCGCCTCGTACCTGGTTGACTATCTGGTTTCCCCGAACTGGAGATCCATGTTCGCTCTGGCTGCAATTCCTGCTCTGGTCCTGGCGGTGGGCATGGTGCTTTTGCCGGAAAGCCCCCGCTGGTTGGTGGTCAGGGGGCGGTTGCGGAAAGCCTTGGCTGCGCTGCACCGGATCGACGGTAAGAAAGTGGCGCAGGAGGAATTGGAGCAAATAGAGGAGTCGATCAAGGAGGAGAAGTTCAGCTGGCGCGAGTTCCTGGGAACTCGCTGGCGCAAGCCGTTGCTCCTGGGGGTGGGCCTGGCCTGTTTTCAGCAGCTGACCGGCATCAATACCGTGATCTACTATTCCCCCACCATTTTTTCCCTTTCCGGCTACGGCCAGGCGGCTGCTATCGGTGCGGCGGCAGTGGTGGGGGCCATCAATATCCTATCCACCATCATCGCTTTCCTGCTGGTGGACAGGTGGGGGAGAAGGCCGCTTTTGCTCACGGGTATAAGCGGTATGGTCACCTCACTTTTATTGTTGGGCGTTTATCTGGGTTATCTGCACCTGGGGGGCTCCTTACTTGTATTGCTCCTGCTTTTCTACGTCTTCTCTTTTGCCATTGGTTTGGGACCGGTTTTCTGGCTTTTCATTTCCGAGATCTACCCTTCGCGCCTGCGGGGTACGGGAATGTCTTTCTGCAACGTGGCCAACTGGGCCACTAATCTGCTGGTTTCCTTGACCTTCCTCTCCCTGGTGCAACGGTTAGGCATGGGCAACACCATGTTTATTTACGCCGGCATGGGAGTGGCAGCTTTGCTCTTCGTTTACTACCTGGTGCCGGAAACCAAGGGAAAAACCTTGGAAGAGATCGAGCAGATGTTTTGAGTTAAGGAGGGATCGAAGCATGAAAGCCTTTGGTCAGCCGGGAGTCACCCCCAACTGGTCTTCGGCCAAAAAGATGGGAGTGGGAACGGCTCTGGAGGGGCATTCTCGCGTCTGGTTCACTCTGGCGGACGGGATCGTTACCGAAATCTATTACCCCACGGTGGATCAGGCCAACGTGAAGGATTTTCAGTTCCTGGTAGTGGAGGCTCAAAGGGGCCTTTTTTTGGAGGAAAAGAAGGCCGAACACCACGTGGAATACGTGGATCAGAGTCATTTCGCTCCTGCTTACCGTATCGTATCCACGGATAGGGATCGCTACTACCAATTGGTTAAAACTGTAATCACCAGCCCGGAAAGTGACGCCATGATAGTGCGAGTGGACTTCTCTCCCCTCCAGGAGGGGGATTTTCATCTTTACGCTTTGCTGGCCCCGCATCTGGAAAACTGCGATTGCCCTAACTCGGCCTACCTTAGAAATTACCGGGGTCGCTCCATGCTGCTGGCCCGGGGACGGCGAACTTTCCTGGCGCTGGCTTTTTCTGCACCGTTGCTGCGGGCCTCCTGCGGTTATGTGGGTTTTTCCGACGGCTGGCAAGATCTGAAAGCCCACCGGCGGATGGAATGGAGCTTCGATGAAGCTCCGGAGGGAAACGTGGCCCTAACGGCGGAAATAGATCTGAGTTCGGGATCTACTTTCACCGCCGCCTTGGCTTTTTCTGCCACAGAAGAGGGGGCCATGCACATAGCGCAAAGTACGCTTAACCGCGGGTTTGAGCGCTTGCTACAAAAGTACGTGGCCTCTTGGAATCGTTATTTGGAAAAACTAGATCCGGTTATGGAAGGGCGCGAGGCTAAGATTAGCGCAGCGGTTATTCGCTGCCACATGGACAAAAGCTTTCCCGGGGGGATTGTGGCTTCTCTTTCCATCCCTTGGGGAGAGAGCGCTTTCGGTAGCAATATCGGTGGCTACCATTTGGTCTGGCCCCGAGATCTGTGCAAGGCTGCCCTGGGCTTGTTGGCGGTGGGCGACCGGGAAGGTGCAGAGCAGACTCTCAATTATCTTAGCACCATCCAGAAAGAGGATGGAGGGTGGCCCCAGAATTGTTGGCTGGACGGGCGCCCATACTGGGGCGGGGTGCAGCTGGACGAAACCGCTTATCCCATACTGCTGGCTTACCATCTGGTGCGGCCCGAAAGCGGCGAGGGGGAAGAGCTCTACGGCCGGATGATCCGGAAAGCGGCCCTCTACCTTACCCGGAATGGCCCGGTTACCCCCCAGGATCGCTGGGAGGAAGACGGAGGTTATTCTCCCTCCACTCTGGCTATTTGCATAGCGGCTCTCACTGTGGCCAGCCTTTTCGCCAAGGGAGCTCGCGACTGGCGAGGGGCGCGCTATTTCCAGGAGGTGGCCGACTATTGGTGGAGCCAGGTAGATGCCTGGACGTACACCACTACGGGTAAGCTCCTGCCGGGAAAACCGGAGTATTACGAGCGGATCAACGCTGTTTATCCTGGGGATGAGCAGACCGAAGGCGATCCCAATAAGGGCTTCGTTCCTATCAAAAATCTGCCGCCCGACTTCCAGTCTCTCTACCCGAAGTACAACATTATCGATGGCGGTTTTCTAGACCTGGTGCGCCTGGGCTTGAAAAGGCCAGATGATCCCCATATTTTAAACAGTATAGAGGTGTACGACGCCCTCTTGAAGACGGAAACCGAGTTTGGGCCCGTTTGGCACCGGTACAACCACGATGGCTACGGAGAACAGGAGGACGGCTCACCCTATCGAGGGGTGGGGAGAGGTAGGGGTTGGCCGCTTTTAACTGGGGAGAGGGGGCATTGGGAGGTGGCGGCCGGGAGGTCGGCCCGCCCTTTTCTGGAGTTCATGGAGCGGTGCGCGGGGGAATGCGGGTTGATTCCCGAGCAGGTCTGGGACGCCGAGGCCATACCGGAAAAAGATCTCTATCCGGGAAGGCCCACCGGGTCAGCTCGCCCGCTGGTCTGGGCCCACGCCGAGTATCTCATGCTGTACCGAGCGGAGAAGACCAGGCAGATTTTGGAGCGTCTGGAGCCGGTGTACCGCCGATATGTGTTGGGATCACCCCAGGTGGATCTGGTCATTTGGAAGAGGAATCACAAAGTTAAGCGGGTTCCCCACAGTTATCGCTTACGGATCGAGCATGAGCGCCCGGGTGAGATCGCATGGAGCTGTGATGGCTGGCGGACCGAGACTACCCACCCCCTACAGGATTACGGTTGGGGCGAATACTATTTTGAATTCGCCGCTGACTCTTTTACTCCCAACACGCAGCTGGAGTTCCGCTTGCCTGGTGATGAAGGGGCTCCGCCTGCCACTTACTCGATACTTATCGAGTAGGAAAACTCGGCCAGCTGCTGGCGAAGTAGGTGTCTAATCTGTCCCGCCAAGCCGTCTAGGCAGCTGCGCTGCTCTTGAGGCTCTCTTCTCCCTTCCGGGCCAGCGTGGATTCGGCCTGAACTCCTTCTCTTCGTATGGGGTTGGCGCTGAAAGGGGAGCTGGAACGGCCGATTAGGGAACTTCGAGCTCCGGGGCCGAAATCTCCATGCTTTACCATCGCCCTAACACTGCTTTAAGTTCCGAGCCCTCCTTCTAAAGCCCTGCCTCACGGCTTATGGGGCTGGGTGAGGCGCTGGAGGAAAAGGGGCACGGTGCGGGTAATTTAAGATGGGGCCTTTTCTGAAAGGGATTTATCCATCCTGTGAGGTGAGGTTAACCCTCTATGTGCCGTTTGCTGCTGGTGGAGGACGACCAGGCCCTGGCCCGGCTTCTGGAAGGCGTGCTCAGCCGCTACGGCTACCAGGTTCGGGTGGCGGAAGGAGAAGAATTGGCCTCTCTAGAAGAGGTGGTGAAGCGGTTCCGTCCCCATCTCTTGCTCCTGGATGTGAACCTCCCCTTCTACGACGGGTTTTACTGGGTTCGCCGTTTGCGCTGCTTCACCAACATCCCTATCCTCTTCATCTCCGGCCGGGGCGACCCCCTGGACCAGATCCGGGGGCTGGAGCAGGGCGGGGACGACTATCTGGTTAAGCCCTTTACCCCGGAGTTGCTGGTGGCCAAGGTGGGAGCCCTTCTACGGCGGGCTCATGGGGAGCTGGCCGTGGGGGAAAAAGATCTCAGGGTCTACGGGGGGCTTACCTTAGATATGCGGCGGCAGGAGCTCAGCTATGGAGAGGTTCGGCTCTGGCTTACCCCCACCGAGACCAGGCTCATGGCCAGGCTCCTAGAAGCCCAGGGAGAGGTGGTTTCCCGGGAGGAGCTGTTCTTGGCCGCCTGGGACGATAATCAGTTTGTGGACGACAATACCTTGACGGTCAATGTGGGGCGTTTGCGAAAAAAGCTGGAACGCCTGGGCTTGCCCCGGGCCCTGGTGACCGTGCGGGGCTCAGGATACCGCCTGGCGCTGGTTCCTGGAGGGGAAAAGGACAGTGATTAGGAAAAATGCCTTTCGTTACCTGGGTTTTTACCTCGCGGACCACTGGCGCCTAATGCTTTTAGTTTCTGCGGGCCTCCTGGGAAGCATGTCGGTGTTTCTCCTGGCGGGCAAGCTTAACGGTTTACCTTACCTGGGGCGGGATGCCCTCTACGCCGGGGCAATGGCCTTGGCCTTTTTCTCCGGGGGATTTCTCTGGGAGGTGGCGGTCCGGTGGCCTTTCTGGCAAGCCCTGGAGCGCTGGAGTGGAGAGGGGGTGGGGGCGGGCCTGCCTCCGCCCCCAGCGCCCACCTGGGAAGGAAAGCTGGTAAGGGAAGCCCTCGCCCGTTGGGATAGGGCCTGGCGCCGTGACCAGGCTCAGCAGCGGGAAAAACTACTCTTTTACACCACCCTTTCCCTTAGGGCTGCCCACCACATGAAGACCCCTCTGCAAACCCTGACCCTCTTGCTCTTCGAGATGGACAGGGCCGTTAAGGAAGGAAAAGGGAAAGAATCCTGGCAGGTTTTGCGGTCAGCCTTCACCACAGAGATCAGTCGGCTTAACAGTTTGGCGGGCCAGATACTGCACGCCCTGCGCCTGGAAGACTCCTCCAAAGATTTCCTGCCCCAGCGCTTTAACCTGGTGGAGCTGGTCCGGGAGGTGGTCAACACCTACCGGGAAGATTGGGTGTGGAGGCGCATCTACCCAAGCTTCCAGGTGGAAGGGGAAGAAAAGGATTACCAGGTGTGCGGGGATCGCAAATGGGCCCACCTGGTTGTGGAACAGATAATAAAAAACGCCCTCCAGTACGGCCGCCGACCCCACCAGGAAACGGCCCGTTTTTGGATCTCCTTTTCCCAGAGGGAAAGGGCGTTCCAGGTGCGCTTCCGGGATGAGGGTTGGGGTATTCTACCAGAGGAACTGGGGAGGATCTTCGACCCCTTTTTCACCGGCGCAGCGGGCCGCAAAGCGACGGGGGCCACGGGGATAGGGCTTTACCTGGCCCGGGAAGGTGCCCGCCGGATAGGGGCGGAGATCCAGGTGGCCTTCTCTGCGCCGGGTCAAGGAACCGAGTTTGTCCTGAACTTTCCCCAGCCCCAGTATCTAAGCCCCGCCCTGGAAGACGATGCCCAGGTGACAAAATTGTAAGGCTGGCGGTGGGCTCTGTCACCTTCAGCTAAGGTAAACCTCCTTCCCGGGCTCTACAATGAAAGCGAGACCTTCGGGGGAGGTGTTGCAATTGCCCTTTTTAAGGGTGCGGGACTTGCAGAAGATATACCGGAGCAAAGGGGGAGCCTCTCATACCGCCTTGGCCGGGGTTAGTTTCGACCTGGGAGAAGCCAGTTTCACGGCCGTTATGGGGCCCTCGGGGAGCGGCAAGACCACCCTCTTAAATCTCATCGCGGGGCTGGATCGCCCCACGGGGGGAAGCATCCAGTTTCGGGGAGAGCCGCTGGAGGAGCTGGGGGAGGAGCAGCTTTCCGCCTACCGGCGCCGCCATCTGGGTTTTGTATTTCAAGACTACCAGCTCCTGGACCCCCTCACGGTGGAGGAAAACGTGCTTTTACCCCTGATCCTGGAAAGACCTGCAGGGGAGGAGGCCTTCTCCCGGGTTCACCAGGTCCTCCGAGCGGTGGGCCTTTCCGATAAGCTGCGCAGCTTCCCTTTCGAGCTCTCCGGCGGGGAGCAGCAACGGGTGGCCATTGCCCGGGCAGTGGTGCACAGACCCTCCCTCTTGCTGGCGGATGAGCCCACCGGCAACCTGGATTCCCACACCAGCCGGGTTATCATGGACATCTTCTGCCGTTTAAACCAAGAGGAAGGGGTAACCGTCCTGATGGTCACCCATGACCCCCTGGCGGCCAGCTACGTCCAGCGGGTGCTGCTCCTGCGGGATGGGCGGATACACGGGGAGTTGAGGAGTGGCGGGGACCGGAGGGAGTTTTACCGGCGCGTCCTGGAGGCCCTGGCCTCGCTGGAGGAGGCGGTGGTATGACCTGGCAGCGCCTCTGGATTCGCCTGTTTTACCGCCGTCCCCGGCCCTATCTGGGATACCTGGCCACCGCGGCTTTCTCCGTCACCCTTTTTTATCTTTTCCAGAGCCTGGGCCTGACCATGAAAGGGCTGGTGGGGATCTATGGCCGCGACTACCTGGTGGGATTGCTCCGCCTAATGAAAAACCTCACTTTTCTTTTTGCCCTGGGCACGGTATTTTACTTTCACCGGCTCCTGTTACAGTCGGAGAGTCCCAGCCTAGGGCTGCTGGCCACCCTGGGGTTGTCCCCTAAAGGGAGGAGGGCTCTGGTGTGGTTGGAAAGCGTGATGCTGGGCACAGGAGCCTTGATAACGGGTCTCTTGGCGGGCATTTTTTTGGAACCCTTATTGCTCCTGGCGGCCAGCGTGATCCTCAAAATGCCGCAACGCCTGCCCTACATCTTCAGGGCAGAACCCCTGGTCATAACCTGCATCTTTTTTACCCTGCTCTTCGCGGGGGAGGGGTTTCTCACCGCCTGGTGGGCGGTCAAGCGCTGGCCCAAGCAGCTTCTGGCTGCTTCCCGGGGCGTGGAGGAAGTGACTCCCGCTTCCCTGCCCCGAGCGCTCAAAGGGTTTACCCTCCTGGCCCTGGCTTACGTGCTGGCCGCGGTCGTTCATCCCTGGATCTTCCGACAGGCGCAGGATAGCAACCTCGGAATCTTGGTGGTTTTGTGGCTGGCCTTGGCCCTGGTTCTCTTAGGCTTGGTCCTGGGAGGGGGATACCTTACCCTGGCCGAGGGTTTTCGCTGGTGGTGGAGGAGCACCGCAGGGAGGAGAAACGCTCAGGGGCTTCTGCTGCGGGCGCGGCTTTCGGCCCGGGTCAAGAGCCACGCAGCTGCCGGCGCGGTCATAGCCTTCCTCCTGGCCGCGGTGCTCACCGCCGGCAGCCTCTTGGTGGGGATGCATTTTGTCTTGCTGCAGTGGACCTGCTTCGAGAACCCCATACCGGTCCAGTTAACTCCCATGTCCCCTCAGGAGGTGGCCCCGCTGGGGAAGGCGGCGGAGGAAGTGGAGAGGGAGCTCCAGGAAGGCGGGTTTTCCCCGGTGGAGAGGTTAAACCTGGAGGTGATCCGGGCCAAGGCCGTCCTGCCTTCCTGGGAACAGACAGGCGAACCGGAAAGGAGCCAGCTGGAAAAAGGGATAGAGATCATCCGGGCCCGGGATTACCAGCGCCTTATCCACCTCATAGAGCGGTACCTTCCCACCCTCAGGGGGCTTTACCCCTCACTTCCGGAATTGAAACCCGGTGAGGCCTTCGCCCTCCGGGCTGAGAGCTCTCTGCCCGAGTGGCTGAAAAAGGGAGGGCGGATCTCCTTTATTCCCGTCCAAGACGGGGAAGATTATCGCAAGCTCACTCCGGAAAGTCTCAAGCTCTCCGGTCGCCCCCGCCTGGAAGTGGAAATAGCGGGCAGCGCGGCAGTTCCTGCCCAACTGGCCGACACCAGCCGAGCGGGCTTTCCCTTTATCACCTTCCTGGTGGTGGATGACCGGACCTTTGCCGGATTTTTGGAGCAAGGAAAACCTCATATCTGGACCTACCCGGTAGTGGCCCTCTTCTACCCCCGGTGGCAGGAGAGCCACGCCGTGGTCTCCGCCCTTAAGGATGTGGAGAACTCCTATCCCCAGGTGGCGGTGAATACCCTGGCCGACGCCTACGCCAACAGGTATCAATACGCCGTGGGGCTCCTTTTCACCTTGGCCCTTTTAACCCTCCTCTTCACCCTGGCCAGCGTCACCGTGGTCTACTTTAAACTCAGGGAGGGACGGGAGCGGGATCTCTACCAGGTGGCTGCCTTGCGCCGCCTGGGAGCTCCTCAATCTCTGTTAAAGGGATTGTTGGGGCGGGAAGCCTTAAACCTAATTCTTCTTCCCTGGCTCCTGGCTCTGGCCCATAGCTTCTTTGCCCTCTGGGACTGGCTTCCCACCGCCCGGGCTATGTGGCTCAGCGCCGAAAATGTGGATCTCGCCCGCCTCATCTGGACCACCTGGGCCAGTTTAGCTGCGGGCACAGCCCTTATCTATTTTGTTCTGGGCCTGATCCTGGGCAGAAGCTACGCCGGGGAGCTCCTGAGGACGGATTAGCGCGGGTTTGAAGGAGATAATATCCCGGAACCCCAAGGCGATTGACGGCTTGCCGGGCGAGGAAAGCTGTGGTATGCTCGTTAGCGGTTAGCTTTAACTATTCTGGAAAGGAGCGTTCGCCAAATGCTAGGGTATATAGCGCTGGGCATAGTCCTGGCAGTGGCTCTCTACGCCGTCCTGGTTTACAACGGGTTGGTGCGCTACCGCAATTGGATCCAGGAATCCTGGGCTCAGATCGACGTGCAGCTGAAGCGCCGCCACGATCTCATCCCCAATTTGGTGGAGACGGTTAAGGGCTACATGAAGTACGAGCAAGAGACCCTAGCCAAGATCGTCGAGATGCGGAGCCGTCTGATCCAAGGAACTCCGGAAGAGCGCATGGAGGCCAACCAGGAGCTGGGTGGAGCGCTGCGGCACCTTTTCGCCCTGGCCGAGGCCTACCCCGACCTCAAGGCCAACACCACTTTCCTGCGCCTGCAGGAAGAGCTCACCACTACGGAGAATAAGATCGCTTACGCTCGCCAGCTGTATAACAAGACGGTGGCGGAGTACAACATCCGGCGGGAGGTCTTCCCGGCCAATATCTTGGCTTCGCTTTTCGGCTTTCGGAGGGTGGAGCAGCTCGCCATTCCCGAAGAGGAGCGGGAAGCCCCGCAGGTCAAGCTCACTTAGGGCGGGTCTAGGTGATGGCTATGATCTTGTACGAGGCCCTGCGGCGGAACCAGCGCCGCACCTATCTGCTCATGGGCTTTTTCGTGCTCCTCCTAGCCTCGGTGGGGGCGGCGGTGGGCTACGTCATGGGAGATACCCGCCTGGGGTTGGGCTTGGGATTGATCTTCGCCGCCTTTTACCTCCCCTTCACTTACGCCACCGCATCCTGGCAGGTGCTGAATCTGGCCGGAGCGCGTGAAGTTTCCGAGGAAGAGTACCCGGAACTGCACCACGTGGTGGAGGAGCTGGCCCTGGCTGCCCGTATGCCCAAACCTAAAGTTTACGTGGTGGACGATCCGGCCCCTAACGCCTTCGCCGTGGGCCTGCGTCCGGAGGCGGGAGCGGTGGCCTTCACCACCGGCCTCCTCCAGCTCCTGGATCGGGAAGCACTGGAGGGGGTGGCGGCGCACGAACTCTCTCACCTTCGTAACGGCGATTCCCGCCTCATGACCCTGGCCATCGCCCTGGTGGGGGTGATCGTGCTTCTATCTGACCTGGGGCAACGCTTGCTTTTCTACGGGGGGCTTTTTGGGGGAGAGCGGGAGAGTCGGCGCGACCGGGACCGGAGCGGCTTGGATGCGCTGCTTTATGTGGTGGCCGTATTGCTGCTTTTGCTGGCTCCCCTGGCGGCGGTGCTCACTCAATTTGCTCTTTCCCGCAACCGAGAATTCCAGGCCGATGCCTCGGCGGTGGATTTGACCCGCAACCCGCAGGGCCTCATCAAGGCTCTGACCTTGCTCAAGGAGCATCACGCTACGGTCGAGCGGGCCACCCCCGCCACCGCCGGCATGTACATCGTGCATCCCTTCAAGGAAGGGGAAGGAAGCTTCTGGGCTGGCCTCTTTTCCACCCACCCGCCCATCGAAGAGCGCATCCGCCGGCTGCAGGAGATGTAGCTCGCGAAATTTTTTTACTTTTTATTTACCACCGGCAGGATTTGACATCCCAGCAGGCGAACTCTTGCCTGAGGAAATCTTTAACCTTCGGGAGGGACGAGGATGAAGGCAACGAAATGGTGGCTCCTGCCGGTGATGCTGGCGCTCTTGGCGGTGGGGGCGGTGGCCGTTTGGGGCGCCGACACCGTCAAGCTGGTGGTGAACGGCAAGGAGATTAAGCCCGATGTCCCGCCGGTCATTTCCGGCGACCGGGTGCTGGTGCCGGTGCGTTGGGTGGCGGAGGCTCTCAAGTGTCGGGTGGACTGGGACGGGCGCACTTCCACCGTCTATATTTCCAACGATTTGGAGCGGCGTCTGGAGCTCCTGGAGAAAGCTTTGGCCCCGGCCACCCCGCGGGCGGCGGTGGAGGAGTGGGCCCGGGGGGTGCAGACGCGCAATGGTGCGCTGCAGTACGCCCTTTTTTCTCCCGAGCTCCGGCAGCAGAAGTATGCCGATTTCGCCAGCCTGGGATGGGTGACTGGCACTTCCAGCCCCTGGGTGGAAAAGTATGGGGTGATCAAGGAAGTGTCCTTGCCCGGTGGGAAATGGCTCTACGAGGTTAAATTCGACTTCATGACTTCTACTGGGCCTGCGGGCTCCCAGGTGATGTGGGTTACAGTGGCGCCCTGCGACCAGCATTGGTGCGTGGCCAACCTGGAAGTGGATCCGGTGCTGGAGGAGCTCCAGGGACGGGCGGCGGACCTTCTGAAGGAGATGTACCAGCACTACCAGCTTTTAAACCTGGCCATCAACTGCCTGTCCTTTGCCCGTGAGGGCAAGCAGGCGGAGGCCATTTTCGCCACCCAGGTGCATTACCGGATAGGGGTAGCGTCTCCCTCGGAGTGGCCGGTGCAGAAGGGACGCATCAGGTTTCTGGAGGAGAACCGGAGTAAACTCACCCCGGAACAAATCCGCCAGGTAGAGGAAAAGATCGCCTTCTGGGATCAGGAGCTTCGACGGGATATGCAGCAGCCGGAGGAGGCCAACCTCTTCCTCAAGGTTGTGGCGGAGCTCAACGATCGGGGCGAGGTTTTGCCCGCCACGGTGAAGTTCTTCTACCAGGACCCGCTGGGGAACTACCTCCCCTTCAACAAGCAGGATTGGCCCCAATTCGCCAGCGCGGCCGAACTGGAGCGGCAGGGTTACGATGAGATGCGCCAGCTGGTGGGCTGGTAAAATATTCTTCTAGTGATAAAGTGCATAAGGCCAAGAAAGGGCGAAATTTGTTGGAACTTTGCCCTTCACAAGCGCTTTTATGGCATACTTTGCACCTTAAACCATTCTTGACCGTCTAGTTGTTTTTTAATTAACATGAAAACAAACTGTAACCATGGGAGGGAAAATTGGTGCGGAGAAGGACATTCCTGGTGATCACCCTTTCGTTGTGGCTTTGCCTCAGCCTGGCTTTCGGCGCTGCGGCGCAGACCTCTTCTCCTCAAGCGATGCTGCTTGACCAGCTCAAGGATCTCTCGACCCCTTATCCTGGCGAGTTCTACGACAAGTCCACCAGCAAGGGGCAGTTAAAAATCACGCGCTTCTCGGGCAGTCTGGCTGAGATGACGGGGCTTAAGCTTCAGGGAGCGGTCATCGATCTGGATAGCAAGCTTAACGCCTCCGAAAAGAAGATGGCTATAGACATGCGGGTCAACTTGCAGGGGCATACTTACCCGGTGCGCGCGTACCTCGACGGGGATAAGGTGATCTTGGACAAAAGCTTCCTGGAGCTTTTGCGGCACATGCTTCCGCCGGAAGCCGGCCCTTCCGAAGACGAGTTGCGGCTCTTACCTACCTACCTTTACGTTCAGGGCCCGGAGCTCGGTGACATATGGAAGAATATAAGTTACTACCGCGAACAGCAGATGCCCCCCGAGCTCAAAGAGCTTCTGCGCTTCTTCCTGGAAGCCATTCCTTCTAAGTATTTCCGGGTAACGCCCACCCAGTTTACCCTGGAACTCGACCAGGCCGGCTGGGAAGAGACGCTGGGCAACTTGGTAGAAAAGGTGAAGAACGAGAAGGAACGCTTCGCCGAGCTGGTAGCCAATTTCGTTTCCTCTTCTGGTGCGACTGTGAGTCTGGGGCCCGCGCCCAATTCGATGTTTACCAGAGCCGTGATGCCGTCCGATCTCGATCCGAAAAAGATGAGGGAACAGCTCAAAAGGGACATCGTCCAGAAGATCGACGAGGCGGTGAAGGCGGGCGATTATCCCACCCGGGCGGACGCGCATGAGCTGGCCCAGAACTTCCGCCTCCAGGAGTTTTGCTACCGGGCTTCGCTCCTGCCTGGCGGGACCAAGGAGCTGAAGGCGGCCTGGACCTTCGTCGATGAGGGCAAGACGCTGGGTGGGCTGGAGATTAACAGCAGCTGCGTCGGCACCAGAGGGGACTCGCGGAGCAACACTGCTTTGAAGCTTCACCTGCTACTGCCCGAAGGGCTTCGGATTAGCGGGGAGCTGGCAAGCAATGCCCTTATCCAAGGCCAGCAAGCCAATTCGCATGTAACTATTACCGCCAGGGCGGTGGACGAAAAGACGGGCAAAGTGCAGTTAGATCTAGAGTTGGTGGGGGACAGCACCGACCGGGTTGACCCCAATGTGAAGGTGGAAACTCCTCAACTAACTCCGGAGAACAGCGTTAACCTGGAGACGATCGCGCCCACCCCGCCCCCCACGCCGGTGACACTTCCTCACCCGGCCAACGTGATCCTGGAGCTCAACGGCCAGCTCTTCTTCGCCGAACCGCCGGCCTTTATCGACCAGAATAACCGCACCATGGTGCCGGCGCGGGCCTTGATGGAGGCTTTGGGTTGCCAGGTGAATTGGAACCCGGTCAACCGGGAGGTTACGGTTACCAAGGGGGATAAGGTTATCAAGATGTACATCGACCAGAAGGCCTACTCGGTCAATGGCGTAACCAAGAAGATGGACACCGCGCCCATCATTGTGGGCGACCGCACCTTTGTGCCCCTGCGCTTCGTAGCGCAGGAGATGGTGGGGGTCCGGCTGGAGGTGGGCCAGGAGCACGGTTTGACCGTGGTCAATATCCTGACTCCCTAGCCTCTTTCTTCCCTCTTCGCCTGGAGGGGGCTGCCTCGCTTAAGCGAGGCAGCCCTTTTGCGTTGCAGATAAAACACTTACCGATTAGATTGATGAGAGCGTACAATTTCAGTAGGTGACGGAGGAGGTTCATGAAGGAGGAGACCTCGCCCCTCACAGACAACTTTCATGGACTGAAAGAAGGAGCGAGGAGGAGCGAGGTCCGATGCAAACCATTTCAAATATTCAACCTCTGGTGGACCAGATCCTTCTTTTTGGAGAAAAAATCAGCGAATTGATCACCGGTTGCCGCGACTTTTACCAACTCGAGAAGGAAGTGCAGAGGCGGTCTTTAGAAATGTCCCTCGGAATTTTCGCCTGGGTTCTGCAAGAGATAGACACCCACCTCATGAACGCGAGGGACAAGCGAGTTTGGGAAGTAGTGGGGTTCAGGGAAAGGACCTTAGTCACCAGCTTTGGAGAACTCAAAGTAAAGAGGCGGCTTTACCGGAACAAGCAAACGGGGGAAGCCAAGTTTCTTCTTGACCAGGCCTTGGGCTGGTCGGAGAGATCCCGGTGCACACCGCGCTTGAAAGAGATGGCGGTGAAGCTAGGGGTGGACATGCCCTTCAGGCGAGCGGCAGAAATTCTAGGCTATCTTGTTCCGGGGATCAGCCCCATGGCGGTGTGGCAGGCCGTGCAGGAAGCAGGAGAAGCGCTCAGGCAGGAAGGAGAGTCCAGGAGAGAAGCCGTTTTTGAGAAGGGAGAGACACCCGGAGGTAAAGAGAAGACCTCCAGGCTTTACATAGAGGCCGACGGGATGGTGATAAGACTCCAGAGGAGCGAAGAGAAAAGGAAAGAGGTAAGACTCTTTGTGGCTTACACGGGCAAAGAGGAAGTTGGAGGTGGACGGAAGGCTTTAAAGGACAAGCTGGTAATGAGCGGTGTAGGCGAAGGGGAGAGGATGTGGGAGGAAGTTTACTCTGGGGTAGCGAGCCGGTGGGACATGGGCCAGGTGAAGGAAATATACCTTGGGAGCGACGGGGCGGAGTGGGCCAAGCAGGGGGTAGATTACTTCCCCGGGGCAGTGCACGTTTTGGATCCTTACCATTTGAACCGGCGGCTCGTAGAGGCATTTTGGCACGACGAGGAGACTTACAACGAAGCCAAGCAGGCCATAGCTTCGAGGGAGTGGGAGAGGGTGGAAGAGGTTCTGAACAAAGCAGTGAGGGGAGTTCGGGGAGTCAGGAAGAAGAGGATAGAGGGGCTTTGGCGCTATTTGAAAGAGAACTGGTCTGGGATAATTACTTCTCCTGGTACTGAGCGGTTGGGGACCATAGAGGGGCAAGTGTGGCACGGGGCAGGGTGGCGGATGAAGAGGATAGGAGCGAGCTGGACGGAGGCAGGAGCAGACAGGATGGCGCGGGTTTTGTCGGCGCGGTCCAACGGGGAGCTAGAGAAGTACACTTCTCGGTGGGAGTTAAGGCTGGCCGGGCAGGAGCATCTGGCCCAGGCGGTGCAGGTGGAGGTGAAGCGGAAGGTAGAGGAAGCGAGGAGTTGGCTTAGAGCAGGGTTGCCGGCACTGAAAGGGCCCTCTGCCGGAGCTCCATGGGTGAAGTATGTGCTGCGGGAGTTGAGCCGGCCTAGCTTTGAGCTAGCTTGAGCCTGGTCGAGGCGGGATTGAGGCGGCGTGGTCTCAAATTCCAGGAAATTTCCTCTCCGAGTTCACCTACTAACTCTTGACGCACACTAGATTGATTTTGAACTTGTTTTTATAAGGGTTTTAATTTATAATGCAAGTTAAGTGTCTTCCAATTACAGGAAAAGGGGGTTTGAAGGTGTCTAAGCTGAGTTTAGAGGAACAGTTTACCTTGCGGGCTTTGACTGGGCGAGTAGTGGGGGAAGCGCTGGTCCGTCTTTACCGCTTGCGCGGAAGTCTAGGGTTAGTGACCAACAAAACCTATATTTGCGCTAGCCTCACTGGCGCGGTAGGAGCCGCCTTCCTCACCCGCTTAGGGGGCTTGGCTCGCGTGGTGACGGTGGTGACCGAAAAACCCGAAGAAACCAAGGAGGCAGTGGCTAAGCTTAAGGGAACCGACCTGGTGATGGTTACCTACGGCGGTGAAGTTGGACCGGAGGTCAATTATCCTTTGACGCGCGCCTTTTTGGAGGCGGCGGCCGAGGCTAATTCGCCCTTTGACCTGTTTTTCCACGTCCGCATCTGGGCACCGGGTTTTGTGACCAAAGCTTTAAAGGAGTCTCCACGACTGGCCGAGTATTTATCGGGCAAAAATCTGGGCACCTTCACTTTTGACCTGGAGCGAGGGCTTTTCCTCTTTCACCGCGTGCGAATCAGCGGCCAGGAAGAAGCTGGGTTGGAGACATTGGCCGCGGTTCCCCTGAGTTGCGAGCACCTAGATCTTTTAAAGCGCAGCCTGTAAACGCTGGTCAGGAGGGTGAAAAATGACTCTTTCCGAGCGCATGTTCGATGCTATAACCGAGCAAATCAAATGGGAGTTTTACTCGGCTTACCTTTACCTTTCCATGGCGGCCTTTTTTGAGGCCAGGCCTATGGAAGGGATGGCCCGTTGGATGAAGTCTCAGAGTGTAGAAGAGATGGTCCACGCTTTCAAGTTCTACAATTTTGTCCATGATCGGGGTAGAATGACGGTTTTGCGAGAGATCCCTGCTCCTCCTTCAGGCTGGGATTCGCCTCTGGAGGTATTCGAGGAAGCCCTTAAGCACGAGCAAGAGGTTACCCGCCGCATCAACGAGCTCATGAACCTGGCCGTAGAGGAGAAAGATCATGCTTCCCAGATTTTCTTGCAATGGTTCGTAACCGAACAGGTGGAGGAGGAGGCCTCTTTCACTGCTGTTGTGGAGAAGCTGCGCTTGGTCCAGAATTACCCCCAAGCTCTGTTCGCTTTAGATCGAGAGTTGGGGGCCAGGGTGATTGATCTTGCTCCTCTCTCGTTAGAAATCGCCGGCGCGGCGACTTAGAAACCGGGTTCCATGCCCAGGTCGGCCAGAAGCTTTAGATCCCGCTCTATCCCCTGGCCTGGGGTGGTGAGGTAGCTCCCCGTGATCATGCCGTCCACCCCTCCCCAGAGTCCCAGACTCTGCGCATCCCTGAGATTAAACTCCCTGCCCCCGGCGTACCGCAGGGCCACGTGGGGCAGGAGGAAGCGGAAAATAGCCAGGGAGCGCAGGATCTCCTCCGGAGGGAGCGGAGGCTGGTTCTCCAGCGGCGTGCCGGAGATAGGGTGCAGGATGTTTACCGGCACCGAGACCACGGGGAGCTCCCTTAGGGCCAGGGCCAGTTCCCAGCGCTGGGCGGGGCTTTCCCCTAGACCTATTATCCCCCCGCTGCAAAGTTCTAGGCCGGCCTCTGCGGCTGTCCAGCAGGTAGCCACCCGATCCTCGAAACGGTGGGTGGTGCAAATGCGGGGGAAAAAGCTGGGAGATGTTTCCAGGTTGTGGTGGTAGCGATCCAGCCCCGCCTCCTTTAGTTCCAGGGCCTCTTTCCGATTCAAGGCTCCCAGGGAAGCGCAAACTTTGAGCCCTGGGAGCTCCTTTTTTAAGAGGCGTATCAGGCGGCAAAGCCGCTCGAAGTCTTTACCCGGGCGAGGACCGCTGGTGACGAGACTAAAACGCCGGATTCCGGCCCGGTAAACCAACCGTGCTTTCTCCAGCACCTCCTCTTCTGGCAAGAGGGGGTAGGAAGGAGCTCTGGTCTTATAGTGAACTGACTGGGCGCAGAAGCGGCAGTCTTCCGGGCACCTGCCCGAGCGGGCGTTGACAATGGCGCAGAGGCTTACCTTATTCCTCCGGAACTTAAGCTTTATGAGGTGGGCAAAGCCCAGGAGCAAAGGGGTGTATTCCGGAGGCAGGGAAAATAGTTCTTCTGCTTCTTTACTACCTATGTTTTCTCCGGCCAGCACCCGCTCGGCCAGGCTTTGCAGGCGCACAAGCTCTTTCATATTCCGGCCACCACCAGAGCCAGATTCCAGACGAAGGGGAGGCGTTCGTAACGGGAGGCCAGGTGGAAAAACCTGGTTTCGGCCAGGGCGGCGCGGTCGCCGAAGAGGAAGTAAAAGCTACCGCGAATGCGCAAAAGCAGGGTCAAAAGAGCGGGAGGATGGCTCTCTTCCAGCATGAAGGGAGTCATGGAAAGATAAGGGAAGTAGGCAGAGAACTCCCGGTAGAGCCGAGCAGGTTTCATCTGTCTTCCTGGTCTTTTCCCAGTTCCCACTTCCCGGCCGACCTGTAGCAGAAGCCGGTTTCCTTCTGCTCTCTCCTGGCCGCTTACGGGTATGGAAAAGGCCACCTTTCCGCCGGGTGCTAGGCAGCTTTTTACTACCGCCAGGGTTCCCGGAGGAAACCAGTGATAGCAGACATTTCCAAAGACGAAGTCGAACTTTTCTCCCAGAGTTCCCACTTTTTCGGCCGGCAGGAGGAGGTAGCGGGTGCGGGGAAAGGCACGGGCGCGGTTGTAGCGGAGCATATCGATCGCCGGTTCGGTCACGGTGAGCCAAGCTTCCGGATAAGAAGAGCGTAAAAGAGCGGTGGCGGTACCGGTACCGGCACCTAATTCCAGGATGCGGCCAGGCTTGCCCTCTACTTTCTCCAGGAGGGCGGCGGCAATTTGGCGGTAGAAGTGCTCATTGAGAGGAGAGGCGTAGAGGGAAGCCCACTGCTGAAAGAGGGCAGGGGCGTTCATCTTCTCTCCCTTCTTTCCCGGATGAAAGTTTCCAGAAGGGCGTAGGTTGCTGGTGCTTGGGGAAGGTTCAGATGATCGGTCCCTTTTACCACTTCCACCTGCCATCCCCGGCGGCGGGCAAGTTCGGCAGCTTCCCGGCAGGTGGCTAGGTCGCGGGCTGCCAGGAGCAACATTCCTTCCGGCGGCCAATGTAAGGGGAGGGAGTTCAGGGCCGAGCTCAGGCCCTCTAGAGGCTTCTCCTCCCGGACCCAGCGGGCGCGCAGCACCCGGAGCATCTGGGTCCGGGATCCGGAAAAGGAGGCTTTAAGCGGTACCGAGAGCAGGAAAAAATGATGGGCGTCCAAGCAGAGGGCCAATCTTCCTCCCAAACTGTGCCCCACTGCCCAGGTAAAACCCTCCTCTTTAAGAGCTCGGCCGAAGGCCGGGAGGCTTTCTCCGGTCAAAGGCGTCAGGTTTTTTCCGTGGCCCGGCAGGTCGGGGACGAGGGCTTTTATTCCCGCCTTTGCCAGCGCAAGTCCCAGGCCCAGTACTTCTTCTTTGTGACTCCCATAGCCGTGCAGGACCACTCCCTTATCCCTTCCTCCCACGGGGGAATTACCCAGTAAGCGGGAGCGCCGGCGAAGGTGGTTTCAGTAACTTCTGCTACTCGCACCGGGAAGTGACCTCCCGGATGCTTTCCTTTACCACCCGGCAGAGTCTTACCAGTTCTTCTTCCGTTATGGCTAGCGGGGGCATGAGTACCACTACGTTCCCTAGAGGGCGGATAATCACCCCTTTTTCTCTAGCCTTGAGGATTACCCGGTGTCCCATGCGCTGAGCCCAAGGATAAGGCTCCTTGGTCTTCTTGTCCTTCACCAGCTCTATGCCCACCATGAAGCCCACCTGTCTTACGTCTCCCACGTGCTCTTCTTCTCGGATCTCCGCCAGCAGAGAAGCTAGTAGCTCTATTTTGGGGGCGAGCCTTTCCAATACCCGGTTCTCTTCGAACAGGCGGAGGTTGGCTAGGGCCACCGCACAGGCGAGAGGATTTCCGGTGTAGGTATGCCCGTGATAGAAGGTCTTGTTTTCCGCATAGTCGGCGTAAAAAGCCTGGTAAATTTCTTCGGTTACCAGCGTGGCTGCTAAGGGGAGGTAGCCTCCCGTTATTCCCTTGGCCAGCACCATGAGGTCGGGGACTACCCCTTCGTGCTCGCAGGCGAACATCTTTCCTGTACGCCCAAAGCCGGTGGCCACCTCATCTGCGATGAGGAGGAGGGAGTAGCGGTTGCAGATTTCTCGGAGGTGCCGCAGGAAGCCGGGGGGCCAAGGGATCATGCCGGCGGCAGCCTGGATGGCCGGCTCGATGATTACCGCTGCCAGCTCCCGGTGGTTTTCCTTTACTACTTCTTCCACGGCCCGGAAGCAGTCGCGGGAGCAAGAGCCGGAATCCTCGTGCCCGTAAGGGCAGCGGTAGCAGTAGGCGCTGGGGACTTTAATTGCCGGAACCACTAGAGGACCGTAAATGTGGTGGAAAAGCTCTATTCCTCCTACTCCCACCGCTCCCAGAGTGTCCCCGTGGTAGGCGTTGTAAAACGAGAGGAAGTGCTTCTTCTCCTTCACGCCTTTGTTCTGCCAGTACTGGAAGGAGATCTTCAGGGCGATTTCCACGCCGGTGGAACCGTTATCAGAGTAAAAGACGTGGCTTAGTCCCTTAGGAACTATTTCTAGTAGCTTGGCCGCCAGCAAGATGGAAGGGACGTTGCCTATTCCCAGCAGGGTGGAGTGGGCGATGCGCTCCAGCTGCTCCCTTATGGCCTGGTCTAAAGCGGGTACCCGGTGGCCGTGCACGGTTACCCACAAGGAGCTCACCCCGTCCAGGTAGCGGCGTCCCTCGATGTCGATTAAATAGCAGCCCTCTCCTACTACTATGATGGGCGCATCTTCCTTTTCGTACTCTTTCATCTGGGTAAAGGGATGCCAGATGAGGGTCTTATCCCACTCTTTTAGCCGGCGAATTTCTTCTGGGCTAAAGCGCACTTTACTTCTCTTCCCCCTTACCAAAAAGTCGTAAGCGCTCCAGGAGTTCCGGGTGCTGGCGGGTGACCTCGGCGGCCACCTCCTCCAGTAGCTTCTGGTCTGTGGATGAAAGGTCGAGCCCTTCTATCTCAGGAACCAGGGCCAGCACCGGCAGGCCACTAAAGCTGGCAATAGTCCGAGGGTTGTCCTTGGCTACCGGGTCGGGGTTAGTGCGGGGGTAGCGGTTGATGACCACTCCTGCTACGCTGAGGCCCGCTTGCAGGGCGGTGGCTAGAGTAAGCAGCGTGTGGTTGATGGTTCCCAGTCCCGAGCGGGCTACTACTAAGAGGGGGAGTCCCAAATCCCGGGCCAGATCGGCTATTAGGTAAGAAGGTCCCAGGGGAACCATAAGCCCTCCCGCTCCCTCTACTATCACCGCGTCGTAGTACTTGGCCAGGTAGGCGTAGCACTCGCTGATGACATCACGCCTTATCTGGCGCCCGGCCAGGCGTGCGGCCAGGTGGGGGGAGAAGGGCTCTTTAAAGACGTAGGGGCAAGTGATGTCCTGGGGCTCGTCAAGTTCTAAAATCCGGGCTACGAAAGAGGGATCCGCGTTTCCTCCGGTGGCTACCGGTTTGAGGTAAGCTGCCCGCGCTCCCTGCTGCCGGTAGATGAGGCCTAAAAGGGCGCTTACCACCGTTTTCCCCACTTCGGTATCCGTTCCGGTCACAAAGAGAGAAGGTAGCTTCAAGCTTCAAACCTCCTTTAGCGTTTCGGCCAGCGCCTTTAAGAAAGAGTTTACCTCATACGGGGTGTGCAGGGCATTCACCGATACCCTGAGCCGGGCCGTGCCCGGAGGCACCGTAGGAGGCCTTATGGCGGGAACGTAGAACCCCTTGGCGAAAAGGAGAGAAGCTACCTTCAGAGCCCGTCCTTCGCTTCCCAGGACCACGGGGAAAATCGGGGTCTCCCCGCTTGCCGGGAGGCCCAGGGCTTTTAACCCCTCGGCCAGCCGGGAAATATTGGCTCGAAGGCGGGCTTGTGGCTCAGGATCTTCCTCCAGGACGCGCAAGGCGGAAATCGCGGCGGCTACCACCGGCGGGGGAAGGGAGGTGGAAAAGATGAAAGAGCGGGCGCGGTTTAGAAGAAAATCTATCAGGTTTTCGTCTCCCGCTACGAAGCCGCCGGCGGCGGCCAGGGCCTTGGAAAGGGTGCCCACGATGATGATCCCTTCCGGGTCTACCCCCTGCGCGGCCAGCGTGCCCCTGCCTTGTGGCCCTAGCACTCCTGTACCATGGGCGTCGTCCACGATAAAAATGAGTTCTTCCCGGCGGGCCAGCGTGGCCAGTTCCGCCAAAGGGGCGGTGTCGCCGTCCATGGAGAAAACCCCTTCGGTAACCAGGAAACGTCGCCTGCCCCGGTGCCGGGATAGCAGGAGTTCGAGGTGGTCGATATCGTTGTGGCGGAAACGGACAAGTTTCGCTCCGCCAAGCTTAATTCCGTCCAGCAAGGAGGCGTGGGCGAACCGGTCGACGAAGACCACGTCTTTCGGACCAGTTATAGAGGACATCAGTCCCACGTTGGCACTGTAGCCGGAGGGGAAGAGGAGAGCGCGGGCAGTTCCTTTAAAGCGAGCCAAGCGGTCGGCCAGTTCTTGGTGCAGTTCGGTGTAGCCGCTTATTAGGGGAGAAGCGCCGCTTCCCGTGCCGAAACGCGCAACTGCTTTCTGGACGGCGGCTATTACCCTGGGGTGGTGAGTAAGCCCTAGATAGTTGTTGGAGCAGAAAAGAACCATCCCTCTGCCCCTCGATAGAGCGCGGTGCGGGGCTAGAGGCAAGAGAGGGTGGAGGTAACGCCTGAGCTTCTTCTCCTCCATTTTTCGAAGCTCTATCTCCCACAACATCGGTGTTGACCTCTCCCCCAAATAGTAAACCTAGCGGATATTTTATGGTTTACATTTTAGCGCCGGGGGCGAAGCTTGGTCAAGCTTTCACCCCGTTTGGAGGGGGAGCAGCTCGCTACGTCGAAGGAAGATTTTAAAAGCTTCAAGGGAAGGAGCGCTTGGATGACGGGAACCCTCATTAATGTATCCACAGTGTTGCTGGGTGGATCTCTGGGACTCTTTTTTGGGGCGCGGCTGCCCGAGCGGGCGCGCGAGACAATAATAGGAGCTTTGGGCCTCTTCACTGCCGCGCTTGGCATCGCCATGTTTCTCAAAACGCATAACCCCGTCCTGGTGCTGCTGAGCCTTCTGCTGGGAGGATTGCTAGGGGAGTGGTGGCATCTGGAAGAGGGCTTGCGGCGGGTAGGAGAAGGGCTGGAGCGGCGCTTCGCTGCGCCGGAAACTGGGGCTGACGGGCATGGCTCCCGCTTCGTGCGTGGTTTTCTGACCGCCTCTCTGCTTTTTTGCGTGGGGCCGATGAGTATTTTGGGCTCCGTTCAAGACGGGCTTACGGGAGATTATACCTTGCTGGCGGTTAAGGCTTTAATGGACGGCTTTGCCGCTCTGGCCTTCGCTTCCACTTTCGGCGTGGGGGTGCTCTTTTCGGCGCTAACCGTGCTCTGCTACCAGGGGGGACTTACCTTGCTAGCGGAGCAGCTGCAGGGAGTGGTCACCGGGGCTATGCTGGACGAGCTCACAGCTACCGGGGGAGTTATCCTTTTGGCTCTAGCGGTGGGGAGCCTGCTGGCCATCAAGCCCCTGCGGGCGGGCAACCTTCTGCCGGCCTTGCTCATTGCTCCGCTGCTGGTGGCGCTATTACCCTGGCTGCAGCACCAGGCGCGGGTCTTGCTGGGCCTCTGAAGCTTTCTCCCCACCCCTTTCAAACCCGGAGCTTCCAGCCTCGACGCCCGGCTGCTCTTCAGGAGTTCTTGCTTCGGGTCGCCGGGCGTGAGTAAAATTTCGGTGAGCGGTAAGCCTCAGGCGCGTTCCCGGCTTGATGGTTCTGGCATGGCGGGAGCACACGCGCACACTTGTAACTTTAGGAGGGATTCTTTGCACGGCAGGGATGTTTTTGAGGGCAGACTCAGGCGCATCGATGGCAGAGGTTATAAGGCTTACCAGGAGCTCGAGGGTGCTTACGATTGGGTGGAGTATCAGCTCTTTATCGATCACGCCCAGAGCGATCCTTTCGCCCCCCCGTCTAAGGTCAGGGTGCGTGTCAGACAAGAGGTGGCCGGCTTTCCCCCAGAACTTTTCGCCACTAAACCTCGGGCTGTGGCCCTGTGCGACTTCCTTACCCGGGTTTTCGGCCGGCACTGCCGGGCTCTCTCCCGCCCCTGCGGCACCGGGTCGAGCGGGATCATTCACGTCCTTCCCTGCGGGCAGGAAATTTTGGAGCGCACGGCAGTGGTGGTCAATGAAGAGTTCGTGGAGGTGCGGCTTGCGGTGGGCCTCCCGGCCCGGGGAAGGACAGTGGTGGCTCGGGAGGCCCACCGGATTTTCTTCGAAGCATTGCCGGAAGTGGTGCGCCGCTCTCTCCGTCACGCCAGCCTGGACAAGAAAGCTCTGCTGGAGCATGTTCGTTTGGCCGAAGACCAGGATTCTTTGCGAAGGCAAATGCAAGAGAACGGGCTGGTGGCCTTCGTGGCTGACGGTAGCATCCTGCCCCGGGAAAGCGGGGCCAGCGATCGCCCCCTTTCGCAAGAGAAGGCGGTTCCCTTTCAGAGCCCTCCCGAGCTCCGGGTCTCTTTCACCCTCCCCCACCGGGGGAGAATCACCGGCATGGGAATTCCCCGGGGAGTTACCCTCATCGTGGGAGGGGGCTACCACGGTAAGACCACTCTCCTGCAGGCGATTGAGCGAGGGGTTTACGACCATATTCCCAGGGATGGCCGGGAGTTCGTGCTGACCGTCCGGGACGCGGTGAAGATAAGGGCCGAGGATGGGCGGGCGGTGACCGGGGTGGACATATCGAGCTTCATAAATAATCTTCCCGGCAACCAGGACACTCGTTTTTTCTCCACCCCATCGGCCAGCGGCAGCACCTCCCAGGCGGCCAACATCGCCGAAGCTCTGGAGGTGGGAACTTCTCTCTTGCTGGTAGATGAGGACACCAGTGCTACCAATTTCATGATCCGCGACGCCCGGATGCAGGCTCTGGTGGCTAAAGACAAGGAGCCTATAACCCCTTTCATTGACCGGGTGCGCCAACTCCACCAGGATTGCGGTGTTTCCACCGTCCTGGTGGTGGGAGGATCGGGGGACTACTTCGACGTGGCCGACCACGTGATCATGATGGAGAACTACCGGCCCCGGGTAGTCACGGCGGCGGCGCGGGAAATCGCTCGGGCGATGCCCACCCGGCGCAATCCGGAAGAGGCGGGGCCTTTTAGGCCCCCCATTCCCAGAATTCTTTTGCCGGACCCCTGGCGCCTAGGTTCCAAAGATAAGGTGAAGGCTCAGGGTTTGCGCGAGATTCGCTTTGGCCGGGAGACCATCGATCTGGGGGCGGTGGAGCAGCTGGTGGACCCGGCGCAGACTCGGGCCATCGCCGTCATCTTGCGCCGCCTTTCCCACTACGCCGACGGGAAGCGCACCCTACGGGAAATTCTAGATCTCCTGGAGGAAGAAGTGGAAAGGGAAGGGCTTGAGGTGCTGGCCGGGCGGCAGGGGGAGCATCCGGGGGAGATGGCCCGGCCCCGGCGCTACGAAATAGCGGCGGCCATTAACCGCTACCGCTCCCTGGCGGTTCGCCCTGGCCGTTAAAGATAATTCGAGCTCGCGGTTCTGGGGCTGCCTCTTTTGGGACAGCCCCTTTCTTTTAACCGTGACCTCCTCCCACCCTTGGAAGGGCGGGCAAAATAGGTGGTGGTAAGGGTGGCCTTTTCTCGCCGGTTAAGAATCCTGCCTCACTGCGCCGCCAGGGCAAAGGACACCGACATCGCCGGCACTTATTGTATTTTTATACATCCAGCTGTATAATTAGTGGCATTAACGATGAGAAGGGTGGAATGGTGGTGCGCGTAGGGATTGTGGGCGCTTCTGGCTACACCGGAGCCGAGCTCGTCCGCCTGCTTCGGCGGCATCCAGAGGTAGAGTTGGTCCGGCTGACGGCTCGCACTCATGCGGGCAAGTCTTTGCCCGAGGTTTTTCCCCAGTTCTGGGGGTTAGAGGAGCAGGAGTTAGTGGCAGCGGAGCCGGAGGAACTGGTGCGCGAGGTGGATGTTATTTTTACCGCTTTGCCGGCAGGGGAGTCGATTCCTTACGCCCGAGCGGCTTGGCGGGCAGGTAAGAAGCTCATCGACCTGGGGGCCGATTTTCGTTTCCGGGAAGCCAGCGTTTACGAGCGATGGTACAAGCTTAACCACGGGGCGCCGGAACTGTTGACGCAGGCAGTTTACGGCTTGCCCGAGCTCTACCGCGAGCGCATTAAAGGGGCTTCTCTGGTGGCCAATCCGGGTTGCTATCCTACGGCGGCGCTGCTGGCTTTGCTACCTCCTCTGCTGGCGGGCCAGATTTTGGCGGAGGGCATAGTGGTGGACGCCAAGTCGGGGGTTTCCGGGGCCGGGCGCCAACCCAGGGTGGATGCGCTTTATGCCGAGGCTAACGAAAATGTGCAGGCTTACGGGGTGGGATGCCATCGCCATGCGCCGGAAATGGAGCAGGTGGTGCAAGAGCAGTTGGGGCGGGAGGTGAAGCTCACTTTCGTTCCCCATCTAGTGCCGCAGACGCGGGGAATCTTAGCGACGATTTACGCGCCGCTAGCCTCCGGGGTGGGAACCGAGAAGTTGCTGGCTACTTACCGGGATTTTTACCGGGAGCATTCCCTGGTCAAGGTGTTGCCGGCTGGGGTTTATCCTCGTACTAAGAGCGTGTGGGGTTCCAACCTGGTACATATAGGAGCGGTGGCTGATGAGCGCACCGGGAAGGCGGTGTTGCTGGCGGCCATTGATAATTTGGTGAAGGGCGCCTCCGGGCAGGCGGTGCAGAATTTCAACTTGATTTGCGGTTTTCCGGAGATCCTGGGGTTGGAGGAAGCGGGAGTTTATCCTTAAGATAAGTTCTTAGGAGGTAAGATAAGTGATCTGGGTGGAAGGCGGTGTAACAGCGGCAAGAGGGTTTCTCGCTCATGGCGTGGCTGCCCGGATAAAAAAGCATAAGAAAGATCTGGCTTTGGTGCTTAGCCAGGAGCCGGCAGTGGTGGCTGGAGTCTTCACCACCAACCGGGTAAAGGCGGCTCCGGTGCTACTGACCCAGCGGCGAGTGGCTTCGCGTCAGGCACAGGCGATTGTAGTCAATAGCGGTAACGCCAACGCTTGCACCGGGCCGGAGGGGATGGAAGATGCCGAGCTCATGGCCAGAGCGGTGGCAGAGGCGCTCTCTCTACCGGAAGAGAGGGTATTGGTGAGCTCCACCGGGGTTATCGGGGAGCGCTTACCGGTAAAAAAAATTATTAAGGCCCTGCCGGAGTTGGTGCAGGGTCTAAGCCGGGAGGGGCACGCGGCGGCGGCCGAGGCCATCATGACCACCGACACCACTCCCAAAGAGGCGGCGCTGGAATTCTTCCTGGAGGGGTACACCTGCCGGGTGGGGGGGATGGCGAAAGGTTCGGGGATGATCCACCCCTGCATGGCCACTATGCTGGCCTTCATTACCACCGATGTGGCCATAGCTCCGGGATTGCTGCAGCAGGCGCTCAGCGAAGTGGTGGAGGACAGCTTCAATTCGATCACGGTGGATGGAGATACTAGCACCAACGATATGGTACTGGTTCTGGCCAACGGTCAAGCCGCCAATCCTCCGATTGAGGAGGAAGGATTGGATTATCTTACCTTCAAGCAAGCGTTGTACGAGGTGTGCGTCTCCCTAGCTCGGCAGATAGCCAGAGACGGAGAAGGCGCCACCAAACTCATCGAAGTGCGAGTGGAAGGGGCGCTCACGGTGGAGGAGGCCAGAAGGGCTGCTCGTGCGGTGGCCGCTTCTAACTTGGTGAAGGCGGCGGTTTTCGGCGAGGACCCTAATTGGGGTCGGATTCTATGCGCGCTGGGATACTCGGGAGCTCGCTTCGAGCCGGAGCAAGTGTCCTTGTGGTTGGGGCCAGTCCAGGTAGTGGCCGCGGGGCGCGGGGTCGCTTTTGATGAAGAGGAGGCTCGCAGCGCTTTGGCTTCCGATCCGGTCTCGATCCGGGCGGATTTGGGAGCGGGTTCGGCTACGGCCACAGCTTGGGGCTGCGATTTAACCTACGATTATGTGCGTATCAATGCTCACTACCGGACTTGAGGAGGACGTTAAGCCTTGGTGTTGTCGGCGTTGGAAAAAGCCAAGATTTTGGTGGAAGCGCTTCCCTACATACGCTCTTTCTACGGTAAGATAGTAGTAATCAAGTACGGGGGGCACGCCATGCTCAACTGTGAACTCAAGCGAGCGGTGCTCACCGATGTGGTGCTGATGAAGTTCGTGGGAATGCACCCGGTGCTGGTGCATGGAGGCGGGCCCGATATTTCCCGGATGCTCAAGCGTTTGGGGAAGGAGAGCGTTTTCATCGATGGCCGGCGGGTAACCGACGAGGAGACCATGGAAGTGGTGGAGATGGTTCTGGGCCGCTTGAACAAAGAAATAGCTGCTTGCATCAACCAGCTAGGTGGTAAGGCGGTGGGGCTGTGCGGCAAGGATGCCAATCTCCTGCTGGCCGAGAAAGAGGAAGGGGATCTGGGTCTGGTGGGCCGCGTTCGGGCGGTTAACCCGGAGCTTTTGCTAAGCGTTATCGCGCAGGGTTACATCCCGGTGGTCGCCCCTATTGGGTTGGGCCCTCAGGGGGAGGGGCTTAACGTCAACGCCGATACAGTGGCCGGCAGGGTAGCGGCTGCGCTCCAAGCGGAAAAGCTCATCTTGCTCACCGATGTTTCGGGCATCATGAGCGATCCGGGAGACGAGAACTCGGTGATTTCCACTTTGCATCTTCAGGAGATCGATCGGCTACTGGCTTCGGGTAGAATTAGCGGGGGAATGATTCCTAAGCTGGAGTGCTGCCGCGAAGCTTTGGCGGCGGGAGTGAAGCGAGCTCACATCCTAGACGGGCGGGTACCGCACTCCATTCTGCTGGAAATTTTCACCGATGAAGGCATAGGCACTATGGTCGTGCCCTAAGGAGGTTTGCAGTTTGTCTTGGATTGATCTGGCGGAGCAGAAATTGATGCCCACCTACGCTCGCCTCCCAGTGTTGCTGGTGCGGGGCGAGGGAGTGAGGGTCTGGGATGAGGAAGGCAGGGAGTATCTCGACTTCTTGGCCGGCATCGCAGTTAACAGTTTGGGGCATTGCCATCCCCGGCTGGTAGCGGCGGTAACGGAGCAGGCGCAGCAGTTATGGCATTGTTCCAATCTCTTTTACACTATTCCCCAAGTGGAGTTGGCGCAGCGCTTGACCAGGCTCACTCCTTACCAGCGGGTTTTCTTCTGTAATAGCGGGGCCGAAGCGGTGGAAGGAGCTCTAAAGCTGGCCCGCAAACATGCTCGTAAGCAGAGCGGGCGGGAAGACAAATACGAAGTGGTGGCGGCGCGTAACTCCTTCCATGGCCGCACTTATGGCGCCTTGACTGCCACCGGCCAGCCCCGCTATCATCAGGGCTTCGAACCGCTGCTGCCCGGGTTTCACTACATCGCCTACAACGATCCCGGAGAACTGGAGAGGGCAGTGGGCGAGAAGACAGCAGCTATCCTCCTGGAACCGATCCAGGGGGAGGGAGGAGTGATTCCCGCTACGCCGGAGTTTTTGCGGGCAGCCAGGGAACTGGCCACCCGCTACGGTGCCTGCCTGATTTTCGACGAAGTGCAGTCAGGGGTGGGTAGGACCGGCCGTTTCTTGGCGCAGGAGCACTACGGGGTGGAAGCCGATGTTGTCTGTCTGGCCAAGGGTCTGGGTGGTGGTTTTCCCATCGGAGCTGTTCTGGCGCGCGAAGAAGTAGCCCTATCCTTTTCTCCGGGGGATCACGCTTCCACTTTCGGTGGGAATCCGCTAGCGGCTACGGCGGGCCTGACCGTGCTGCGGATCCTCGAAGAAGAAAATCTGCTCTCCCGGGTCCAGGAGCAAGGGGAGTATTTGCAAGAGTGTTTACGCCAGCTCCCGGGAGTGAAGCAGGTGCGGGGGTTGGGGTTATTGGTGGGAGTGGTTATTGACCTTCCCGCCCGTTTGGTGGCGAAGGTGTGTCTGGAAAAAGGGCTTCTGCTCAATGCGGTTAAAGAACAGGTCCTGCGTCTTGCTCCTCCGCTGGTGGTCGCTCGGGAGGATATAGACCAGGCGGTGGCTTTGCTGCGGCAGGCTATGGCGCAGGTGAGGGAAGGGGGGGAAGAATAGATGTACGCTTCCTTGCGCAAACGTTTCCGGCGGCGCGACTTTCTTTCTATGGCCGACTTCGATAGGGAAGAGATCGAGGGGCTGCTGCTCTTTGCTGCCGAACTCAAGGAGGCGAAAAAGCGAGGCGAGGCCCATACCTTTTGCGCGGGCAAGAGCCTGGCTATGATTTTTCAGAAGCCCTCCACCCGCACGCGGGTCTCTTTCGAAGTGGCTATGTTCGACCTGGGCGGCTATGCCCTCTACCTCAACGCTCACGACTTGCAGTTAGGGCGCGGCGAGAGCCTGGAAGACACCGGCCGCGTGCTCTCCCGCTACGTGGATGGCTGCGTGATCCGCACTTATCGCCAAGAGGAGTTGGAAGAATTTGCCCAGGTGGCCACGGTTCCGGTTATTAACGGCCTCACCGATTGGGAGCACCCATGCCAGATACTAGCGGATTTTCTCACCATATGGCAGAGCAAAGGCCGTCTGGCGGGGCTCAAGCTGGCTTACGTGGGCGATGGAAATAATATCTGCCACTCGTTGTTGCTGGGTTGCCCCCAGGTGGGCATCTCTATCCACGTGGCTACCCCTGCCCGTTACGCTCCTCATCCGCTGGTGGTGGAAAGGGCTAAGAAACTGGCTAAAGATACCGAAGTGGAGGTGGGTGAGGATCCGGTGCAGGCGGTGAAAGGGGCTGACGTGGTGGTAACTGACGTCTGGGTAAGCATGGGCCAGGAGGACGAAGCGGAGCTTAAGCGGACGGTCTTTGCCCCTTACCAGGTGAATGCTGCCCTGGTAGCCCACGCCCGGCCGGATTATATTTTTCTGCATTGCCTTCCAGCGCACCGGGGTGAAGAGGTCGCTGCGGAGGTCATCGACGGCCCGCACAGTTTGGTCTGGGAGGAAGCCGAGAACCGCTTGCACGCGCAAAAAGCTTTGCTGTCTTTGCTGCTTTAATTCTTAGCGGGAGGTAAAAAGATCTTGATCAAGAAAGTGGTGCTGGCTTATTCTGGGGGGCTTGACACCTCCATTATCATTCCTTGGTTGAAGGAAAATTACGGTTGCGAAGTGATAGCGCTGACGGTGGACGTGGGCCAAGGAGAAGACCTGGAAGCCGTCCGCGCTAAGGCTTTGCAGAGCGGCGCCTCCGCCGCTCACGTGTTAGACGCGCGGGAGGAATTTCTGCGCGATTACGTTTTTCCTGTGCTAAAGGCCGGAGCTCTCTACGAGGGCAAGTATTTGTTGGGCACGGCTATGGCTCGGCCTCTGATCGCTAAGAAGCTGGTGGAGGTGGCCCGTCAGGAGGGGGCGGATGCGGTGGCCCACGGCGCTACTGGAAAGGGCAACGACCAAGTTCGCTTCGAGCTGGGGGTGCGAGCTCTGGCCCCCGATCTGCGCGTGATCGCTCCCTGGCGGGAGTGGTCCATTCGCTCGCGCAGCGAGGCCATGGCTTACGCTGCGGCGCGGGGAATTCCAGTTCCTACCACTCCCTCCCAGCCCTACAGCCGTGACCAGAATCTATGGCATCTGAGTCACGAGGGAGGGGTGCTGGAGGACCCAGCTCAGGAGCCTCCGCGCGACCTCTACCAGTTGGTGCGCCCTCCGGAAGATGCTCCCGACAGACCCTCGCACCTCAAGCTCACTTTCCGTCGGGGAGAACCGGTGGCGTTGGATGAACGGGAGTTACCACCGGTTCCCTTGCTGGAGGAACTGAATCGCCTAGCGGGCGAGCACGGGGTGGGGGTGGCGGATCTGGTGGAAAACCGCCTAGTGGGTATCAAGTCACGGGGCGTTTACGAGACGCCAGGGGGAACGGTGCTGTTCTACGCCCTCAGAGAGCTCGAGCGTTTAGTCTTCGACCGCGCCACGCTTCAGTTTAAAAACCTGGTGGCCTGGCGTTACGGGGAGTTGGTTTACGATGGCTGGTGGTTTTCGCCCTTACGCGAGGCGCTGGACGCTTTTGTCGCCTCGCTGGCTCCTTATCTGACCGGTGAGGTGCGCCTTAAACTTTACAAAGGTAATCTTTATCCCGCTGGCACAGTTTCGCCTTACTCGCTCTATCGCCGGGATCTGGCCACTTTTGAAGCCGACGAACTCTATGATCAGAAAGATGCCAGTGGTTTTATCCGTATCTTTGGCTTGCCCCTCTGGGTGCAAGCTATGAGGGGGAGAGCCTGATGGCCCAAATGTGGGGCGGGCGCTTTCGCAAGGAAACCGACGCGCGGGTGCGAGCTCTGCAGGATTCCATGCCCTTTGACATAAGGCTGTGGCCTTACGAGATTCAGGTGAGCCGGGCTCATGTCCAGGGGTTGCGTAAGATAGGGGTGCTAACGCCGGAGGAGGAGGCAAAGTTACTGGCCGGCCTGGAGGAAGTGCAGCGCATCTTAGCCCAGGGTGAGGTGAACTGGGAAGGGGTCGAGGACGTGCACACCCTGGTGGAGCAACTCCTGGTGGAGCAGGTGGGGGAAGTGGGCAAGAAATTGCATACCGGGCGTAGCCGCAACGACCTGGTGGTCACCGATCTTCGCCTTTATTTGCGGGAGGAGATACGGCGACTGCAAGAAAAGTTGCGGAAGTTGCGCCGGGTGTTGCGGGAATTGGCGGAGCAGCACTGCGAGACTCTCATGCCCGGTTTCACTCACCTCCAGCCGGCTCAGCCGGTCACCTTGGCGCACCACCTCCTGGCTTACCACGAGATGTTCCTTCGCGATGAGGGGCGCCTGGACGATTGCTACCGCCGCACCAACGTGTTGCCTCTGGGGGCAGGCGCGCTGGCCGGCAGCACCTTGGCGCTGGATCGGGATTATTTGGCCGAGCTCCTGGGATTCGATGGGGTGGCTGAAAATAGCATGGACGCAGTGAGCGACCGCGATTTTGTCCTAGAACTGGCTGCAGCTGCCGTCTTGATAGCGTTGCACCTCAGCCGCTTGGCGGAGGAGCTCATTCTTTGGAGCACTCCGTATTTCGGTTTCGTGGAACTAGACGACGCTTTTACCACCGGTTCCAGTATGATGCCCCAGAAGAAAAACCCCGATGTGGCCGAGCTCAGCCGGGCCAAGGCAGCCCGGCTGATCGGCAATTTCACCGCTTTGGCCGCTCTTGTCAAGGCGCTTCCTTTAACTTATAACAAGGATCTTCAGGAAGATAAACCTTTGCTCTTCGACAGCCTAGACAACTTGCAGCTACTGTTGGAAGTGTTCCCCCCTATGCTGGCTACCATGGAAGTGAAGAGGGAGCGGATGGCCGCGGCGGCTGAACAAGGCTTCCTCACGGCCACCGACTTGGCGGAATACTTGGTGGGTAAAGGTTGGCCTTTCCGCGAGGCGCACCGGGTGGTGGGAGAAGTTGTGCTCTACTGTCTGGAGCACGGCAAGCGTTTGGAGGATCTGTCCCTGGAAGAGTTACGCCGCTTTGCGCCCCAAGTGGAACCAGATGTTCTGGAGGCTATCCGCCTGGAAACGAGCTTGCGGCGCCGAGCGCTGCGGGGCGGGCCGGCTCCGGCTACGGTTAGAAATCGCGTTGCGGAATTGAAAAAAAGGGACCAAAATTTGCTCAAATAAGGGTTGACAAAGAAGCGGGGCGCGCTTAATATAAAATAAAGAAAGATCTATCTTTCACAAGGGCAGCATGTCCGAAGGGTGGTGAGGCCCATGACCAAGCTAAGTGCCGTCTTTGCCATGCTGGAGGCTGCGGGATATAGATTGCGTCCGGTACCGGGGACTAAATGGTACGAGATAAGCGGGCCGGAAGGTTGGGTAGTGTTAGTAAAAGAGCGCGATTTGGTCAGGGCCTTCGATGTGCAGGAACCGCAGCGCTTCTGGGATTGGTTCCAGAAGTTGGAGCCCACGCGGGAAAAAAACTCATTGAACTGCGCCATCCCGGCAACACTTTAACATATAACCCCCATCCCTAAGGCCAGGTTAGCTGGCCTTTTTTTTTGGAGAAGAGAGCCGTCCTTCCTCTTCCCCTCCCTCCTTATCTTTTATTTACGTTTAGTTAATTCTTGCTTAATGTCGCTAGCTTATCCTTAATGTAGAGAGATGGCTAGTGGAGGTGTTGTTTATAATTTGTTTACATCATTGGTTACATCTTGTGTATTAATTGGCGGGTTTCCTTCTCCAATAAGGTAAGGAGGCGATTGTCTTGTCCGGTAAAGATGCGCGGCGGGTAACTGCTTGCCTTAATAGCGTTCCCTTTAGTTTGTTTCACTTGCGGGCGGCTCTCACGGCGGGCATGGGTTTTTTCACCGATGCGTACGATCTCTTTATCATCGGACCGGCGCTGGTTCTGATCAAAGAGTCTTGGCATCCTTCAGCCACTTTGCTGGGGCTGGTGGGGAGCGTAAGTCTGGCGGCCACCTTGCTGGGAGCCTTTGTTTTCGGACGTTTGGCTGATATTTGGGGCCGCAAAACTATCTACGGCCTGGAAGCGGCCATAATGGCGGTAAGCGCTTTAGCGTCCGCTTTGGCACCTAACATCTTGTGGCTGATTGTTTTTCGCGCCCTTCTAGGCTTTGGGATCGGGGGCGATTATCCAGTAAGCGCCGTGTTGATGAGTGAATACGCCAACCAGTCTGACCGGGGCAAGATGGTCAGCATGGTGTTTTCTATGCAAGCGCTGGGGTTGCTCACCGGCCCGGTGGTGGCTTTGATGTTATTGGGTGCGGGTTTGAGCCCGGATCTGGCCTGGCGTCTTATGCTAGGGCTGGGAGCGCTGCCGGCGCTGGCGGTCATTTACCTACGACGCACCACTCCCGAGTCACCCCGTTTTCTGGCGCGGGTGGTGGGGAAGGTGGAAGAGGCGGCGCACGGGTTGCGAAGGTTCAGCGGCGAGGTGTTGAATCCTGCGCCCGAGCCCGAGCCGGTGACGCGCCTGAGCTTTCGCGAATTTATAACCCATCCCCGCTACCTTAGGATACTCGCGGGAACAGCTTTGAGCTGGTTCGTCTTCGACTACGCTTATTACGGTAATACCATTTCCACTCCTTTGATTATGAAGTTAGTGGCCCCTCATAGCACGCTGGTAGAGAGCATCTCCTGGACATTGATTATTTTTCTAGTGGCGGCAGTCCCCGGTTATATTCTTTCGCTGTTGACCATCGATAAAATAGGGCATCGGCGCTTACAGATGCTTGGCTTTGCCGCTATGGGGCTAGTTTTCCTGCTCATGGGGGCTATACCAGAGATCACGGCAGCCATAGTGCCGTTCTTGATCCTTTACGGTTTAAGTTATTTCTTCTCCGAATTTGGACCCAATACCACCACTTTCGTCCTGGCAGCAGAACTCTTTCCTACCAATATGCGGACCACCGGTCACGGGATTTCAGCGGGAGTGGCCAAACTGGGAGCCTTCATAGGAGTGTTTGTTTTCCCCCTTCTGGCCCACGCTCTGGGCCTGGCGGGCACTCTTATGGTAGCCGCTGCTTTCTCAGCGGTGGGTTTTCTCTTGAGCTTGCTTTTGCCTGAACCGGCCGGGCGTAGCCTGGAGGAGTTGGGTTGCGAAGAGGAGGCGACCTTGACTACCTCGGTGGAACCTAGCCGGGCGGTTTAGCTGCTGAAGGGACTGGGAGACGGTCGCACCCTGCTCCTTTGGGAGCGGGGTTCTTTATGCTCGTGCAGAGCGCCTTTTCGCGTGTGTCCACACCTCCACCGGTGAAACGGTGGGGGTGTGCTATAATATTTCACATAAGGGTGAGGCAGGTGGCAGGTATGGGGCTTTTTAAGCTGCAAACCTCTCTTACTCCGGCAGGGGATCAGCCGCAGGCCATCGCCCGGTTGGTGGATGGAGTGGAGCGCGGTTATTGTCGGCAGACCCTATTGGGGGTTACCGGTTCTGGTAAGACCTTCACTATGGCCAACGTCATTGCTCAGTTACAGCGCCCGGTCCTGGTTATAGCTCCTAATAAAACCCTGGCGGCGCAACTCTGCAGCGAGTTCAAAGAGTTCTTTCCTGAGAATGCCGTAGAGTATTTCATTAGCTATTACGACTATTACCAGCCGGAGGCTTATTTGCCTCAGGCCGATCTTTACATCGAAAAAGACGCCCTTATCAACGAGGAGATTGATAAGCTCCGGCACGCGGCTACGGCGGCGGTGCTGGAACGACGGGATGTCATCGTGGTGGCCAGCGTTTCTTGTATCTATAGCTTGGGTAACCCGGTTGACTACCAGCAGCAAATGGTCTCCTTGCGACGGGGTGAATGTTACGATCGCGATAGGATACTCCGCCAGTTGGTGCGAATTCGCTACGAGCGCACCGACGGCGACTTTACCCGGGGCAAGTTTCGGGTGCGAGGAGAGGTGTTGGATGTTTTCCCCGCTTCCACTTCTGAGCGAGCCGTCCGGGTGCGGTTTTGGGGCGACGAAGTGGAGCGCATCCAGGAGTTCGACCCGCTAACCGGCGATGTTTTGGGAGAGCGGTACCACGTTTCTTTCTTCCCCGCGACCCACTACGTGACCGACCCCAAGCGGCTGGATTGCATAGTAGCCGCGATTGAGGAGGAATTGGCTGAGCGGGTGGCCTGGTTTCGCTCTCAGGATCGGCTGTTGGAGGCGCAGCGTTTAGAAACTCGCACCCGCTACGATCTGGAGATGCTGCAGGAAGTGGGTTACTGCAAGGGAGTGGAGAATTATTCTCGCTACCTGACGGGGCGAGCTCCGGGGGAACCCCCTTATACTTTGTTGGATTATTTCCCTGAGGATTTCCTGATTTTTATCGACGAGTCGCACGTCACGGTGCCGCAACTGCGCGGCATGTACGAGGGAGACCGCTCGCGCAAGGAGGCGCTGGTGGAGTATGGTTTTCGCTTGCCTTCGGCTTTTGACAACCGTCCTTTGAAGTTCGAGGAGTTTATGGAGCGAGTGGGCCAGGTAATATTTGTTTCCGCCACCCCAGGACCTTACGAATTGGAGCATAGCGAGCGCGTGGTGGAGCAAATCGTGCGTCCCACCGGGCTAGTAGACCCCCCTATGCTGGTGCGTCCCACCCAGGGGCAGATCGATGATCTACTGGGGGAGATAAGGAAGCGGGTGTCAAGGGGAGAGCGGGTGCTGGTGACCACTTTGACCAAGCGGATGGCGGAAGATCTGGCCGATTACCTGCGGGAAATGGAGGTTAAGGTGCGCTATCTTCACGCCGACATCGATGCTCTAGAGCGTATGGCCATAATCCGGGACTTGCGCCTGGGGGTCTTTGACGTATTGGTGGGCATCAACCTGCTGCGCGAGGGGCTGGATCTGCCCGAGGTCAGTTTGGTAGCCATCCTGGATGCCGATAAGGAAGGGTACTTGCGTTCCGAACGTTCCCTGATTCAGATAGCGGGAAGAGCGGCTCGAAACGCTAACAGCGAGGTTATTCTTTACGCCGATCAGGTCACCCAGTCCATGCGACGAGCGATAGAGGAGACCGAGCGCCGCCGCTGCTTGCAGCTGGAGTATAACCGGAAGCACGGTATTGTGCCTCGCACGGTGCAAAAGCCGGTGCGGGAAGTTATCGAGGCTACTAAAGTGGCGGAGGAAAAGGAAGCTTACGGTGCCCTCCGGCCCCGCGAACTCCCCCTTCCCCAACTCAAAGCTTTGGCGGCGTCCTATGAGCGGCAGATGCGCGAGGCGGCCAAAGGACTGGACTTTGAATTGGCGGCTCAGTTGCGCGATATCTGGCTGGAACTAAGGGCAGAGTTGGTGGCGCGGGGAGTTAAGGTGCGCGGAGGCCGAGGAAAGAAGAGGTGTGCTGGATGCGAGACGCCATTATAGTGCGGGGAGCTCGGGTGCACAACTTAAAGAATATCACGGTGGTTATACCGCGAAATAAGCTGACGGTGATTACCGGGCTTTCTGGCTCGGGCAAGTCCTCGCTGGCTTTCGATACTCTTTACGCTGAGGGGCAGAGGCGCTACGTAGAGTCTCTCTCGGCTTACGCCCGTCAGTTTCTAGGTCAAATGGATAAGCCTGACGTGGATGAGATAGAGGGGCTTTCACCGGCTATTTCGATCGATCAGAAGACCACCAGCCATAATCCCCGCTCGACGGTGGCTACGGTCACGGAAATTTACGATTACCTGCGTTTGCTTTTTGCTCGGGTGGGACAGCCGCACTGCCCCCAATGCGGCCGCCCTATCGCCAGCCAGACGGTCTCCCAGATGGTGGATCACCTGCTGCAACTCCCGGAAGGGACGCGGCTTCAGGTGCTAGCGCCGGTGGTGCGGGGAAAAAAGGGGGAACACACGCGGGTCTTCTCCGAAGCGCGCCGGCAGGGATTTGTGCGTATGCGGGTGGACGGGGAGATCGTGGATCTGGAAGAGGAGATCAAATTAGATAAGAACCGCAGGCACAATCTGGAGCTGTTGGTGGACCGGTTGACGTTGAAACCCTCCGCCTGCTCGCGCTTGGCCGAGGCTCTGGAGACGGCGCTGCAATACGCCGAGGGCCTGGTGCTGGTGCTAGCGGAAGGGGAGGGCGAGTTTCTCTTTTCCAGTCGCTTTGCCTGTCCCATCTGCGGGGTAAGCCTGCCCGAACTTTCGCCGCGACTGTTTTCCTTCAATAGCCCTTACGGTGCTTGCCCGGCCTGCACCGGACTGGGGGCGATGCTGGAGATAGATCCGAAACTATTGGTGGACTATAGGCGCTCGCTGGAGGAGGGAGCGGTAGCCGGGTGGTCGGCCCTTTCCCATCAGTTCTATCTGCTGGAAGGGGTAGCCCGTCGCTTTGGCATTCCGCTGGAGGTGCCGTTTGGCCAGTTGGCGCCGGAACAGCAGCGACTTATCCTCTATGGCACCGGCGAAGCCAAGGTGCACTTCGTTAGCTACGATTTTTACGGCCGGCGCCGGGAGTACACCGCTCCCTTTGAGGGAGTGATTCCCTACCTCACTCGCCGCTACCGGGAAAGCAATTCCGAACAGGTGCGAGCGGAGATAGAAAAATTTATGTGCCCGCGAACCTGCCAAGTGTGCCAGGGAGCGCGCTTGCGCCCGGAAGCCCTGGCGGTACGGGTGGGGGGGCGGAACATTTACGAGGTGACCAACCTTTCGGTGCGAGAGGCTCTGGATTTCTTCCGGCAATTGAAACTCGACGAGCGGAAAAGCATAATCGCTTCCCGCATACTGAAAGAGCTCGTGGCGCGGCTGGGCTTTCTCACGGATGTGGGTTTGGACTACCTCACCCTGGACCGAGCGGCCAACACTCTCTCCGGTGGCGAGGCTCAACGCCTGCGTCTGGCTACCCAGATCGGCTCGGGGCTGGTGGGGGTCATTTACATCCTGGACGAGCCCAGTATAGGGTTGCATCCGCGGGATCACAACCGCTTGCTCAGGACCTTGAAGGAGTTACGTGACCTGGGCAACACGGTCATCGTGGTGGAGCACGACCGTGACACTATACTGGCAGCGGATTACGTCATCGATATAGGCCCAGGGGCTGGGGCCAACGGGGGGAAAGTGGTGGCTACCGGGACGCCGGGCGAAATCATGCGCCACCCTGCTTCTCTCACCGGTCAGTATCTCAGCGGGCGCCAAAGCATTCCTTTACGTCCTCGCAGGCGACCGGGGGAACGCTGGATCAAGCTTAAGGGTTGTAGCGCGCATAATTTGAAGGGGATTGAAGTGGCCTTCCCTTTGGGGCTCTTCATTTGTGTCACCGGGGTTTCCGGTTCGGGTAAGAGCACTTTGGTGAATGACATCCTTTACCGGGCGCTGGCGCGGGAACTACATGGGGCCAGGGAACTCCCTGGTTCTTATTCCGGGCTGGAGGGGCTGGAGCACTTGGACAAGGTAATCAATGTGGATCAATCTCCTATTGGCCGGACGCCACGCTCCAACCCGGCCACCTATACCGGGGTCTTCACCGAGATCAGGGAGCTCTTCGCGCAACTGCCGGAAGCCCGGGTGCGGGGCTATAAGCCGGGGCGGTTTAGCTTTAACGTGCCCGGCGGGCGCTGCGAGGCTTGCCGGGGTGACGGCATCGTGAAGATCGAGATGCACTTTCTTCCCGACGTTTACGTGCCCTGCTCGGTGTGCAAAGGCGAGCGCTATAATCGCGAGACGCTGGAGGTTAAATTCAAGGGAAAGAGCATTGCTGAAGTGCTGGGAATGACGGTGGACGAGGCTTTGATTTTCTTTGCTAACTTTCCTAAGATATACCGAAAGCTTAAGACTTTGCAGGATGTGGGCCTGGGTTATATCAAGTTGGGGCAGCCAGCCACCACTCTTTCCGGGGGCGAAGCCCAACGGGTTAAGCTGGCGGCTGAGCTCTCAAGGCGGCCCACCGGGCGCACTCTCTATATCTTGGATGAGCCCACCACCGGTCTGCATTTCGCCGATGTGGCTCGGCTCCTCGACGTGCTCCACCGCTTGGTGGAGGGAGGCAACACGGTGGTGGTGATCGAACATAACATGGAAGTCATCAAAACGGCGGACTACGTGGTGGACCTCGGTCCCGAGGGGGGAGAGCGGGGCGGCGAGGTAGTGGCTACCGGTACCCCGGAAGAAGTGGCGGAGATGCCCTACTCGCACACCGGGCGCTATCTACGCCAGGTGTTGGCTGATGCAGAGGTAATTTCCAAGAAGGTGGGAAGTTGAGCAAGGAACTGATGCACAAGGCTCAAAAACTCCCGGCCGAACCGGGGGTCTATCTTTTCAAGGATGGAGAGGGCCGGGTGCTCTACGTGGGCAAGGCGGCTTGCCTGCGCCAGCGCGTGAAAAGCTATTTCCAGGCCCACCCTTCTCCGAAGGTGGAGGCCATTCTGCGCCGGGCCAGCGAGTTGGATTTTGTGCTCACCGGTAACGAGGTGGAGGCTCTTATCCTCGAAGCCAATTTGATTAAACGTTACCGGCCCCGCTACAATGTGGTGCTCAAAGACGATAAGAGCTACCCTTACATAAAGGTGACGGTGGGGGAAGATTATCCCCGCGTGCTATTCGCTCGCCGCCGGGACGACCCAACTGCTCGCTATTTTGGCCCCTACACCCGGTCCGGCGCCGTGTACGAGACTTTGCGGTTTCTCCGCACTCTTTTCCCTTATCGCTCTTGCTCCGGTATCGTTCCGCGTCCTAACTCTCGTCCTTGCCTTAACTACCACATTAAACGTTGCCCTGGCCCCTGCACCGGGGCAGTCGATCCCGAGGAGTACCGGCGCAATATCGAGGCTCTCTGCCTTTTCCTGGATGGGCGCTACCGGCAGGTGATCCGCCGGCTGCAGCAGGAGATGAGAAGGGCGGCGAGAGAGTTGGCTTTCGAGCGGGCGGCGCTTTTCCGCGACCGGCTAGAGGCGTTGGAGTTGGTGCTAAAGCGTCAGCGAGTGGTGGCTCCTCGGGCCGAAGATTTGGATGTGGTGGCGGTGGCGCGCCAGGGGGATCGAGCTCAAGCGGTGGTGCTCCTGGTCCGGGAGGGGCGGCTGGTAGGGCAGGAGAGCTTGGCCTTGTCGGCCGCAACGGCGGAGGAGGTCGAGCTGTTGACGGAGTTCCTCAAGCAATACTACGGGGTGATAGCTTCTTCTTTTCCCCGGCAATTGGTGCTCCCCTGTTTTCCGGAGGAGGATTTGACCGAGCTCTGGCGGTCCCGTTCCGGTCATGAGGTGAAGGTGCTGGTGCCGCGCCGAGGGTATAAGAAAGAACTGGAGGAGTTGGCGGTTAAAAACGCTTGGGCTGCTTTAAACGAAGAGGTGCTAGAAGCCGAGGCCCGGACGCAGTCCCTGGTGGAGTTGGCTGGAGCTCTGGGGCTGGCCCGGGTACCTTACCGCATCGAGGGCTACGATGTATCGCATTTGCAGGGGGTGGCTCCGGTGGCGGTGATGGTGGTTTTCGTGGGCGGAAAGCCTCACAAAAGTAGTTACCGGCGCTTTGCTTTGATCGCGAGCGGCCATCCCGATGATTACCGCGCTTTACGTGACACCTTTCGCCGCCGCTTCACGCGGGCTCGCCAGGAGGAAGAGGCTCTGGCCCAGGGGAAACTTTCTCCCTCGCAGGCTAAGTTTTTGCCCCTTCCCGACCTAGTGCTGGTGGATGGAGGAGCTGGCCAGGCGGGAGTGGCTCGTGAGGTCTTGGATGAGTTGGGTTTTTATGATCTACCCGTCTTCGGCTTGGCCAAAGAGGAGGAGAAGCTTTACCTTCCTCACCGAGCCGCCGATCCCATCGTTCTTCCCCGGCGTAGTCCGGCCCTGCACCTTCTGCAGCGAGTGCGCGACGAGGCTCATCGCTTCGCTTTGGGCTTCCACCGGCGCAAGTGCGAACGAGAGAGCTTGCGCTCGCAGTTGGCGGACATCGAGGGGATAGGCCCCACCCGCCTCTCGGCTTTACTGCGAGCCTTTCCCAGCCTGGAGGTTTTGCGCGCTGCCGGGGTGGAAGAACTGGCCCGGGTTCCTGGGATGAACCGTCCCGCGGCTGAAGCGGTGTACCGCTATTTTCACGAGGGGGAGAGTAATGATCAGGCTGATCGCTGTTGATCTCGATGATACTCTGCTAGATCCGGAGCTGCGGATAACTCCCCGAACCCGCAGGGTTTTGCAGGAGGTGCAGCGGCGGGGAGTCCGGGTGGTACTGGCCACGGGGCGCATGTACCAAGCTACTGTTCCCTACGCTGCGGAATTGGGGCTGGAGGGACCGATTATCGCTTATCAGGGGGCCTGGGTCAGGGACTTTCCGGGGGGGAAAGAGCGGCTGCATTTACCTGTTCCCCTTGACCGGGCGCTGGAGGTATTGGAGTACCTCACTCCCCTGGGCTTCCACCTGCAGGTGTACGTGAACGATCGTCTTTATTGCGCCCGCTACACCCCCGAAGGGGAGCGCTACGCTGTTATGTGCCGGGTTGAGTTTCAGGTCGTGGGTGACTTGTGTAGCTTTCTTCGCTCTCCTCCCACCAAGATTCTAATGGTGGCGCCGGAAGAGGAAATAGACAGGCTTTTACCTGGGTTGAGGGCTCGCTTCGGGGAGGATTTGCATCTGGGCAAGTCCAAGCCCTATTTTCTGGAAATAGCTCATCCACGAGCCACCAAGGGCGAGGCGCTGGCTTACTTGGCTCAGCAGCTGGGCTTGGTTGCGGAAGAGGTTATGGCCATCGGCGACGGGTATAACGATATCTCTATGTTCCGCTTCGCCGGCCTGGCGGTGGCCATGGGTAACGCTAGACCGGCGGTTCAAGACGAGGCTGATTTTGTCACCGCATCGCACGCCGAAGAGGGGGTAGCTCAGGCGTTGGAAAAGTTTGTTCTTGGGGGTAAAGCTTAATGTCGGATTACGTGGTGGGCATTGACTTGGGAGGCACCAAGATTTACACCGCTCTGGCTACCTTGGACGGGCAGGTGCTGGCTGAGGTCAAGGTATCTACCCAGCCGGAAAAGGGGTATCGGGCAGTCCTGGAGCGGATGGTGGCTACCGTGGAAGAGGTGAGGCGCCAGGCGGCGCGTGAGCAACCGCCGCTGCGCGTGGGGCTGGGAGTTCCTGGACCCCTCGATCCGGTGCTGGGCGTGGTGCACGTGGCTCCCAATCTGGGCTGGCGCGATATGCCCGTGAAGCGCGATATGGAAGCGCTTTTGGGGGTACCGGTGTTTTTGGATAACGATGCCAACCTGGCCGCGTGGGGAGAGTATCGCTTCGGTGCTGGTCAAGGGGTGAGGCACCTTATTTATTTGACGGTGAGCACGGGGATAGGTGGAGGTTTGGTATTGGAGGGTAAAATTTACCGGGGAGCCAGCTATTTGGCCGGGGAGATCGGCCATATAACCCTTTGGCCCGAGGGGCCGCGCTGTCATTGTGGCAATTACGGCTGCCTGGAGGCGTTGGCATCTGGTACGGCGCTGGCGCGTGAAGCCCGGGAGTTGGTGAGTAAGGGTAAGGGGAAAGGGATTTTGAGCCAGGCTGGAGGCGATGTTGCGGCCATTACTGCCCGAACGGTGGGTATGGCGGCGGCCGCTGGTGATCCGGAGGCCTTTGCTCTTTTCCAGGAAGCTGGCCGTTGGCTGGGTATTGGGTTGGCTACTTTGCTTAACCTTCTAAATCCCGGGGTTATTGTGTTTGGCGGCGGGATGATGGCCAGCTCGCCTTTCTTCTGGGATCGGATGGTGCAGGAGATGCAGCGACGAGCTCTGCCCGCCACCGCTTCGGCAGTGCAATTATTGCAAGCCAGCCTGGGAGGGCGTTCCGGGGTATTGGGAGCGGTGGCCCTGGCGCTGGAGCCAGTCTAGGGGGTGGCAACGAGTGTCTAACCTTTATCATTTCGGCAAGGAAGCGTGGCGTCGCCCCGAACTCGGCTGTGAGCGGGAGTGGCTGGTCAGTAACGGCCTGGGGGGCTTCGCTTCGGGTACCCTGCTGGGCGCCAACACGCGCCGCTATCATGGCCTCTTGGTGGCCGCGTTGCGCCCGCCGGTGCAGCGTTACCTTTTATTGGCAAAGATAGGCGAGCAGGTGCTGGCCGGGGGGATCTCGTATAATCTCTCCAGCAATTATACGCGAGCTGGCCTTTCGGAACAGGGGCATATTTATCTGGAACATGTGGAGATCGATCCTTTCCCCACCTTCACTTACCGTTGCGGGTTGATCTGGTTAGAAAAGACCATCTTTATGCCCCGCTACCGTAACGCTACCGTGGTGCGCTATCGCTGGTTCAACGGGGGCGGGCCGGCCGAGCTCCGCCTCTGGCCTCTGGTAAACTACCGGGATTACCACAGCAATACCTATTGCGGCTCCATAGCTTTTCGCCAGGAGAACCTGAATAGCGGAGTGGTGATATGGGGTCAGGAGGGCTTACCGCCCCTTTTTCTCTGCTCCGGCTCAGGCGCTTTTTCTGCCGCGCCCGATTGGTATTACGGCATGTACTATCCGGTGGAAGCGGAGCGGGGTCTTAATCCTTACGAAGACCATTACCTGCCGGGCTATTTCACCGTTCCTCTTCCTCCAGGGGAAGAGAGGGAGACGGTAGTGACGGCGGCGGTGGGAGAAGCGCTGGGACCGGAACAGGCGACTGAGCTCTGGTATCAGACTCGCGAGCACCTGAAAGAAGTGGAGCGCCGGGCTGGGTACCAGGATTCGCTAGCCCGGGAGTTGGCGCGGGCGGCTGACGCTTTTCTGGTGCGTCGCTCCTCTCCGCCGTCCGTTTCGGTCATAGCTGGCTACCCCTGGTTCACCGATTGGGGGCGCGACGCGCTCATTGCCTTACCAGGCTTGACTCTGCTAACCAAACGCTTTGAAGAGGCTAAGGAGATTCTCTCGCTGTACGGGTCCACGTTGAAGGAGGGGTTGGTGCCCAACTTCTTCTCCGACGAAGGCGAGCCTAGGTACAATTCGGTGGACGCTTCCCTCTGGTATTTCTACGCCGTGCAGCAATACTGGCGCTACACCAGGGACGAAGATTTTCTACGTCAGTCGGCCTGGCCAGTGTTGCTGGAGATTTTGCGGCGTTACATGGAGGGCACCCTTTACGGAATCCGCATGGACGCTGCCGACGGTCTGTTGCGGGCGGGGGAGCCAGGCGTGCAACTGACCTGGATGGATGCCAAAGTGGGAGACTGGGTAGTGACTCCCCGCCAGGGCAAGCCGGTAGAGGTTAACGCGTTATGGTACAACGCCGTGCGCTTTGTAGAGGAGCTGGCGCAGCGCTGGAACCAAGCCTTCCCTTATCCCGGCTTAGGCGATAGAATAAGGGAAGGGTACCGCAAGTTTTGGTGCCCGGGGGGATATCTGGCCGATGTGATTGACGATGAGGGTCGTAGGGATTACTCTTTGCGGCCCAATCAGGTTTTGGCTGTCAGTCTGCCCTATTCTCCTCTTTCGCAGGAGCAAGCGCGGATGGTGATGCAACGGGTGGAAGAGGAACTCTACACCCCTTATGGGCTTCGCTCGCTTTCTCCCCGGGACCCGGCTTACAGGGGGAAGTATAAGGGTGATGTGTTGCAGCGCGACGCCGCTTATCATCAGGGAACGGTGTGGAGTTGGCTTCTTGGCCCGTTCATCACCGCTTACTGCAAGGTGTTTGCTGGGGAACGGGAGTTGAGCCAACAATTGCGTCGTTTCTTCGGCCCTCTGCGGGACCACCTGGGCGACCACGGGGTGGGCTACGTCAGCGAGATTTTCGACGGGGACGAACCTTTTTGGCCCCGGGGGTGCCCAGCGCAGGCGTGGGGGGTAGCTGAATGGCTGAGGGCCTACGTGGAGACCAGTCAGGAGGTGGAGTAAGTCTTGGCGGAGGATTGCTGTCCCCTATGCGGTCAGCGGGGCTCGCCGGTACCCTTTAGTGAAGTCAAGCGGCGGGCCCTGAACCATTGCGGTCACGAGGTGCCGGAAGGGCAATATTACCTGTGTCAGAACCAGGATTGCCCGGTGGCCTATTTCGGCCCTGTGGCTCTTTCCCACCGGGATTTGAGGCAACAGCAAGAAACCAACTCTTCAGGAGGTGAAGTGGAGTGAAAGCGCCTCTGGTGGTGCAAGCGCGTTCGCGAAGAGGTAAAGGGTACCGTTTGAAATTGGCCGCTGAGGGCAAAATCCCCGCGGTGGTTTACGGCAAGTCCTTGGGCAACGTGCCGGTAGAAGTGAATCTGAAGGAGTTGCGGAAGCTGCTGGGCGGGGAGGTGGTGCGGGGCAAGCTGGTGGATCTGAAGATAATCGGCGACGGTTGGGAGCGGGAGGAGAAGGCCATCATCAACGAGGTGCAACAGGACCCCCTAACCGATGAACCCATCCATGTGGACTTCCACCAGGTTTCTTTGACCGAAGAGGCCACGGCCACCGTGCCGGTGGAGTTAGTGGGTGAGCCGGCGGGAGTGAAGCAAGGAGGGATTCTTGAGCAGCACCTCTGGGAAGTGGAGGTGGCTTGCTTGCCGACTGCTTTGCCCGAAGCCATACGGGTGGACGTTTCTGCGCTCGGAGTGGGCGACACTCTTTTCGTCCACGACCTGCCCGTACCTCCGGGGGTGAGGCTTTTGCTCGAGCCGGGGGAAGTGGTGGCCTCGGTGACGGCACCAGCGGGGGGCCAGGCGGAAGCCGAGCCGAAGACTGAGCCGGGGGAGACCGCTTAAGCCCGCGGTTGGTCTATAGGCGTGGGGGCTTCAGGGTTTTTAAACTGGTGCGCTGCTGTGGGGAGCCGGGCCTGCACCGCCGGTATGTGCGCGCCGATTCGGGCTTATTTTGTCCGGCGGCGCTCGCCGCTGCTTGGCGGGAAAGCCCGATCGGAGTTGCAGCGCAGCGGTTGTTTAAGATAAACTGGTAACGAAAAAGCTTTTCGCTGGAGGGGGGAAGAGGATGGCAGGGGTGCTGCAGGAAGCGATGTGGGTTGGCATAGGAGCTTTCTCTCTGACCAAGGAGAAGATGGAGAAGCTGCTGCAGGAGCTCCGTGAGAAGGGCAAAACCTCTTCGCGCGAAGTCCGCACCTTGTGGCAGGAGCTCAAAGAGCGAGGCGCGAAGGAGCACACTCGCATGTGCCAGACCACCAAAGCGAAGGTGGAAAAGATGCGCTCCCAACTGGGGTGGGTTTCCCGGCAGGAATGGGAGGATCTCATTAAGCGCATCGAGCGTTTGGAGGCTTTGCTGCAAGAGAAGGGGAGCTCGGCTACCGAGACCCATTAAAACTCGATAAGGTTCTAAAGGCGCCCTTCTCTTCCATAAACTAGGCTTAGATGTGGATTGAGGGGGGCGCCTTGGCGTGTTACGGCGCTTGCTTATCTTGCTAGCCTTGTTGTTGGCGGGTGCTCTGCCGGTTCAGGCCGAGGAGGCGGCTCCGGCTCACTCGCAGCGCTTTTTTTTGTTGGTCATCGATGGATTGGAGCGCCAGGTGGTCAATCCGGCTCACACTCCCAGTATCAGCGGACTGGGGGCGGCCGGGGTGCGAGCGGATAAGGTGAGCGGGGTTTATCCCGACACCCCAGCGTCAGCTTTGGCTACTCTCTTGACCGGCGCCACTCCCGATCGTCACCGCTGCTTCTCCTTTCAGGAAGTACCTGCCGTTCCGGGATTGCCCCAAGTCCTAACCGGTAGGTCTAATGCGGTCTTTTTCTTCCTTTCCGGTCGCGAGGAGTGCCCGAAATCCTGGGCAGGCAAGGGGAAAATGGTGCGGGAGGCGGATGACGCTGCTCTAACCGCCAAGGTGCTGGCTTGCCTGCAAGAGCAACAGCCTTATCTGTTGGTGGTAGTCTGGCGCGGCCCGGCGCTGGTGCGGGTTGCCGGGGGGAGCCAGCAGGACTACCTGCGGGCGGTCAAAGAAGCCGATACGCAGGTCGGGAGGTTGTTGCAGTTGTGCTACGGGCGGCAAATTTTTGAACACACCTGTTTTGTCCTGGCGGGCACTACCGGCGACCCTTATTTGGCCGTTAAGGCTCCAGAATTACGGGCCGGAGTTTCTCTGCCCCCGGTGAGTCTTAGCGACGTGGCCCCTACTCTGGCCTATTTTATGGGGGTGAAGCTCCCGGCTGCCGAGGGGCAGGTGCTGTGGAACGCATGGAAGCCCGGTCCCGAGCGCAGCGAAACCTACCTTTTGGAGCTCCGGGTGAAGGAGCTCAGCGAGGCTCTCTACACGGCTCAGGGCACTTTGCGGTCTTTTCTGCGGGAAAAGGAGTTTTTGACGCAAGAGAAGAGTAGAATTGCCGGTGAGCAAGAGGAAATCCGCCGGCTTATCGAGCGGAAAGAGGAGCTCATTGGGAACCTGCGGCGCCGGCTCTGGTTTTGGAAAGCGGCGCTGGTTGGGATGCTGGTTTTCTCGCTCATAGGCTACTGGTGGGAGTACCGTTTTCTCCGGCGCCGTCACCTGATGTTCTAAAAACCTCCCTCAAAGGTTTCTCCTCCTTATACCCTCTTTTTCTACACCAGTTAAAGTTTTTTTTCTGCGTTTGAGCGAGCAATTATGCCCGCTCAAGCTGGCCACCCTCGCTGCCTCTTTGAGGGCGTGTTAAAACTATTCCTAAAGCTATGGACATTGGTAGGGGATTGAAGCGGTGCGAGGGGTTAAGCTTGCCATCTCGGGCAAAGGAGGGGCGGGGAAAACCACTTTGGCGGCCGCCTTGATTAGGGCTTACGCTGCCACCCATCGGCGGGTTTACGCTGTGGACGCTGATCCGGACGCCAGCTTAGCGTTGGCGCTTGGCCTTACCGAAGAGGAGGCCGATCGCATTGTCCCGGTGGTAAAGTTGGGAGAAAAGATCAAAGCGGTTATGGGGGGCGAGGGTGGCTTTTTTACTCTGAACCCCCCGGTGGCCGAAGTGCTGGAAGAGTTCTGTTTTTGCGTTGGAAATATTTTTTTTATGCGTTTAGGAGAGGTCAAAAAGGGAGGAACCAGTTGTTACTGCCGGGAGAATGCTTTTATGCACGCTTTGATCAATGCCCTCTTATTGGAGCGGGATGAGGTGGTGGTGATGGATACGCCGGCTGGGATAGAGCATTTTTCGCGGGGGACGGCTCAGGGTGTGGATATCTTGCTCATTGTCACCGAACCCAATCGCCGCAGTTTGCACACGGCGCTCCTGGTGGAGCGTTTAGCCGAAGATCTGGGAATCCGGCGGGTTGCGGTGGTGGGCAATAAGGTGCGTACTCCACAAGAAGAGGAGTCGATCCGTCGGAGCTTCCCCGGCAAGGTGCTGGCCTTGCTTCCTTACGACGAGTTACTGTGGTCTGGAGATGGAGCGGGGGGTTCGAGCTTTCAGGAGCGGGTACGAGAAATAAAAGCAACTTTAATGGAGGGACGCTTGCAATGAACGATAAAGTGGCGGTCACGAGGGAGATAGTGGCTCGTTACAAGGGACGTGAAGGGGTACTTACCCATGTGCTGCAGGACGTACAGGGGCGCTTTGGCTATCTACCTCCGGAGGCTATGGCGGTGGTGGCCGAGGAACTCGGTATGTCGCTGGCCGAACTTTACGGCATGGCTTCCTTCTACGCCCGTTTCTACTTTGCGCCCCGGGGGCGTACGGTTATCAAAGTGTGCCGCGGTACGGCCTGCCACGTTCGGGGCTCGGAGCGCGTCCTGTCCAGGTTGTCGGAGGAACTGGGGCTTAAAGCGGGAGAGACTTCGCCCGATCTAGAGTTCACTTTGGAAGCGGTTAACTGCGTGGGTTGCTGCGCCCTGGCACCGGTGGTGATGGTAAACGATAAAGTGCATACCGTGGGTAACCCGGCGCGGTTGCTCGCTTCTTTGAAGCGAGGGAATGGACATGAGCAGAATAGCTAGCCTTCAAGAGCTGGAGGAAAGAGTAAGTGACTTGGCAAAGCGGCGCGCGCGAATGGGGCTGGTGGTCAAAGTCTGCCAGGGCACGGGTTGCTTGGCCGCCGGGGGAGAGGAAACCTTTCGCGCCTTTCAGGAAGAAATCGCCCGGCAGGGAGTGGCAGCGCGGGTCATACCCACCGGATGTCAGGGGTTTTGTCAGGGAGCTCCAGTAATAACGGTGGAGCCGCGGGGCTGGTTTCTGCATCGGGTAACGGCTGCCGACGTCCCCAAAATCGTCGATGTGGTGCTAAAACGGGGCGGGGAGTTGGTGCAGCACTATTACCGTGACCCGCTGACCGGCAGGCTGTGTCGGCGTCCGGAGGATATGTCTTTTTTCCAGCACCAGCTAAAAATCGCTCTGCGGAACCTGGGTAAGATCAACCCCATGGATATCGAAGACTACCTGGCTGTTGGCGGCTACACGGCGTTGGCGCGGGTGCTCCAAAGCCTGGACCCCACTACAGTGATCGAAGAGGTGAAGAAGTCCGGCCTCCGCGGTCGAGGGGGGGCTGGCTTCCCCACCGGTGTGAAATGGGAGGGGGCGCGCCGAGCTCCTGGGGAGCGCAAATTCGTGATCTGCAACGGCGATGAGGGCGACCCTGGGGCTTTTATGGATGCCAGCCTCATGGAAGGAGATCCCCACGCCGTCATCGAGGGTATGATAATCTGCGCTTACGCCATCGGTGACTGCCGGGAAGGATATATCTATGTCCGGGAAGAGTACCCTCTGGCGGTAAAACGCTTGGGAGTGGCGCTGGAGCAGGCCCGGGCTTACGGGTTGCTAGGAGAGAATATTCTCGGCACGGGCTTTTCCTTCGATATCCAAATCAAAAAAGGAGCGGGAGCCTTTGTCTGCGGCGAGTCTACCACCCTCATGATGTCCATCGAGGGAAAGCGCCCTTCTCCGCGCGTGACCCCGCCACGCTCGGTGGAAAAGGGCTTGTGGGGAATGCCCACCTGTCTCAATAATGTAGAAACCTTTGCTAATATACCTGTCATTATATTGCGGGGGGGCGAGTGGTACGCACAATACGGTACCGAAGGCTCCAAAGGCACCAAAGCCTTTTGTCTTACTGGGAAAGTGAAGAATACCGGGCTTATCGAGGTGCCTATGGGTACCACCCTGCGGGATATCGTGGATAAGTTGGGGGGAGGGATGCTCGGCGATTCCCAGTTCAAGGCGGTGCAGACGGGAGGACCCTCGGGAGGATGTATTCCCGAACCCTACCTCGACACTCCGGTAGATTACGAGTCTCTGAGCCGCCTCGGGTCCATGATGGGTTCGGGTGGCATGGTGGTGGTGGATGAGAGCACCTGCATGGTGGAGTTCGCTCGCTTTTTTCTTAACTTTACCCAGCAGGAGTCTTGCGGTAAATGCACTCCCTGCCGGATTGGCACCTACGAGATGCTCCGGATTCTTAATCGCATAGTAGCCGGCGAGGGAAGAGAGGGGGACATCGAGCTCCTGGAGTCCATAGGGAGGAAAATCAAGGAGACGGCCCTTTGCGGTCTGGGCCAAAGCGCTCCCAACCCGGTTCTTTCAACCATCAAATACTTTCGGGAGGAGTACGAGGCTCATATCCGCGAAAAGCGCTGTCCGGCTGGCTCCTGCACTAAGGTGGGTCGGTACGTCATCGGCGAAGATTGCGTGCAATGCGGCTGGTGCCGGGAGGCTTGCCCCCAGGGAGCCATATTGGAGCGCCGCGATGGGTTTTTTATCGCGCCCGATCTGTGCCAGCGCTGCGGTGCCTGTTTGGGGGTTTGCCCCGTGGGCGCCATCTACATTGAACCGGCGGGAGGGGAGGAAGAGTGGAGCAAGGTGAGTTCTGTGCGGTGAAACAGGCTTACGCCGAATACGAAGAATTCGCTCAGTCCAAACTTTGCGGGCGGTGTTTGCCCTGCCTGTTGGCGGCACCTTTGGTCTTTGCTGCGCTGGAACATCTCCAGCACGGGCGTGGGGGGGCTGCCAAGTTGGAGGAGCTGCGGTTTTTGGCTCGGGGCGTGCAGCTTACCGGACGGTGCAAGTTTGGTCACGAAGCTTTGGAAAAGTTGGAGAAAAAGCTGGCGGAGGCGGCTGACGATTTCACGGCTCACGCCGAAGGAAGTTGTCCGCAGCGCGTTTGCCCCGAACTCAATCGCTACCGCGTCGATCCCGAGCGGTGCACGCAATGTGATATCTGCCGCACTCTTTGCCCCACCGGCGCCATCATAGGGGATCCTTATGTGCCTTACCGCACCGACAATCGACCCTACGTTATTCTGTCCAGTCGGTGCAACGGCTGCGGGATGTGCGTTTCGGCCTGCCCGGAGAACGCCATCGAACTGGCTTAAAGCTCGTCCAGAAAGGGGAGAAAGGTCTTGGCCGGGATGGTCACGCTTACCATCGATGGGAGGGAGGTCACGGTTCCCGAAGGGACCACCATCTTGCACGCAGCGGAAGCGCTGGGGATAGATATTCCGCACCTGTGCTATTGTCCCGGGTTAGAGGGCACGGGAGCCTGTCGCCTGTGCGTGGTAGAAGTGGAAAGAATCAAGGGGCTGGTAGTGGCTTGTATGCGTCGGGTAGCGGAGGGGATGGTGGTCCATACCCGTACGCCCAGGGTTTTGGAAGCCCGCCAATTTGTCATCGAGCTCCTGCTTTCGCGGCATCCAGGCTTGTGCCTGAGCTGCGATAAAAGCGGTAGCTGCAAGCTCCAGCAATACGCTTACGAGTTGGGTATCAAGCAGCCCTTTTTCGAGGTCTGCAACCCCGGCTATGAGGTTAAGGAAGACCTCTTTATTGTTCGGGACTATAACCTTTGCATTCTATGCGGGCGCTGCATCCGGGTGTGCCGGCTTCAAGGGGCCGATATCCTCGATTTTGTGAAGCGGGGTATCGAGACCCGGGTGGCTACTCCGCTGGATCGCTCTCTTTTAGCTTCGGGTTGTGATTTCTGTGGGAGCTGTGTTTCGGTTTGCCCCACAGGGGCACTTTTGGAAAAAGCGCGTCTGGGCCGGGGAAGGGAGTGGGAGTTGACCGAAACGCCCAGCCATTGCTCTTATTGTGGAGCTGCCTGCGAGCTCCATTACCACCTGCGCCGGGGAGAAATAGTTAAGGTGAGTTCTCCTAGCCCGGTGGCTTACCTCTGCGCCCGAGGGCGTTTCGGTTACGGATACCTGCAGAGCGACCAGCGCCTGACCTCGCCCCTACTGCGTCAGGGGGAGAAATTGGTGCCGGCCAGGTGGGATGAGGCATTGGATCTGGTGGCTGAGCAGTTGCAGCAGGCGCGGGAGCGCTACGGTGCCGAAGGGGTGGGCGGAATTTTGAGTCCGCTGGTCAGCTGCGAGACGGCTTACGCCTTTCAGAAGCTCTTCCGAGCTGGCCTCCGCACCGGCAACGTGGATAGCAGCTTGAGATTAGGCGCTGGAAGCGAGCTCTTGGCGGCAGTTTGCGCGGTCACGGGGGGGCCAGAGGGTTACGCCGGCTGGCAGGAGGTGTTAGAGGCCGACGTGCTTTTTCTGGTGGGCGATGTCTGCCAGCGGGTTCCGGCCGCCTGGAGCTATATTAAGCGGGCGGTTGCCCGGGGAGCCAAGCTTATATACCTGAGTTTTTACCGTGACCGGCCAGTTCGCGTGGCTCACGCCTGGTTGCGATCCTGCCCGGGAGAAGAGCCGCTGGTGCTAGCGCACCTGGCGCGGTTGATTTTGCAGCAACCCGCCTACCGCACCTTGGCCGAGCGGATACCCAATTTTACCGGCTTCGCCGCCGAAGTTGAGAAACTGACTGCTATGCCGCTGGAATTACCGGAGGAGGAGTTGGCGCGGGCAGCAGAACTGTGGGCAGGAGAGGTCAAAGGGGTGTTGCTGCTGCCTCTGGATGGTGTGACGGCGGCTACGGGGAAAGCGGCGCTTAATTTGCTGTTATTAACTGGCCGGAGAGAGAAGGCGCTTTTCCCCTGTTGCTCGCTGGTTAACGCGCAGGGGGTCTGGCGCATGGGGGGAGTGGTGGAGTTCTTCCCGGGATTACGCCCCGTTCCCATAGCAGCGGGGGAATTCGCCGCTTTTTGGGGCCGTGTGCCCAACGGGGAGCTAGGACTGGATCTGACGGCTATGTTGCAACCGGGTAGTCCGGTTAAAGCCTTATACCTACTAGGAGAAGACCCGCTGGGCAGCTATCCCGGCCGTGACCGGGTAGCGGCTAAGCTGGAGGAGCTCGATTTTCTGGTGGTGCAGGATCTGTTCTTGACCCCAACGGCAGCGCGAGCTCAAGTGGTCCTGCCCCTGGCGGCGTTGCCGGAGACCGGTGGAACCGTGATTGCGGCGCACGGAGATGTGCATCATTTATCGCCGGCTATCCCCTCCCGCACTCTTATGCCCTGGCAGGTGTTTTCCTTGCTAGCGGCGAAAATGAACTTTGAACTAAACTTGTCCACTCAAGAGGCGCTATTTAACGAGATTAGGTCAGTGACGCCAGAGTTTGGGTTGGTGCCGGCCGAGAGGCGGCCAGGCTTCTGGGAAGTGGGTTCAGTGTCACCTCCGTCTGGCGAGGGAGCGTGGCGCTTGACCATAAGGGCTTTCTATCCTTCCTTTTACCGGTACGATTGGTTGGAAAAAAGCGGTTTGACTTCGCTGCTTCCTCACGGGGGCGATTTCGTGGCCCTATCTCCGGAGGAGGGGTTAGAGGAAGGGGCGGAGATCAAGATAACCACCGCCGGTGGGGCTTACGTTACCCGGGTACATCTGGACCCAGCTTTGGAGCGAGGAGTGGCCGCGGTGCCGGCTCATTCTCCCGCGGCCGCTGCCCTCTTTCTTCCGGAAACGCTGGGAGAGACGGTGTGGGCCCGCCTGGAGCGGCTTGTCGAAGTTGGGGGAGGCGAAGGTAAGTGAAAGCAGAAGCTTTTACCAATTGCAGTGCCAGCCGGCAGATGATCGATAAGGCGACCCGCGAAGGAGTCTCCACGGCTTTCCACCGGGTGCAGGAAAAGAAGCCCTGTCCTTTCGGTACGGGAGGGACTTGTTGCCGTATTTGCTATATGGGGCCTTGCCGGGTAAAAGACGATGGGCGGGATGCAGGGGTGTGCGGCGCTACGGCCGAGACCATCGCTGCCCGCAATTTTGGCCGCATGATCGCTGCAGGGGCGGCGGCTCACTCCGATCACGCTCGCGAAGTGGCTCTGGTTTTCTTAGCCGCCGTGCGAGGAGAAGCCCCTGGTTTTGAGATCCGGGACGAGGAAAAGTTGTGGGCGGTGGCTCAAGATCTGGGTCTTGATCCCGCGGGCAAGAGCACTAGCCTCTTGGCGGAGGAAGTGGCGCTGAGGGTTCTGGCGGAGTTCGGGCAACAGGAAGGGGAGTTGAGTTTTATCCGCCGGGCCCCAGCTAAAAGGCAAGAGGTGTGGCAAAAGCTGAACATAGTCCCCCGGGGCATCGACCGTGAGATTGTGGAGATGATGCACCGGACCCATATGGGCGTGGATCAGGAATACGTGCACCTGATGTTGCATGGGATGCGCGCTTCCTTGGCGGACGGCTGGGGCGGGTCCATGATCGCCACCGAGCTCCAGGACATTATCTTCGGCACTCCGGTGCCTATCCGGGCTAAAGTTAACCTGGGGGTGTTAAGGTCTGACCAGGTAAACATCATTGTGCATGGGCACGAGCCACTTTTGCCCGAGCTCATTTTGCTGGCGATCAAAGACGAAGAACTCCAGGCCCAGGCCCGGGCGGTGGGAGCCACGGGTATCAACGTGGCTGGCATTTGCTGTACGGCCAACGAGATTCTGATGCGGAAAGGGGTGCCGGTGGCGGGAAGCGTGCTGCAGCAAGAACTAGCCCTGGCCACCGGGGCGGTGGAGGCTATGGCGGTGGACGTGCAATGCATCATGCAGGGTTTGGGGCAGGTGGCCCGTTGCTACCATACCGAGCTCTTCACCACTTCTTCCCGAGCTCGGCTACCCGGTGTAACCCATCTGGAGTTTGATCCCCAAAGGGGCCTGGAAGTGGCCAGAGAGATAGTGCAGCGAGCGATAAAGCGCTTTCCTCAGCGGCGGAAGGTGGAGATTCCTGCCGAGGAGATGGATCTGGTGGCCGGTTTCAGCCACGAGACCATCAAGTATATTCTGGGGGGTCGGTTCCGGGCCTCTTATCGGCCTTTGAACGATAATGTGGTCAACGGGCGCATCCGCGGCGTGGCCGCTGTGGTGGGTTGTTCGAATCCCCGGGTGCGCTTTGGCGATCTGCACACCACTTTGGTGCGCGAACTCATCGCCAACGATGTGCTGGTGCTAGTAACGGGTTGCGCGGCTATCAATTGCGCCAAGGAGGGACTGCTTGTGCCGGAGGCGGCGGAGATAGCGGGTTCCGGTTTGCGGGAGGTCTGCGAGGCGGTGGGAATGCCCCCGGTGCTGCATTGCGGCTCCTGCGTGGATAACAGTCGGCTTTTGATAGCCGCCACCGAGATGGTCAAGGAAGGGGGGTTAGGAGAAGATATTTCCGAGTTACCGCTCTGCGGGTGCGCTCCGGAGTGGATGAGCGAAAAGGCCATCGCCATAGGCCAGTATTTCGTCACCAGTGGCGTGACGGTGGGATTCGGCGTGGCCTTTCCCACATCGGGGAGCTCGAAGCTTTCCGACTTCGTCTTCGGCGGCATGGAGGAGTATGTGGGCGCTCATTGGTTCTATGAGCCCGATCCGGTGGCCATGGCGCGCGTCATCATCGAGCATATCGATGCTAAGCGCAAGGCTTTGGGCATTGACGTGGCCAGGGAGAGGGTGCTTTACGACATGGAGATGAGGAGGAAGCTCGAAGTTGTCTAGGATAATTGCTGCGGCGGCTATAAGAGGTGCGCATAGGATCGCATCTCGGGCGGAGGAAGCCCTGCAAGAGGCCCTGGCGAAGTATGGGCCGGATCACCCCGTGGCCTTTCCCAACACCGGCTACTACCTCCCAGTTATCTACGGCGTTACCGGTGTGGCGGTGGAGAAAATCGGGGACATGATCCCGGTGATGGAGCGGGTGAAGGCCCTCTTGCCGCCGGAGCCCGAGTCTAAACTCTGGCTTCCCTACCTCGGTCCCGCCCTGGATGCCGGTATGGCTACCCTTTTCGCTGACGAGATTATCGAGGCCCTTAAATACCTGGAGGAATCGCCCCCCTACACCATGACCTCGGCTCCTCGCAACGGTACCCTGTGGCTGGGGGCGGCTGACGATGCCATTCTACGCAAGCGGGGCATCGAATTCGTTGACGGTACGGCGCCGGGGTTCGCTGCCATAGTGGGGGCGGCTCCCACCAACGAGATCGCGGTGCAGATCGCTCGCGAGCTCCAGGAAAAAAGCCTATATGTTTTTATGTCAGCTGCTACCAATGGCAAGAGCATGGCCGAGCAGCTGGCCGAAGAAGGGGTGGAGCTCGGCTGGGATACCCGCCTAGTGCCTTTCGGCAAGGATATCACGGCCACCGTATTTTCATTGGGCTTCGCCACCCGAGTGGCTTTGTCCTTCGGTAACGTCAAGCCAGGGGATTTCCGTCGGGTTCTCCTTTACAATAAGAACCGGGTTTTCGCTTTCGTCATTGCTTTGGGTGAAGTGGACGATGAGAAGTACGCTCAGGCGGCCGGAGCCATTAATTTCGGTTTTCCCACCATCGCCGACACCGACATACCCCAAATCTTGCCCTACGGAGTTTGCACGTACGAGCACGTGGTTTCCAGCGTGCCGCACGAAAAAATTGTAAGCCGGGCTATAGAGGTGCGGGGGCTTAAGATTACCGTGGCCAAAGTGCCGGTGCCGGTAGCTTACGGCCCGGCCTTCGAAGGGGAGAGCGTGCGCAAGGGCGACATGCAGGTAGAATTTGGAGGTCAGCGCACCCCGGCCTTCGAATTGGTGCGTACCCGCGAGGCGCACGAAGTGGAGGACGGCCGGATCGAAGTCGTTGGTCCTGAAGCGGACAGCGTACCCGAGGGAGGGAAGCTGCCCCTTGGCATAGTGGTGGACGTTTACGGGCGTAAGATGCAGGAGGATTTCGAACCAGTAATCGAGCGGCGCTTCCATTATTTCGTCAACTATGCTCAGGGCGTGTGGCATATGGGGCAGCGAGACATCATTTGGGTGCGCATATCCAAGGCGGCCTTCCAGGCCGGTTTCCGGGTGCGCCACTTTGGTGATATACTGTACGCTAAAATTAAGTCGGAGTTCGCCAATGTTATCGACCGGGTTCAGGTTACCATCTACACGGAAGAAGACAAGGTGCTGCAGCTGCGCGAGGAGGCCCGTCAGGTTTATGCCCGGCGCGATGCCCGGCTTAAAGAGCTGAGCGATGAAGCGGTGGATACTTTCTACTCCTGCACTCTCTGCCAGACCTTTGCTCCCACTCATGTCTGCATAGTTTTGCCGGAACGGGTAGGTCTATGCGGGGCGGTGAGCTGGCTGGATGCCAAAGCTGCCTATGAAATTAATCCTCACGGCTGTAACCAGCCGGTGCCCAAGAAGGGGGTTATCGACGAGTGGAAGGGCCAGTGGGAGACCTGCAACCAATTCATCTACGAGCACTCGCGTGGAAGCATCGAGGCAGTTAATTTCTACACCATTATGGAATACCCATTAACCTCTTGTGGCTGCTTCGAAGCTATAATGGTGATACTTCCCGAGTGCAATGGCTTCATGATCGTTAACCGGGAATACCCAGGGATGACTCCCTGTGGCATGACTTTCTCCACCCTGGCCGGCAGCGTGGGGGGTGGGGTGCAGACGCCGGGCTTCATGGGGATAGGTAAGAGTTACTTGGCTTCTAAGAAATTCGTGCGGGCCGATGGAGGCTTGGCGCGGGTGGTCTGGATGCCCAAGGAATTTAAAGCCCAGATGCGCTCGGTGCTGGAGGAGAGGGCGGAGGAAGAGGGGTTGGGCCGCGATTTCGTAGAGAAGATCGCCGATGAGACAGTGGGAGTCACTACCGAAGAGATCCTTCCTTTTCTGGAGGAAAAAGGCCATCCGGCACTAACCATGGATCCCCTTTTCTGACAAGGAGGCGAAAGAGAAGCGATGGGCCTTACCGGTTTAGAAATTTATAAGCTTTTACCGAAAAAGAATTGCAAGGAGTGTGGCCAGCCCACCTGCTTAGCCTTTGCCATGCAATTGGCGGCGGGTAAAGCTTCTATCGATGCCTGTCCTTACGTGAGCGAGGAGGCCAAGGCGGCTCTGGGGGCGGCTTCGGCTCCCCCCATAGCTCTGGTTACTATCGGTACGGGGGAAAAGGCGCTGGCCATTGGCGACGAGACGGTGCTTTTCCGCCATGACAAGCGCTTTGAACACCCGCCCGGTCTGGCGATCCTCTTCCCAGATAACGAGGGTGAAGAGCACCTGCGCCAACGCTTAGACTCCTTCCGGCGCCTCTGCTTCGACCGGGTAGGGCAGATTCACTGCGCCAATATGGTGGCTTTGGAGTGTCGCTCGGGCGATCCCGAGACTTTCAAGGCAGCTGTCAGGCTGGTGACCGAGGCTACGGATTGGCCCCTGGTGCTGCTGAGCGAGGAGCCGGAGGTGCAACGGGCAGCTCTGTCGGTGGCCGGGGAGGCCCGCCCTCTGATTTATGCGGCCACCAAGGATAATTGGGAGCCGATGGTGGCGCTAGCCAAGGAGTTTAAGGTGCCTTTGGCGGTTCGAGGGGAAAATCTGGCAGCGCTGGTGGAGTTGGTAGGCCGGGTGAGCGGGGCGGGGGTGACCGAATTGGTGCTGGATTCCGGTGCCCGCCACCCTTCTCAGGTGCTGGCCGACCAGACCCAGATCCGGCGCCAGGCGCTTAAGCGCTTCCGTCCCCTGGGTTTTCCCACCATCACCTTCTCCACCGCGTCCGATCCGGCCGGCCGGGTTGCTGAAGCGACGCTAGCCATAGCCAAGTACGCCGGCATCGTGGTGTTGGACTCCGATGACCCGGCCGAGGTCTTGCCTCTGGTGACGCTGCGTCTTAACCTTTACACCGATCCGCAGAAGCCGATCGCGGTGGAGCCCAAGATTTATGAGATTGGGGCGGTGACTCCAGAGTCTCCGGTTTTTGTAACCACCAATTTTTCGCTCACTTACTTTTGCGTGGCTGCCGATGTGGAGGCTTCGCGGGTTCCTTCATATATCCTCACGGTGGACACCGATGGCACCTCGGTTCTCACGGCTTGGGCAGCGGGTAAGTTTACCCCGGAGAAGATAGCCCAGGCGCTCAACGAGAGTGGCTTGGCGGAGCGGATTAAACACCGCAAAGTGGTCATTCCAGGAGGGGTGGCGGTGCTCAGCGGCAAGTTGCAGGAACTCTCGGGCTGGGAGGTGCTGGTGGGGCCCCGCGAATCGGCGGGTATTCCCGCCTTTCTCAAGCAGCACTGGCAGAGTAATTGAGGAGGCGCGTCATGTCCAGGGTTCGTTTTCTCCCCGAAGGGGTTGCGGTAGAAGTGCCGAAGGGGCAGACTCTTTTGCAGGCCGCAGCGCGGGCCGGAATAATTCTCAAAGGGGCTTGCGGCGGGGAAGGTGTGTGTGGACGTTGCCGGGTGCAGGTTCTGGAGGGCCGAGTGACTGCTCCTCACAATCCCCGCTTGAGCGAGCAAGAGCGGCAGGAGGGGTGGGTGCTGGCCTGTCAAGCGCTGCCCGTCGGTGAAGTCACCGTCTTGGTTCCGGATAGCTCTCGCCTCTCTGCCCACCGGGTGCTAAAGGCGGAGGAGAATTCGGTTCCGCTCCACCGCGAACCCCTATGGTGGCTCCAGGAGATCGACCTGGACCCTCCCACCCTGGAGGACCCTACCGACGATTGGGGAAGGTTAAGCTGGGCCCTGGAGCGGCGGGGAGTAGCTCCCCTTTGGATCAGCCGGCAGCTACTGGCCGAGCTCCCGGGTACCCTGCGGTCTGCCAACTGGCGGTTAGCAAGCGAGTTAGCGATTGTTTCACCTAACCTGTACGAGCTCCAGGGATTGCGGCCGCGCGGGCAGGAGGTCCAAGCCTGGGGCCTGGCAGTGGACATTGGCACCACCACGGTGGCAGCGGAGTTGGTGGATTTAGCTAGCGGCCGGGTGGTGGCCACGGCGGGAACTTACAACCGGCAGGCAGCCTTCGGCGACGACGTGATTTCCCGCATCATCCATGCCACCGAATACCCAGAGGGGAGAGAAGAGCTCCAGCAGGCAGCGTTGGAGACCATTAACGGCCTCATCGAAGAACTCTGCCGGGCGGCGGGAGCGCGCTTCCAAGACATTCGGGCGGTGGTGGGGGCGGGCAATACCACCATGGCGCATCTGCTGCTCAACCTCGATCCCACCTATATTCGCTTGGAGCCCTACGTACCGGCGGTCAACGCTCCCCCTCCGGTCAAAGCGGTTAAGCTAGGGCTAAAAACCCACCCGGAAGCCTGGCTATACCTGGTGCCAGGAGTGGCCAGCTACGTCGGGGGGGATGTGGTGGCCGGGGTAGAAGTCACCGGAATGGCGGAGGGAGAGGAACTCACCCTGCTTCTAGACATCGGAACCAACGGCGAGATGGTGTTGGGCAACCGGGACTGGTTGTTGGCCTGCGCTTGCTCGGCCGGGCCGGCTTTCGAGGGCAGCGGCGTCACCTGCGGGATGCGGGCGACGGCTGGGGCTATCGAGGAAGTGGAGGTCCTGCCCGGTGGGAGGGAGGTTTACTACCGCACCGTGGAGGGGAAGAAGCCTCTGGGAATCTGTGGTTCCGGCCTGATAAGCCTCCTCTCTTCCTTACTGCGCGCGGGGGTTATCGATCGGAGCGGTCGCTTTGTGGAGGGCTTGAGCACCCCCCGTCTGCGCCGAGGAGAGGAGGGCTGGGAGTTCGTGCTGGTTTGGGCCCGGGAGAGCGCTCACGGGCACGACATTTACGTGACTCAGGGTGACCTGCAAAACCTGTTGCGGGCCAAGGCGGCCGTTTTCGCTGGGCTGCATACGTTGCTCAGAGCGGCTGGTCTAGAAATAGGAATGTTGCAGCGGGTTTACATCGCGGGGGGTTTTGGGCGCTTTATCGATGTGGATGACGCCGTGGCCATTGGCATGTTACCGTATCTTCCCCGGGAACGTTACTTCTACGTGGGTAACACTTCACTAAAGGGGGCGCGGCTATGCCTGCTTTCTCGCTCATCCTGGCAGGAGGTGGCCCGGCTGGCTCGCCGCATGACTTACGTGGAGCTAAGCGTGGGCAACGTCTTCATGGACGAGTTCATGGCGGCTCTTTTCTTGCCCCACACTAACGCAGATCTTTTTGCCAAGGAAGGAGCGTAAAGGTTTGTTTTTAGCCGTAGCAGGAAAGGGTGGAACGGGTAAAACCACTTTCATAGCGCTGACCATCAAGCACCTCCTGGCAGCGGGGCGCCGCCCCATCCTGGCGGTGGACGCCGATCCCAATGCTAACCTCGCCCAGGCGCTGGGGATGGAGGCTCCTACTTCCATAGCGGGCATTATGCAAGCAGTAGCCGAGGACCGGGAGCAGATCCCTTTGGGAATGACCAAAGACCAATACGTAGCTTACCGGCTTCACCAATCATTGGAGGAGGGGCAGGACATCGACCTGCTGGTGATGGGGGGGCCGGAAGGACCAGGGTGCTACTGTTATGTAAATAATTTGCTTCGCGCCCAGCTGCAGAAGTTGGTTTCCAGTTACGCTCACGTACTGATGGACAACGAGGCGGGGCTAGAGCACCTCAGTCGCCGCACCACTCAGAACGTGGACTACTTCTTCGTCATTTCCGACGCCACGGTTAAAGGAATTCGCTCGGCTGCTCGGATTAAGGAGTTGGCTCAGAGTTTGAAGTTAAGGTTGGGCCAGGAGTTCTTGGTCGTTAACCGGGCCCGCCCTGGGGATAAAGAAGCTTTGCTGCCGGAAATAACCAAAACCCAATTGCCGCTGGCCGGAACGATACCGGTCGATCCCCTGGTAGCAGAATACGATCTTCATTGCCGGCCCCTGCTGGCATTACCCGACGAGGCCCCGGCGGTGCAGGCGGTAAGAGAGCTTCTGCAACGTGTGGGTATCTTGTGATTAATGGAGGGAGAGCGTATGTCGTTTGTTGTGGCCAAGGAACGTTGGCGTGGCAAAATACTGGAAGCTAGTCTGGGGACCGGACCCCGACAGGTCAAGGTGGGTGGGGAAAGCACCCTTCCTTTCCTCCACTTCGAGGGGGAAATGCCCCACCCTCCGGTGGCAGCCTTGGAGATTTGGGACACGGCTCCGGAGGAGTGGCCCGAATGCCTGTCCTGCTATTACGAAGGGGTGCTCCACGATCCAGCAGCCTGGGCCCGCCGTTGCGTGGAGTACGGCGCTGATCTGGTGGCCTTGCGCTTGTACCGCACTCACCCCGACCGGGGCAACGCTACACCGGAAGAAGCGGCGGCGGTAGCACGGGCGGTGGCGGAGGCCATCGAAGTGCCGCTAATCGTCCTGGGATGCGACGTGGAGGAGAAAGACGCGGCCGTGCTGCCCGAGGTGGCCAATGCTTTGAAAGGAAAGAATTGTCTTTTAGGATTGGCCACCCAGGAGAACTACAAGACCATCGTGGCTTCTTGCATCGCCAATGGGCACGGGGTGATAGCCACCAGCCCCCTGGACATCAACCTAGCCAAGCAACTCAATATCCTAATCACCGAGATGAATCTGGAGCCCGAGCGCATCGTCATGGACCCATCCATAGGTGCCTTGGGTTACGGCATCGAGTACGCTTACTCCATAATCGAGCGGATGCGTACCGGAGCTCTGCTAGGAGATAAGATGCTGTCCATGCCGGTGATTATGTTTGTGGGCCAGGAGGCCTGGAAAAGCAAAGAAGCCAAGACTCCCGATGATCCCCTGTGGGGAGAGCAAAAACGGCGGGCGATTCTCTGGGAGATCACCACCGCTATCCCCCTGATTCACGCTGGAGGCCATATCGCGGTGCTGCGCCACCCCGAAGCGCTACGGGAGGTTAAGAGGCATATCGAGCTCATGATGCAACCCCAGCAATATTAATCGAGGAGGGAAGGCTATGCTTCTTATCGGCGAACGCATCAACGGCATGTTCAGGGATATACGAGAGGCCATTCAGAGACGCGATCCCGAGCCGGTGCGGCAGCGCGCTATCAGCCAAACCCGGGGAGGGGCGCGTTACCTGGACATTAATACCGGCCCGGCCGTGACTTCGGAAGAGCAACCCGCCGTCATGGCCTGGCTGGTGCAGGTGGCGCAGGGAGCCAGCCCCCTTCCCTGCTGTCTGGATTCCACTAATCCGGAGGCCATCGAGGCGGGGCTCAAAGTGCATCGGGGCAAAGCTATTATTAACTCCACCACGGTCGAGGCTTGGAAAATGGAACTATACTTTCCCATGGCGGTGAAGTACGGCGCGGCCTTGATCGGTCTCACCATGAACGAGAAAGGGGTGCCCAAGGACGCCAACGACCGGCTGGCGCTGGCCATGGAGTTGGTGGCCCACGCGGACGCTTACGGGCTGCCCATGGAGGATTTATTCATCGATCCCTTAGTGCTCCCGGTCAATGTAGGGCAGGACCATGGCCCCGAGGTATTGGAAACCATCAGGCAGGTTAAGCTTCTGGCCAGTCCCCCCCCTCGCACAGTGGTGGGGCTATCCAACATATCCCAGGGCTGCCCTCATCGACCTCTAATCAATCGCACCTTTTTGGCCATGGCCATGGCTTGCGGCCTGGACGCGGCTATCGCCGATGTAGAGGATGAGGAACTGGTCAATGTAGCAGCCACCGCTAATCTAATTCTCAACCGCGAGGTGTACTGCGATTCGTACTTGAAAACCTTCCGGCAGGTTTAAGGAGGGGAAAGGATGTCCAAGGAAGGATCCGTGCTGGTGTTGGGAGCGGGGATAGCAGGGATTCAGGCCTCCCTAGAGCTGGCGCGGCAAGGGTTTTATATCTATTTAGTGGAACAATCTCCCAGTATAGGGGGAGGAATGGCTTATCTGGATAAAACTTTCCCTACCGAGGATTGCGCCCTTTGCATCCTTTCCCCCTTTCTGGTGGAATGCACGCGCCACCGGAATATCACCGTGTTTACCGGAGCGGAGCTCGAAGAGTTGACTGGCGAACCAGGGAATTTCCGCGCGCGGCTGAGGTTACACCCCCGGGGGGTGCGGGTGGAAGACTGTCGGGCTTGCGCCGCTTGTTTCCGGGTTTGTCCAGTGGAGGTTCCCGACGAGTTTAATCAGGGGCTGAGCCGGCGTAAGGCCATTTACCAGCCTTATCCCCAGGCCTTTCCCCGGGCCGCGGTCATCGATTGGGTGAATTGCATTGGTTGCGGTCGTTGCCAGGAGGTCTGCCCCACCAAGGCCATCGATTTGGAGATGCCGGCGGAGGAGAGGGAGCTGGCGGTGGGGGCAGTGTTGGTAACGGTCGGGGCTTCCCTGCTATCGGTGGAGCAACTCCCTTGGCCCTGGCTCAAAAACCGCCCGGGTGCGGTTATCACTAGCCTGGAAATGGAACGGATCTTGAGCGCCTCCGGGCCTTCCGGCGGGGTTTTGCTGCGGCCGTTGGACGGCCGTGCCCCTCGCCGGGTAGCTTGGTGGCAATGTGTGGGCTCCCGCGACCGGCGTCTGGGGCGGCCTTTTTGCTCCTCAGTTTGCTGCATGATTGCTCTCAAGCAAGCCCATCTGGTGCGGGAGCGTAGCCGGGGCGAGGTGGAGACGGTAATTTTAGGCATGGATCTGCGAGCGGTGGGCAAGCGCTTTGAGGAGTATGCCCTGCGAGCTCAGGAGGATGGGGTGCGCTTCGTCCCCTGTCGCCCCCACAGCCTGGTGGATCAAGGGGAGGGGGTGCGCCTTCGCTGGGTGGAAGAGGGGCAGGTGCGGGAGGAGCTCTTCGATCTGGTGGTGCTTTCTTTGGGCTTGGCACCGCCAGCGCAAGCGGGAGAACTCCTGAAGCGCTTGGGGGTGGAGCCGCAGGCCTTCGGCTTTTGTTCTCAAGTTAGCGTCGGCACCACCACCAGCCGAGCGGGGGTTATGGTGGCGGGTACGTTTGCTGCTCCAAAGGACATCCCGGAGGCGGTGATCGAAGCCACGGCGGCGGTGAGCGAAATAGCTTCTTGGTTGAAGGAGGCCAGGGGAACGCGGGTGGCTTCTCCTACCTACCCTTCACCATTAGAACTGGATCGGGAGCCCCGTGTCGGGGTGGTGGTCTGCGATTGCGGTCATAATATCCGCGGCGTGGTGGATGTTCCCGCGGTGGTTAGCGGGGCGCGGCAGCTTCCTGGGGTGGTCTGGGCCCGGGAGTGCCGGTACGCTTGTTCCCAGGATAGTCAGCAATTAATCAAGGAGGCTATCGCCAAACATCGCCTCAACCGGGTCGTGGTGGCCGCTTGCTCTCCTCGCACTCACCGCTCGCTTTTTCAGGAAACCTTGCAGGAAGCGGGCCTTAACCCCTATCTGCTGGAAATGGTTAACATAAGGGATCACTGCTCTTGGGTGCATAAAGAGCCGGCGGCAGCGACCGCCAAAGCCGCTTCGCTGGTAGCGATGGGGGTGAATAAGGCCGCCCGACTCCGCCCCCTGACGCCGGAGAGGGTGCCTGTGACTCCCCGAGTTCTGGTGGTGGGGGGAGGGCTATCCGGTCTGAGTGCCGCCTCTTCCTTAGCCGATCAGGGGGTGGAGGTGTGCCTAGTGGAAAGGAGCGCGGAGTTGGGGGGCCGGGCGCTGAAGCTTCGTTTCGGACTAGACGGAGAGGACCCCCAGCAGATACTGGAGGAGCTCCGCTCCCGGGTACTGAACCATCCACTCATTCAGGTGCGTACCGGGACCGAGCCGGTGAGTTGCGAAGGCTTCGTGGGCGCTTTCCGGGTGCAGCTGAATTCCGGCGAGGAGGTGGCGGCGGGAGCCATTATCCTGGCCCCCGGAGCTCAGGAGCATAAACCGCAAAGTTACCGCTACGGCTCTGACCCTCGCGTACTAACCTTGGGTGAATTGGAGGATGACTGGGAGCGAGTCATCGCTTCCCTGGCCGGGGTACGCGAGGTGGTTCTGATCCAATGCGTAGAATCGCGCACTTCCCAGCGACCGTATTGCAGCCGGATTTGCTGCAGCCGAACCGCTTTGCTGGCCTGCCGGTTGAAGCGTCTTTGCCCTACTGCCCAGGTTTACGTCCTGGCCCGGGAGGTGCGTACTTACGGTTTCCGGGAGGAACTCTACGATGCTGCTCGGGCTGAAGGGGTGGTTTACCTGCGTTACACGCCTGAGCACCCTCCACGGTTGGAGAGTGAGGGGGAGGAACTACGCCTCACCCTCTTTGACCCGCTGCTAGGTAAGGAACTCGTCTGGCGTCCCGGCTTGCTGGTCTTAGCTACGCCCCTGGTGGTTCCGCCAGAGCGTTGGGAACTGGGCCGCATTTTCAAAGTCCCGCTGGATGAACACGGTTTCTTTTGGGAGGCTCATCCCAAGCTCCGGCCGGTGGATTTTGCCGCCGAGGGCATTTTCTTGTGCGGTTCGGCTCGTGGCCCCTGCAGCTCACGCGAATCTCTATTGCAGGGTATGGCGGCTGCGGCCCGGGCAGCTTCACTGCTGCTCCCGGGGGAACTGGCCAGCAAAGGGGAAGTGGCACGGGTGGACGCTTCGCGCTGCGTGGCTTGTTTGACTTGCGTGCGCGTGTGCCCTTACCAAGCTCCCCGCTACCGGCCGGAAGAAGGGGTGGTGGAAATTGAGCCGCTGGCCTGCCAGGGCTGCGGAACCTGCGTGGGGGAATGTCCCAACGCAGCTATTGAACTGGAGGGTTACCGACGCGAGCAGATGGCGTCCGCCATAGCCGGGTTGTTGGGGGTGTGAATATGGCCTGCTTCGAGCCGGTGATCGTGGCCTTTTGTTGTCGCTATTGCGCTTACGCGGCGGCCGATCTGGCAGGTAGCCTACGGCTCGAGTACCCGCCCGGCCTCCGTATTGTGGAGGTGCCCTGCTCTGGCCGAGTGGAGGAGGAGCTCATCCTGGAGGCTTTCGCCGCGGGAGCCGACGGCGTGATGGTGGCCGGTTGCCTCGAAGGGGATTGCCACTTCCAGCGGGGCAACCTCAGGGCCCGTAAGCGGGTGGAGCACTTGCGGCAGTTGCTGCAGGACATAGGTTTGGAGCCGGAGCGCCTGGCCATGTATAACCTTTCTTCGGCCATGGGGCAGCGTTTCGCTACCTTGGCTCGGGAAATGGTGCAGCGGGTGACTTGCCTAGGCCCCAGCCCTTTGAAAAGAAGGGATGAAACGCTATGATAGTAGGTAAAGCCAAGCCGATCGCTTTCTTGGCCGAGCAAGTTCGCCCTTACCGCCGCGTGGCGGTGATAGGTTGCCAGAGCTGTATGGCGGTTTGTCTGGCGGGAGGCGATAAGGAGACTCGGGTGCTGGCCAAGGCCCTGGAGCTCGAGCGCCGGGTTAGCGGGGGGTCCGAATTGGCAGCGCTTCCCATGGCGGTAAAGCGCCAGTGCGAGCTGGAGTATCTGGAGCCCTTGAAATCCTCCCTCGAAGGTGTGGAAGCGATCATCTCGCTGGGATGCGGGGTTGGGGTGCAATATCTGGTGGCAGCTTTCCCCGAGCTCTGGGTGGTGCCGGGTTTGGACACCCTGCTGGTGGGCGGGCCGGTAGCCTTGGGAGTGTGGGAGGAATATTGCCGCCTATGCGGCGAATGTATCCTTTATCTGACGGGGGGAATATGCCCTGTTGCGCGCTGCGCCAAAGGCTTGCTCAATGGTCCTTGCGGCGGGGCTGTAGAGGGAAGATGTGAGGTAAATCCGGAGCTCCCCTGTGCGTGGGTTTTGATCTACCAGCGCTTGCAGCGCTTTGGGCGTCTGGATCTATTGCGGCAATTGTTACCTCCCAAGAATTGGCAATTAGCCTCGGGATGCGGTCCGAAAAAGTTGGTACGGCAAGAGGTGAAAGAATGAAAGCTGGCTCCCGGTTGGAAAGGTTGCTTCGCCAGGGGGAGTTCGTGGTCACGGCTGAAGTGGGACCTCCGAAACACGCTTCCTCTGAGCCGCTCGTCCGCAAGGCCCGGCTGCTACGTGGCTACGTGGATGCGGCTAACGTTACCGATTGCCAGACCGCCATGGTGCGTATGGCCAGCATCCCTGCGGCAGTGCACCTATTGCAAGAGGGGATAGAACCGGTGGTGCAGATGACCTGCCGCGACCGCAATCGCATCGCCATCCAGGCCGATCTGTTAGGAGCTTACAGTTTGGGCCTCCGCAATCTTCTTTGCCTCACTGGCGACCACCCCTCGGTAGGTGATCACCCAGAAGCCAAACCGGTTTTCGATCTCGACGCCGTGCAGCTCCTGGACATGATGCGGAGGCTGCGCGATGAAAAGGTGTTCCAGAGCGGTGTTCCTCTCAAAGGTCCGGAGCCCAGGTTCTTCCTGGGGGCAGCCGAAAGCCCGTGCGGCGGTTCGGCCGAGATCCGGATTCTCCGACTGGCCAAGAAGATTGAGGCGGGTGCGGATTTCATACAAACGCAATGCATTTTTGAGTTAGAATGCTTCCTCCGCTGGCTAGATTTGGTGCGACAGGAGGGACTAGATCGGCGGGTTTTTATTTTGCCCGGAGTAGTTCCCCTTAAATCGGCCCGCATGGCCCAGTACATGCACGAAAACGTCCCGGGGGTGAGCGTGCCCGAAAGCATAAGGGAAAGGATGGCCAAAGCGTCCGATCCCCAAGAGGAGGGGATAGCTATCGCGGTGGAGACCATTCAGGCCTTGCGGAAGGTGCCGGGAGTGGCCGGGGTGCATATCATGGCTATCGCTTGGGAGGAAGTGGTGCCGGAAATTGTTCGGCGGGCGGGGCTTTATCCCCGGCCCCGGCTTGCGGAGGAGAATACGTAGTCCGGCTCACCGAGGGCGGTTGATAAGTGGTTTCCTTCACCGAAGGAGGGCGGTAGCCCTTTTCTTTTTGGGGAGGCGAAGCGGCGGCGCTGGGCTTCTCGGAGGAGGAGAGGAGCTCGGATAGGGTTACCAGCTCGTAGCCCTGCTGCCGCAGCTCTCGTATCAAGATGGGGAGGGCTTGGAGAGTTCCTGGCCTCCCCTCGTGCAGTAAGATGATGCTGCCGTCGCGCACCTGGGCCAGCACCCTCTGGATTATAGCCTGAGGGCCCGGATTGGTCCAATCCCGGGGGTCCACATTCCAGAGGACCACGCTTTCATCCAGTTCCCGCGCGGCTTCCATCACTCCCGGCCCCAACGCCCCGTAAGGAGGGCGGAAATAGCGCACTGGTTTTCCGGTGATGCTCTCCAATGTGCGCGCGGTGCGCAGCAAATCTTCCTTGGCTCCGAGGCTGTTAACTTTGCTCAGACAGGCGTGTTGCCAAGAATGACTGCCTACCTCGTGCCCCTTGCTACTCATGTCCCTTACTAGATGCGGATAGCGTTCGGCCCGGCAGCCGATGACAAAAAAAGTGGCGGTGGCCTGGTGTGCCTCCAGCACGGCCAGATACTGCTCGGTGAGACCGGGATAAGGGCCGTCATCGAAGGTCAGGGCCACTCTTTTACCGCCCTTTCCCGCGGCGCGATATATGGGCTGATCCTGAGCTTCCTGAGGCTGGAAGTTGGAGTGACGCAGGGTGTCGCCCGGTAGCAACTCTTCCGAACTTCCCGGGGGTGAAGGGGTCGGGGAGAAGCTTTCGGCTGCGTCAGGGTGAGGAGGCGATGCGGGAGCGGATCGGAATTGCAGGGCGGCGAAGACCAATCCACTTAAAAGCAAGAGGGCGAGCAGGGAAGCGGCCAAAAAATACCAGGGAGGCAAGGGCAGAGAACGACCGTGAATGGTGATTTTCCTACTGCGGAGCAACTCGATTCCCCCATATTCCCCTAAATTTGCGGGACTTCTTCCTGAAAGACATTCGTCTCAGAGCAGGAGGAATCCTGCTGGAGTTTCACGTCGTAAAGGCGCCGAACCAGAAAAAACTTCTTTCATATACTGGTAGAAATCTCACGGGTGCGGGAGGAGCAAAACATGGAGTGGCTGACAGCGTTTCTGTTGTCTGTTTCTTCTAGTCTAGACAATTTCGGAGCGGCGCTATCGTACGGCATCTGTGGCATAAGGATCCGCGAAAGGTACAACGGGCTTATAGCTGGGATAGCTTTTCTTTTTAGTTACGCCGGTATAGTTGGCGGGGAACTGTTCGGGAAGTTGCTACCGGGTAAAGTGGCCGATGTGGCGGCGGCTTTGCTGTTCTTTCTCGTCGGGCTACGCATTGCATTGCTGGCGTGGCAGCAGCGCCGGCGTAACCAGCAGGAGGAAAGGGTCGAAGTGGGGATAGGGGATATTTTACGCACTCCCACCAGAGCTGATCTGGATCGCTCCGGCGACTTAAGTTTGTGGGAGGCGCTGCTTTTGGGGGTGGCGCTTTCGCTTAACGCTCTGGTTAACGGTTTGGGAGCCGGTATTTTGGGGCTTTCGCCCTTCCTGGTTTCTTCCTTGGCGGCTCTGGGAAGTTTTATAGCCGTGCGGGGAGGTATAGCTCTGGGCGCGCGCCTGGCGACGGTGCGTATCGGGAGATGGTCTTTGGGGCAGTTTAGCGTTTTCCTGAGCGGGGCTATTCTCGTCTTTATAGGTTTGCATAATTTGCTGTGAGCCGGCGACTCCGTCCTTCCTGCTTGGCTTCTCGAACCGTTTCCTCCTCCTAATTCGATGGCTTGACTTGCCTGAGTCTAAGTATAACAATAAGGTTTAAAACCGGGCCAAAGTTAGGAGGGGGAAATTGATCCGGGTAGTGGTTACCGGTGCGGCTGGCCGAATGGGTCGGGAAGTGGTGAAGGCGGTCAGCCGAACGCCGGGGATGGAAGTGGTGGGAGCGGTTGATCCCGGTCACCCAGGTCAGGATGTCGGTTTGCTGGCCGGGATCGAAGCTCTGGGGGTGACCGTGCGTGGGGATCTAGCCGAGGTGCTGCGGACGAGCAAAGCCACGGTGATGGTTGACTTCACCACGCCGGGAGCGGCGGTAGCTAATATCAAGACCGCTCTGGAATACGGCGTGCGTCCGGTGGTGGGCACTACGGGCATTGCTCAGCGAGATGTGGAAGAAATAAAAGCGATCTGTCGCGAGAAACGTTTGGGGGGGCTTATAGTCCCTAATTTTGCTTTGGGGGCAGTGTTGATGATGCACTTTGCCGGGATCGCTGCCCGCTACTTTCCCGATGTCGAGATCATCGAGCTGCACCATCCGCAGAAGCTAGATGCCCCTTCGGGTACGGCTCTGCAAACGGCGGACATCGTGGCCCGTAGCCGGCAGGAAAAAGGGGTGGGGGATCGCACCGAGGTGGAGAAGCTCGATGGAGCTCGGGGAGGTAACCTGGAAGGGGTAAGGATTCATAGCGTGCGACTGCCGGGGCTCGTGGCTCACCAGGAGGTTATTTTTGGGGGATTGGGTCAGACGTTGACTATCAGGCACGATTCTACTTCCCGCGAATCATTCATGCCGGGTGTGATTATGGCTATCAAAAAGGTGATGGAATTGGAGCAGTTGGTTTACGGCCTGGACCGGCTGATCTTCGGATAGCGGTTTTATCGCACCTCCTCTTTCCCCGGTACATATACTGTAATGGCCGTGGGGGGCGATAAAGCGTATGCGACCGAACCAGCTTAAAGGGATCACACTAGCGGTGATCGGGGGCGACCAGAGAGCCGTGTATACAGCTGAGGAATTGGCCCAGCGGGGGGCCCGGGTACGCCTAGTGGGACATCGCTCTAATTGTTCCGGGGTGGAAGCGGTGGAGGGCGTCCGGGCAGCATTAGAAGCGGTCGAGGCAGTGGTCTTCCCCTTCCCAGGTGTTCAGGAAGACGGAAGTCTTCCATCTCCTACCGGTGCCTTGCGTTTGGCGCCAACGGACTTCGAGTTCTTGCCTCGGGCAGGGTGGATTTTCACCGGTTTTGCCAACTCCTTTCTTTGGCGTCTGGCGGAGCTGAAGGGTTTGAAGCTCGTACCGGTAGCCGACCGCGACGATTTCGCCATTCTTAATTCCATTCCTACTGCCGAAGGAGCGCTGCAGATGGCTATGGAGCGGTTGCCAGTGACCATTCACGGTCTGGTGGTGCTGGTGCTGGGTTTCGGGCGGGTTGGTCAATCGCTGGCCCGCCGCTTGCAAGCTCTGGGAGCTCGCGTATCGGTGGTTACGCGTGATCCGGCGGAGCGAGCCCGAGCTCTGGAAACGGGTTACCGGGTGCTGGATTTGGCGGCTCTACCTACCTACCTGCCTGAATTCGAGCTCCTTTTCAACACCATCCCGGCTCCCGTCCTCACCGCTCGTCTGCTCCGCTGCACCCGCCCCGAGGTGCTTATCATTGACCTGGCTTCTTATCCCGGAGGCACCGATTTTGAGGCGGCTCAGGTTTTGGGGCGGCAAGCGCTGTTAGCTCCTTCGTTACCGGGCAAAGTGGCTCCCAAGACGGCCGGCAAAATATTAGGCCAGGTGATAGCGGAAATCTTGCTGCAAGAGAAGGGCCTAAACCTGGCAGTAATGTCTTGAGGGGGCGGTGTCAGATGCGCTTGCGGGGAATCAAAATGGGTTTCGCTTTGACGGGTTCCTTTTGCACCTTGGGCGAGACGTTGCGGCAGGTGGAAAGATTATTGCGTGAGGGGGCGGAGATCATTCCTATCGTTACCCGGGAAGTAGCCACTACCGATACTCGTTTCGGCGCGGCGGAGGAGTGGAAGGCCAAACTAACCGCCTTAACCGGTCGGCCGGTGATTGAAAGCATCGTGGGGGCCGAGCCAATAGGACCACAACGTCTCCTGGATATTCTGGTAGTGGCTCCATGCACTGGTAACACTCTGGCTAAGCTGGCCAATGCCATTACCGATGGGCCGGTGCTTATGGCCATCAAGGCTCAGCTCCGTAACCAACGCCCCGTGGTCCTGGCCGTTTCCACCAACGACGGCTTAGGCTTGAACGCGAAAAATCTGGGGACGCTGCTCAACGCTAAAAATGTCTATTTCGTTCCTTTCGGGCAGGATGATCCGGTCAAAAAGCCTAATTCTTTAGTAGCAAAGATGGATTTGCTGCTTGATACCGTGCTTCACGCCCTGCAAGGGCGACAACTTCAGCCAGTGCTGGTGAATTACGTCCAGCAAGCGGTGGGGTAAAAGGAGGTTTAGTCTAGTTTTGTTCAATGTAGCAGTGGTGGGGGCCACCGGTGCGGTGGGCCAGGAAATTCTTCAGGTGCTGGAAGAGCGCCGCTTCCCGGTTAAGCGGCTATTGCCTCTGGCCACCGCCCGCTCGGCCGGGAAAGAAATAAGGTTCGGCGGCGAGACTTATAGAGTGGAGGCCACCGGTGAGGATAGCTTCGCTGGAGTAGACATCGCTTTCTTCGCCGGTGGTTCCGCCAGCAAGGAATTCGCCCTGAAGGCGCGGGAACAAGGGGCGTTGGTGATTGATAATTCCAGTGCTTTCCGCCTCGATCCTGAAGTCCCCCTGGTGGTGCCGGAGGTTAATCCGGAAGACGCCCGCCAGCATAAGCGTCTAATCGCCAATCCCAACTGTTCCACCATCATCATGGTGGTTCCGCTCAAGCCTATCTACGATGCTGCTGGTATTCGGCGGGTGGTGGTGGCCACCTATCAGGCCGTTTCCGGGGCAGGGGCGGCGGCTATCGAAGAACTCCGCCGGCAAACCCAGGCCGTGCTCGAAGGTAAGGAGTACCCGCCCCAGGTTTTCCCGCACCCTATAGCCTTTAATTTAATCCCCCACATCGATGTCTTCGCGGAGCAAGACTACACCCGGGAAGAGTGGAAGATGGTGAAAGAGACCCGCAAAATTCTGCACGACGAGCGGTTGGCTATCACGGCCACCACGGTGCGGGTTCCGGTTTTTCGCTCGCATTCGGAAGCGGTTAACGTGGAGACGGAAAGTAAACTTTCCGCGGCGGCAGCTCGCGAATTGCTAAGGCGAGCTCCAGGGGTGGAGGTGGTGGATGATCCGGGCAGCCTCCAGTATCCCATGCCTTTAACCGCTACGGGCCGGGATGAGGTCTTCGTGGGGCGGATTCGAGAGGATATTTCGGTGGACAAGGGGTTGAACCTGTGGGTGGTGGCCGACCAGCTGCGTAAAGGGGCGGCTACCAACGCGGTGCAGATCGCCGAGTTGGTAGTGAGTTCCGGATGGCTGTAAAAGTTTGTTAGGGTGGTGGGGAAATGAGTCTGGACTTGGGTTACGTGCTGACTGCCATGGTTACTCCTTTCGACCGGGAGGGACGCCTCGATCTGCAACAGGCCAAGCGCCTGGCGCACCGCTTAGTGGAGAGCGGCTCCGACGGGGTGGTGGTGGCTGGGACTACCGGCGAGTCACCCACGCTAACCAAAGAGGAGAAAATCGCCCTTTTTAGCGCCGTGGCCGAGGAGATCGGGGGTCGGGCCACGGTGGTGGCTGGCACCGGCGGTAACGACACGGCTACCAGCGTGGAACTTACCCGAGCGGCGGAAAAGTCGGGTGTGGACGCCATCATGGTGGTGACGCCTTATTACAACAAGCCCTCTCAAGAGGGTCTGTACCAGCACTTCCGCGCCGTGGCCACCAGCACCAACCTTCCCGTAATGCTTTACAATGTGCCCGGGCGCACGGCGGTCAATCTTTTGCCATCCACGGTGGCCCGCCTGGCGCGGGATGTCCCCAACATCGTGGCTCTCAAAGAGGCTTCGGGGAATCTGGATCAAGTAAGCGAGCTGCGGCGCTTGCTCCCCGACGATTTCGCGCTGTACAGCGGTGACGATGCTCTTACCCTACCCATCCTGGCCCTAGGTGGTAGAGGGGTGGTTAGCGTGGTGGCTCACCTAGTAGGTGCGCGTTTGAAGGAGATGATTAGCGCCTACCATAGCGGGAACGTTACGCTGGCAGCTAAGATTCACCGAGATCTCTACCCTCTAATGAAGGGTATGTTCATTACCACCAACCCGGTGCCAGTGAAGGCGGCGCTTAACCTTCTGGGTTTCAATGTGGGCCCCCCCCGGCTGCCTCTGGTGGAGGCTAACCAAGTGGAAAAGGAGAAGCTGGCGGAGCTCTTGCGCGAGGCAGGGCTCCTCTAAAGATACTTCCAGTGGCAGAGCCGGCGCTCGAGCCATTCCAGAAGGGAGTAAAGGATGAACCCCAGAAGGCTCATGGCTAAAACTCCGGCGTAAAGGTCGGGGTAGGCGTAGCGCGTCCAGGCATCGAGCAGATAGTACCCCAGCCCTTCTTGGCTGGCGATGGTCTCGGCGAAGAAGAGGACGGCGATGGCGGTTCCTGAGGCCACCCGCAGGCCGGTAAGCACCTCCGGTAGCACGGCGGGGAAAACTACGTGCCAGTAAAAAGCTAGCCCCCGCACTCCTAAAGCGGTGACGGCATCGACCAGGTAAGGGGAGAGGTGGCGGGCGCCGTCTCGCACCGGCAGAAGGATCTGGAAGAAGAGGACTAGAGTGATGAGTAGAATCTTGGCGGAGTCCCCCAGGCCGACTATCACCATGATGAGCGGCACCAGGACTACTTTGGGCACGGGGTAAATCAGAGAAAAAAAAGGTCCCAGCAGACGGTCGGCCCAGGGGCATCGCCCCAGAAAAAGCCCCAAGGGCACGGCGGATACCGTGGCCAGGAACATACCAGCCAGGATGCGATAGGTGCTTACCAGCCAGTTGAAGCCCAGGGGTCCGGGTAATTCCTTAAAGAAAGCGGCGAGGGCTTGACTTGCCGGGGGCAGAGCGGGCAGGTGCAAGCCTTTCGCCATCAACTCCCATAGAACCAAGAGAACTAAAAGAGCGGTCAGGGAAGAGAGTTGCTTGCTCATCCTACCTTACCCTCGCAGGCGCGAAACAACTCCTGACGGACGCGAGTGCAGGCCGGGTAAAAGTCCGGGTGGTGGCGCCAGGACTCGTTTCCTGCCAAGGGGTGGGAATAAACGGCCACCACCCTCCCTGGGCGTGGGGAGAGGACCGCTACCTTCTGCCCCAAGAAGACGGCCTCCTCGATGCTGTGGGTCACCAGCACAATGGTGCACTTGATCTCCCGCCATATCCTCAGCAGGGTCTCCTGCAGGGCTTCCCGCGTCAGGGCGTCCAGAGAAGAAAAGGGCTCATCCATAAGCAGGAGATCGGGTTGCAGCACCAAGGCGCGGGCAATGGCTACCCGCTGGCATTGCCCACCAGAAAGCTGAGCCGGGTAAAGGTGGCGGAGGTCGTAAAGTCCCAAATTTCCGAGCCAGAAGGTCACTCGCTTCTCTATTTCTCGGGTAGGGAAACGGCGCACTTTAAGCCCTAAGGCCACATTTCCCCAAACGTTCTTCCAAGGGAGAAGGCCAAAGTGCTGCAAGATGAGGGCCGTCTGACTTCTCCCAGCTTTTGCTCTTTCTCCCGCCACTTTCACTTCTCCTTCGAAGTCCTGCTTGAGACCAGCTAACACATAAAGGAGCGTGCTCTTGCCGCAACCCGAGGGTCCGATGACGGCGCAGCTTTTTCCCTGCTCCACCGCGAAAGACACGCCCGCCAGGGCCTCTACAGGACCGGCCGGAGTAGAATAGGTGACTTTAAGGTTTTCTACTCGGATCAACGCTCCAGCACCCGTCGGTCTACCAGATCAAAGTAAGTCAGTGGCTGGGTTAGTAAGTTCCTGCTTTTGAGCCAGCTGAGTACGGCCTCTAGCTCCCCGGGGCTGGGTAGGGTGGCGGGAGAGAAGACCAGCTTTATCCCGTGTTTCTCGCCGGGCAACACCTCTTTAGGCACCTGCGCTTTTTCTTCCAAGATGCGGTTGAAGGCTTGCGGATGCTGCTGGATGTCGGCCACCGCCCGGTCATAGGCTTCCAGGAGGCGCTTGAGCTCCGGCAGGCGCTGGTTGATAACCTCTTCCCGGACGATGATCACCGTCTGGGCTAAGTTTCTCTGGCTGGAGTCGGCCAGGAGGTGCGCCCCTTTGGCCTCGGCTAACGAAGCGAAGGGTTCGGGCAGCAGAGCTGCTTCGACAGTACCATTGAGCAGAGCTTCCAGGCGCACCGGAATCTTAGGTATAGAGACCTTCTTTATCTCCTGGGGAGGAATGCCAGCGTCTCCCAGCATCTGGTCGACCAAGTATTCGTTGATGGTCTTGAGCGAGCAGGCCACCGGGACGTTGCGGAGTTTGGCTGCGCTGGTGAGGCGCGAATTAGGGGCGGAAAGCAGGGCGAAGCGAGCTTCTCCCGGCTGTCTCCCTTGCGCTACCGCTATGGCCTTCACTTTGATCCCCCCCTGGCGCATCTGGGCCACGGCCAGGAGGTCTCCCACCGCCAGGTCTATCTTGCCGGCGGCGAAGGCGCTGTCTCGCTCCACCGCGCTGGGGAAGGAAATAAATTTCACTTCCAGACCCGCCTCTTTGAAGTAGCCCTTTTCCTCCGCCACCCAGAAGGGCAGGTTATCGATTATCGGTAATGTGCCGATGGTCAAGGGCTCTTTCTTCTGGCCGCAGCCGGAGAATAAAAGGAGCAGGGAAAGCAGGGCTAAAGGGAAAAATCTCTTTAAAGCCAATATTCCGAAGCCTCCTTTAGTGAGCTTTCTTTTGTTTTAAGTTCTTTCGGCTTTCAGCAAAATACTCCTCCCGGGAGATGAGGAAAATGAGTTGTCGTATTTGCGGCAGCGGGCAATCGACATCCGAGGCGCTGGGCTTTATCTGTGGCGAGTGCCTTAAAGCGCATCCCGAGTTAGGGGCCGAGATAGCTTCAAGAGCGCACGCGCAGAGTCGCTTTCCTTTGCCGCCTTTGCCGCCGCGCACTCCTGGCGGGCTTACCTGCCAGGTCTGCGGTAACCGCTGCCAGCTGGGGGAGGGAGAGGTGGGCTTTTGCGGTCTGCGCTTTTGCCGCGGGAAAAGGCTGGAGCAAGTGGCGGGAACCTCCCGGCAGGGGCTTCTGAGCTTCTACTTTGATCCTCTCCCCACCAATTGCGTGGCCGACTGGGTGTGTCCCGGCGGTACCGGCGCCGGCTTTCCCCGCTACGCCTACCGCCCGGGGCCGGAAGAGGGCTATAAAAACTTAGCCGTCTTCTTGGGTGCTTGTTCCTTCGACTGTCTCTACTGCCAGAACAGCGTTTACCTCCGCATGGCAAAGAAGAAAGCTCCTCTGGTAAGCCCAGAGGAGCTGGTGGCGGCCATCGACGAGGAGACGGCCTGCGTTTGCTTTTTCGGCGGCGACCCCTCACCGCAGATGCCCTTTACTCTCCAGGCGGCCCGGCTGGCCCGCGCCAGGGCCGGGGGCCGGATCCTGCGCCTTTGCTGGGAGACCAACGGCAACATTCATCCCCGCTACCTCGACGCCTTGGCGGAGCTGGCCCTGGAGTCGGGCGGGTGCATAAAGTTCGACCTCAAGGCCTGGAACGAGGATCTGCACCGGCTGCTCACCGGGGTGAGCAACCGGCAGACGCTTTATAACTTCCGCTACCTTTCCCGCTACTTGCCCCTGCGCCCCGAGCCCCCTCTGCTGGTGGCCAGCACTCTTTTGGTTCCCGGCTACGTGGGAGCGGAGGAAGTGGCAGCTATAGCGCGCTTTTTGGCTGAGCTCGACCCTTCCATTCCCTATACCTTGCTGGCCTTTTCCCCCCACCACCTGATGCGCGATCTGCCGCTTCTGAGCCGTAGGGAGGCGGAAGAATGTTACCAAGCCGCCCGGGAAGCGGGGCTTAAAAGGGTGCGCCTGGGAAACGTTCATCTGTTGCGTTAGCCCAGAATGCCCCATTCCCGGTGGCGCTGGGCAATGGCCTCGGCCAGCTCGTCCAGTTTCTTTAAATCCTCCTCCCGCGGTAGCCCCTTTACCAGCACCGGTTCCAGGAACTCGGCTTTCAAGGTTTTCCAGAACTCGCTTACTATCTCCACCGTCCGGCCCCCCCAACCGTAAGAGCCGATGAGCCCTGCGAGCCTGGTCTTGGGCCGGAGCACCCCCACCAGGTAGGCAGCGTAAAGGGCGGTGGGGTGAGGCCCGCCCAGGACGGTAGGGGTAGCCAACACGATGGTAGCCGCGTCCACCATGGCCATGGCCAGCTCTCCCAAGTCGGTGTAGGTCAAGTTAAAGGGAGAGGCTTCTAGTCCCCGGTTGACCAGCGCTTCGAGTAAATGCTCTACCATGCGGGCGGTGCTCTCGTGCATGGATATATACGGTATGAGAACTTCGTTCTTCACCTGGTCGGAGGCCCAGTCCCGGTAAGCGGACAAGATGAACTCCGGGCGGTGATAAACGGGCCCGTGGCTAGGAGCGATGAAGGCCAGCGGTAGCTCTTCTAGGCGTTGTAAATATTTCTGCACGTGACTGCGGAAGGGCATCATGATTTCAGCGTAGTAGCGCTTGGCGGCCAGGTAGATTTCCCGCTCCCGGGTGGCAAAGAGGTCGCTGGTAGCGAAGTGGGAACCTAAAAAGTCACAGGGGAAAAGAATTTTGTCCTCCACCAAGTAAGTGAACATGGTCTCGGGCCAGTGCACCCAGGGGGCCAGCATGAAGGTTAAGGTTTTGTCTCCCAGGGATAGTCGCTCGCCGTCATTGATTACCAGAAAGCAATCCTCCGGCAGGTGGAGATGATCGATGAGCAGGGCTTTGCATTTGGAATTGGTTACTACCTTAGCTTCGGGATAAGTGGACAGGACATCGGGCAAAGAGCCGGAGTGATCTTGCTCGGTATGGTTAGAAACGACGTAATCGAGCCGCTCGACACCCAATTGCTTCAAGTTATGAAAAAGGTCTTTTTTCTTGCTGGGGTCGACCGTGTCGATGAGGGCGGTCTTCTCGCTTCCCTTCACCAAGTAAGCGTTATAGGTGGTTCCGTTGGGCAAGGGTATGAGTTCGTCGAAAAGCCTCCGGTCCCAGTCTATGGCGCCTACCGAATAGACTCCTTCGGTAAGTTTCCTACCCCACATTATTTGTATCCCTCCTTAAAAGCGGCTTTTTGCTTTATTTCGCCCTCCGGGATGGTTTTACCTTCGCTGGCTCGTGTCTCAAACTAAAATTTTTTTAATTTTAAAATCCGCAGAGATAGAGCAAAAATAACAAGTTCAAAGACGAATAGGCTGTTAAAAAGGTAGATACGGCGGTTGGGGAGTTTTGACGGGAAACGGTCTGCAGCCTTAAACTGGAAGCAAACTATACCACTGCGGTATAGATAGCGGAGTTGATGGTGATGCGTTTGAGTCAGGCGGCTGACTATGCCATCCGGGTGGTGTTGAACCTAGCCATGCGACCTTCGGGGGAGGTGGTATGTGCCCAGATACTGGCGCGGGAAGAAAGCATCCCCTTGCGCTTTTTGCTTAAGGTAGTGCGCGACCTTACCCGAGCGGGTATAGTGCGTTCTTACCGGGGAGTGGGAGGCGGCTTCGCTTTGGCTCGGCCGGCGAGCACCATTACCCTGCGGGAGGTTTGGGAAGCAGTGGAAGGACCTATCCGACTTAATCGCTGTTTTATCGATGCGGATTATTGTAGTAAAAAATGGGCTCACGTATGCCCGGTGCACGAGGTGCTGGGCAAACTCCAATTTCTGCTGCGAGAAGAATTGGAGCGTTACGACTTCGCTACGCTGGCGGAGCGGGCGCGCGAGCTCCAATCTAAAGAAGCGAAGGAGGGAGGATCTCTATGGACCCTTTAACCCTGGCTCTGGCCCGTTGGCAATTTGCTATCACGGCCATTTACCATTTCTTTTTCGTCCCCCTCACTCTGGGGCTCTCCATTCTGGTGGCCGTAATGGAGACCTATTACGTGCGTACCGGCGAAGAAAAGTACAAGCGCATGACTCAATTTTGGGGTAAGCTTTTCGTGATCAACTTCGTTTTGGGAGTGGTGACCGGTATCCTGCAGGAGTTTCACTTCGGCATGAATTGGTCCGAGTATTCCCGCTTCGTGGGTGATGTCTTTGGTGCTCCTCTGGCTATCGAGGCCTTGCTAGCCTTCTTTTTAGAGTCCACCTTTTTAGGCGTCTGGATTTTTGGTTGGGATCGTATTTCCAAGCGACTGCATCTCCTGGCTATCTGGCTGGTGGCTATTGCTTCCAACCTGTCGGCCCTGTGGATTTTGATCGCCAATTCTTTCATGCAGGAACCGGTGGGTTTTGTGCTGCGCTCCGGGCGGGCGGAGATGAACAATTTCTTGGCGCTAGCTACCAACCCTAACGTCTTCACCCAGTTTCCGCACGCCGTGATCGCGGGTCTTACCACCGCTTCTTTCTTCGTAATGGGCATCAGCGCCTACCATTTACTGCGCCGGACCCATCTAGAGGTTTTCCGTCCCTCCATGCGCATAGGTCTGATCGCGGGCATGATTGCCACTTTTTTGGTGGCCTTTACAGGCCACTTTCAGGGAATACACCTGGTCGAGACCCAGCCCATGAAGATCGCTGCGGCTAACGCTCTGTGGCATACCTCCCAACCCGCCCCCCTTAACTTAATCGCGTGGGTGGATCAGCAGGAGCAGACCAACCGTTTGGCTTTGTCCCTGCCGGCTTTGGAAAGCTTCCTGGCTCATAACTCCTTCACTGCTAGGGTAGAGGGAATTAAGGAGTTGCAGCAGGAGATGGTGGCTCATTACGGGCCCGGCTATTACATTCCCCCAGTGGCCATTACTTTCTGGTCGTTCCGCATCATGGTGGGGTTGGGGATTTGGCTGCTTCTGCTGAGCTTTTACGCCTATTATCTCTACCGGAAAGGGAGGCTGGAAGACAAGCCCGCGGTCTTGAAAGCCGTGCTTTACTCTTTGCCCCTGCCTTACGTGGCCAACACAGCGGGCTGGGCCATGACCGAGGTGGGGCGGCAACCCTGGATCGTTTACGGCCTGCAGCGGGTGGAGCAGGCCCTGTCTCCCTGCGTTACTTCGGGCCAGCTCTTGATCACCTTGCTGGGCTTCACTTTCCTTCTGGGCATTTTGGTGGTGCTTGATGTTTCGCTTCTGACTCGTTTCGCTAAACAGGGTCCTAAGGAGGCAGGCACAGCTAAGCCGGAAAAGGAGGTGTCGTTATGGAGCTAAACATCCTTTGGTTTTTACTGATCGCTGTGCTCTTTGCTGGCTATTTCTTTCTGGAAGGGTTCGATTACGGTGTGGGGGTGCTAGTTCCCTTCCTGGGGCACACCGATAGCGAACGGCGAATGCTGATCAACACTTTTGGGCCCTTCTGGGATGGCAACGAGGTGTGGCTCATCACGGCTGGGGGCGCTTTATTCGCTGCTTTCCCCAACTGGTACGCTACTCTCTTCAGCGGTTTTTACCTGGCGCTTTTCTTAATCCTGGTAGCGCTGATCTTGCGAGCGGTGGCTATCGAGTTCCGCCACCTGGACCAGAGTCCTGGATGGCGCCGCTTCTGGGACGGGGCGCTTTGTTTCGGCAGCTTGTTGCCCTCTTTGTTGTGGGGGGTGGCTTTCGCCAACCTGCTCAAAGGGGTTCCTATCAACGCCGAGATGCAATACGTGGGCAGCTTCTTCGATCTGCTCTCTCCCTATACCCTGCTGGGGGGACTGGCGTTTACTTGTCTCTTCCTGGCCCACGGAGCTCTATTTGTGACCATTCGCACGGTAGGGGAGTTGGAGGAGAGAGCCCGCAAATACGCTGCGCCGCTCTTGTGGCTAGCCATAGGTTTCCTGGCCCTGTTCTTCCTTCTCAGCCTAGGAACCATAGGGCTGGGTAGCAAACCAGTGGCCTTGGCGCTTTTCCTGTTAGTGCTGGCGTTGTTGTTGGGAAGCTATCTGGCCTTGAAGGCCCATCGCAGTGGCTGGGCTTTCGCTTTGGGGGGAATAAGTGTGGTTGGTTTAACCTTTACCTTCTTCTGCGCCCTCTTCCCCCGGGTGATGGTTTCCAGCCTTAACCCGGAATGGAGCCTAACGGTGTACAACGCTTCCTCCAGCCCTTACACGTTGAAAGTAATGACCATCGTAGCTTTGCTGCTGGTTCCGCTGGTATTGCTGTATCAGGGTTGGACTTACTGGACTTTCCGGCAGCGCATAACGCCCAAGGATTTGTACTATTAAGGGTGGATCATGGTCGACCGTGAGCTTTTGCGATTAACTTCCACGGGGCTCAAATTTTACTGGTGGGGGAGTGCTATCCTAGGGTTGCTGGCCGGCCTGCTCGCTGCTGGGCAGGCCGGCTGCCTCGCCAATGTGGTGCAGTTGGTTTATTTGCAGGGAAGAACCGTGGAAGAGTCGTTGTCCTGGCTGATCCTCCTGCTGCTGGTCTTCGCTCTCCGCCTGCTGACGCATTGGTTACGAGAATTGCTGGCCCTTCGCTCGGCTCTGCGGGTAGAGGAGGAGCTCCGGGGTGTTTTGTGGAATAAGTTGGTGGAGTTGGGCCCCCTAGCCGATCTGGAAACCCGGGCCGGGGAAAAAGTGGGTCTTTTCATGGACAAGGTGGAAGCGGTGTCGGCCTACCTGCACCGTTATCTTCCCCTGCTGGTGACGGCGGGTACGGTAGCTTTGGTCCTCTGGCTGGTGGCTCTTCTCACTTTACCAGTTACCGCTGCCATCTTAATCGTATCCACCGTGGCTGCGGTGGTTCTGCTCATCCTGATTGGAAAATGGGGCGACGGTCGAGCACAGGCTCGCTGGGAGCAATTGGGACGGCTCAACGATTATCTTCTAGATCTCTTGCAGGGATTGGTCACTCTAAAGGCCTTCGGCCGCAGCCGGGAGCACGGCTATAAACTCTGGCTGGTGGGGAGCCGTTTCCGGGAGACCACTATGGAGGTGTTGCGGGTTACCTTTCTTTCAGCGCTGGTGCTGGAGCTCCTCACCACTCTGGGTACGGCCATGGTGGCGGTCACGGTTAGCCTGCGGCTGCTGGTGGGAGAGATGCCTTTTTTCCCGGCCTTTTTCCTGCTCCTTTTGGCGCCGGAATATTATTTTTCCCTGCGGCAGCTGAGTGGACGCTACCACGTTCGCCTGGCCGGGGTGGCGGCGGCGCGAGAGATCACCGCTTATCTCAGCCTCAGGCCACCGATCTCGCTACCTTCCTCCCCCCGCCCAGTGCCCGGAGCTCCCTTCACTGTCACGCTCGAAGAGGTTTCTTATGCTTACCGGGAACAAGGCCAACCAGTGCTCCGGGGAGTGAACTTGAAATTGGAGCCGGGCGAAAGAGTGGCCTTGCTAGGGCCCACCGGAGCCGGCAAGAGCACGCTGGCCTATCTGCTCCTGCGGTTTATCGATCCCACCCAGGGAGAAATTCGGGTGAACGGAGTGCCACTAAAAGACCTGGTGCCAGGAGAGTGGCGTCTCAGGGTGAGTTTTCTTCCTCAGCAGCCGCGCCTGTGGCCGGGTACGGTGTTGGATAACTTAGCTTCGACGGAACCCATCCCGGACAAGCGACTGCAAGAAGCTATACGCTTGCTGGAACTAGAAGAAACTATTGCCGCTTTACCCCAGGGGTACGCTACCCGGGTGGGGGAAGGAGGGTGGGGGCTGAGTGGGGGGCAGGTGCAGCGTATCGCCCTGGCCCGAGCTCTGCTCAAACCGTCGGCTCTGCTCTTGCTGGACGAGCCTACCACGGCTTTGGATCGCGAGGGCGAATTGGCTTTTTTCCGGGCGCTCAGGGCTTTAGCCCGCGACCGCGCCGTGCTGCTCATAACCCACCATCTGAACATTCTGGATCAAGTGGATCGGGTCTTGTTACTGCAAGAGGGGACTCTGGTGGAGGCGGGGCGACCGGAGGAATTGAATCGCAATCCGGGGGTGCTCCGCGAGTTTCTTCAGGCCTACAGGGGGAATCCTTATGCTACTGGAGCGAAGCTTTAAGGACCAGTGGGGCCGCTATTTACCCGAACTGGCCTTGGCCGCTTTTTTAGGCTTGCTGGCGGTGGCCAGCAATGTGGGGCTTATCGGCACGGCCACTTGGCTTATCGTTACCGCAGCCTTGCATCCCCCTTTCGGGGAGCTCCTGCTGGCTACGGTGGCGGTGCGGTTCTTCGGGGTTACCCGGGCTATTTTCCGCTACGCGGAGCGCTGTTTGGCCCACGACGCCACCTTTCGCTGGTCAACCTGGCTACGCTCCTGGTTTTACCAGGAACTGGAGCCTAGAGTTCCATCTGCCTTCCAAGGGCGTTCCAGCGCTCGTTTGTTAAGTTCTTTGGTCAATGACATTCAGGCTCTGGAAAACCTTTACCTCCGGGTGCTGGCTCCCACCGGTGTGGCGATGGGAATGGGGCTAGCTCTGGTGATCTTTCTGGCTTTTTATGCCCACTTGCTGGCGGAGCTCTTTCTAGCAGTGTCTCTGCTGCTGGGGGTGGTTTGGCCCCTTTGCTTCCAGCGCCTGACGCGGCAACAAGGGGCTGAAGAGGCTTGGTCGCGCCAGGGGCTCAGCACTGCTCTGGTAGAAGCGGCGGAGGGGCTGCGCGAAATTCTCGCTTTTAATCTGGCAGAGCGGGTGGGGAAGGAATTAACCGTTTGGAGGCAACGTTTTGCCCGGGCGCGTTACCGGCGGGGAGCGTTAGAGGCAGGGGCCGAGGCTCTGAGCGACTTCGGAGCTCGGCTGGCGCTGGTGCTTCTATTGGTAGCTGCTGCTTACCTGCTGCGCCGGGGTCGACTGGACGGGGCGCTGTTTGCTGTTTTGCCCCTGATGGTCTTCACGGCTATGGAGGCGTGGGGACCCTTGTTACTTTTGCCCCGTTACCGTCAGGAGTGTCGGGAAGCCAAGGAGCGATTGTTAGGGGCCCTCAGCGTGGCTACTCCCCCTGCGGTTGTGACGGACTGCCGCCCGGAGGACCTAACGCTGAGGGCCCAAGGGCTGCGTTTCCGCTATCATCCTCAGGGCCCATGGGTGTTGGATGGGGTGGAGCTAACTTTACCACCCGGACGGCGGTTGGCGCTGGTAGGGCCCAGCGGAGCTGGAAAAAGCACTTTGCTCAACTTGCTATTGCGCTTCTGGGATTACCAAGATGGGCACATCTATCTAGGGCACTGCGAACTGAAAACTATGGACCCGGAGGCGGTGCGGGGCTATCTGGCTGCGGTGCCCCAGGAGGTGTACTTTTTCAACGCCACTGTGATCGAAAATTTACTCTTGGCCCGCCCGGGCATGGCCAGGGAGGAAGTCGAGGAGTGGGCCCGCAAGTTAGGGGTGCACCAGGATATTCTCGCTCTGCCTCAGGGATACGAAACCCCTATCGGCGATCGAGGCTTTATGCTTTCCGGGGGCGAAAGGCAGCGCCTGGCCCTGCTGCGCGCTCTGCTCAAAGGAGCTCCTATCCTGCTGTTAGACGAACCTACCACGGGGCTGGACCCCATCGCTGCCCGGAACCTTTTTTATCGTTGGCTGGAAAGCACTAGAGAAAAATCCCTGCTGCTCATCACTCATCGCCCCCTTGCTCTGGAGCTCATGGACGAGATCGTGGTATTGGATCGGGGAAGGGTGGTGGATCGGGGAAAGCATTGCGAATTGCTGCATCGATGTTCGATTTATCGGCATCTCTGGGAACGGCATGGGCTAGCTTGAGGTTGGAGAACAACCACTAGCGCACAGGTTGACCTCCTTGGTTGGGGAAGGCTGTTGGTTAAGTTGCGGTGCCGTTTGCTTAGCCAAGCAAAACACCTATTCGCCAGGTGAGGTTTTTATTGCAGAGAAATGGATTAAACGGTATAGTTTAGTTGAGCGGCCAAAACATTGCTCGGGCCGGTCGGGAGGTACGCCGATGAGTGGGCAGCAACGGTACCTAGGTTTTTTGGGATTTCTAGGATTTCTCGGTTTCATGGGTTATAATGCTTACTCCACGCATAATCCTTATCAGCTATTCTATTTTTGTTACTTCGCCTTCTTCGCCTATTTTGGTAACTTTTGTTCGGAAGATACTCGACGCCGCTTGCGCTGGTTGTGGGGCCTGTGGGCCTGGGGCGCTTGCGGGGTAGGCGCTCTGATAGGCATTTTGGGCGTGTTGGGCATCATCAAAGTCTAAGGGTTTGAGTTTATCTTGCCTAAACTCGCTGCACCGCGTGGAAACGACAGATTTCCGCGCAACGGCCGCACTTAACGCAGACCTCTTCATCTATGCGGTGCGGCTGCTTCTTTTCCCCCTTGATTGCCTTAACCGGGCAGACGTAAGCGCAAGCGCCGCAACCCACGCATTTATCCGGCTGAATAACGAATCGCCGCAGGGATACGCATTCGCCCGCCGGGCAGCGCTTTTCCACCACGTGCTGGAGATATTCGCTCCGGAAAAATCTCAAGGTGGTTAGCACCGGGTTAGGAGCCGAAGTGCCCAAGCCGCAAAAAGCGGTGGATTTCACTACTTGTCCCAGGAACTCTAAGAGGGAGAGATCGCTGGGGCTACCTTCTCCCTTGGTTATGCGCTCCAGAATACTGAGCATTTGCTTGGTGCCTTCCCGGCAAGGAGTGCATTTGCCGCAGGATTCTCGCTCGGTAAAGCTTAGAAAAAAGCGGGCGGTATTGACCATGCAATTATCTTCGTCCATCACAACCACACTTCCCGATCCCATCATTGCTCCTGCTCCGGTTAGGGATTCGTAATCTATGGGTAGATGGAGCATATCCTCGGGGATGCACCCTCCCGAGGGACCGCCTATCTGCAGAGCTTTGAAGGCTTTATTGCCTTTGATGCCTCCACCAATGTCGAAGATGAGTTCTCTCAAAGTGGTGCCCATGGGCACCTCCACCAATCCGGTGTGCTTGACTTTCCCGCTCAAGGCGAAGATCTTGGTTCCCTTGCTCCCTCTGGTTCCGATGCTGGAGTACCACTGGCTGCCGTGATTAATAATTAAGGGTATGTTGGCGAAGGTTTCCACATTGTTTAGGACAGTGGGTTGGCCGAACAGCCCTTTTTCCGTGGAGCGAGGGATCTTGATGCGGGGAATACCGCGGTTTCCTTCGATAGAGGCCATCAGGGCGGTGGACTCGCCGCATACGAAAGCTCCTGCTCCTTCACTGATGTGGAGGTGGAAAGAAAACCCTGAGCCGAGAATATTGTTTCCTAGCAGGCCCACCGCGTAAGCTTGCTGGATGGCTAGCCGCAGGCGCTTAACCGCCAGGGGGTATTCAGCGCGGACGTAGATGTAACCCTCGTCAGAACCGATAGCGTAGCCGCAGAGGATCATTCCTTCGATGACGGCGTGCGGGTCACCCTCCAATAGGGCCCGATCCATGAAAGCGCCAGGATCACCTTCGTCGGCGTTGCATACCACATAGCGCTTGTTGCTGGGTACCCTGCTGGCCGATTCCCATTTTTTACCGGTAGGGAAGCCGGCGCCGCCGCGGCCCCGCAAACCGGACTTTTTGATCTCCTCGATGACTTCTCCTGGAGTAAGCGACCTCAGGGCGGTGGTGAGCGCTCGATAGCCACCGGTAGCCACGTACTCGGCTACCTCCTCTGGGTTAATGCGGCCGCAACGCTTCAGCACCGTGCGTTGCTGCTTCCGATAAAAGGGCACCTGGGAGATGGTAGGGTAAACTTGGCCCTCCTCGCTGCGGAGCAAGCATCGTTCTACCGGCTTACCGTCCCGGAGATGTTCCTCGACTATGGCGGTCACGTCCTCTGGGCGTAGGCGAGAATAAAGGATTTCTTCCGGCAGCACCAGGGCCAGCGGCCCTTCCTCGCAAAGCCCCATGCACCCCACTGTGGTAATTAGGACCCGGTCTTCCAGTCCACTAGCTTGCACCGCCTGCTCTAAGAGCTCCGCCAGGGAGAAGGAACCGGCGGCGCCGCAGGTTAGCCCGCCACAAACCAGCACGCGTTTGCGTGGGCTACCCGGGGGAGGGAAATGGATCTGCAACCATTGGCGGCGTTGCTCTTGGCAATCGGGGTCATCGTGGCAGAGGGGGCCATCACGGCGGCATAGTATGTAGTCTTGGCAAGGGGTTTGGGGGGAATGGGTGCAGCGCGAGCAGCATCTATCCATCAGCGACCGCACGTTTTTCCCCTCCTTAATCTCGGTACTGGGTGAGGAGCGCCAAGGCTTTGTCCGCATCGAGGCGACCGTGTAAGTCCTCGTCTATCATCATTATTGGTGCCATGCTGCAAGCTCCCACGCAGGAGACCACCTCCAGGGTGAAGCGCCCATCAGTAGTGGTTTCACCAGCTTCTATTCCGAGTTCCCGGCGGAGTTGGTGGAAGATTTGTTCCGAGCCGCGCACGTGGCAGGCGGTTCCTAGGCAGACGCAAACGGTATGTTTCCCCCGCGGTTGGAGGCGGAACTGGGCGTAAAAAGTGGCCACGCCGTATATTTTGCTAAGCGGTACCCGGAGTTCTTGGGATATGACACGCAAAGCCGGCTCGGGCAGATAACCGTAATGCCGCTGCAGGGCCAAAAGGGCGGCTATCAATTTTTCCGGTTGGCCCCGGTAGTTACGCACTACCTCTTCGAGGACGGTTGTTCCCATTTTCCCACCTCATCGAAATAATAAATGCGGCTGGGGGTGATGAGCAGGTGGAGGCGCTGGTCGTGTTCTTCCGCTTCTATGGCTTCTAACACCTGGAAGTCGTACGCCAGCCCCACGCGAAGAGCCGGGGAGCGGGCCAAAAAACGGTCGTAGCAACCCCAACCGTATCCTACGCGATACCCTCTGCGGTCAAAGGCAAGCCCTGGCACCGTGACCAGGTCGATCTCCTCCGGGGGGACGGAAGGGCGATCGGGACGGGGTTCGGGTATGCCGATCGGTCCCGGTGCCAGGTCGTCGGGGTAAGTGGTTATCAAGCGAGCTAACAGTTCCCTTTCCTGGTGGAGCACTGCCGGCAGGGCCACCCGCTTGTTTTCGTGCAGAGAATGCAGGATCATTGCTGCCGTGGGCACCTCTTGTCTAAAAGCGTAGTAGAACAGCAGGGTCCGCGCTTCCCGATAGGCAGGGAGGGCCAGCAAGAGCTCGGCCACTATTTCTCCCGCCCTGATCACTTCCGCGCGATCCAGTGCCAGTCTCCGGCGTAAAAGCTCCTGGCGCAACTCGGTCTTACTAGTTTTCTTCATGGTTTAACCTTAGTCTCCACTAGAGGATGTAGTCAAAAAGCGGGCGGTTAATGGCTGAAATTTAAGGCTGGGAGGTGGTGAGCTGGTTCACTCGGAAGGGTTCGCAGCTTCTGAAGGGGTAGAGGCTGGTTTCGGCGTCATCATGGTGGGAGGGATCAGCACCAGCACCGCTTCCCCGCGAGCGGTTAAGAGTTCACCAGCGTACATGGAGCTGTGGACGATCACTTTACGGGCACCGATGCTCACGATCTCGCCGTAGACCACCAGCGTTTCGCTTATGGGGGTCGGCTTGAGGAAATCAATCTTTAAGGAAGCGGTTACAAAACGGGGCACCGGGGCGGCGTCGCCCAGCTCGTGACCCTGGTGGCGATAATAGGCCAGAGTTGCCGAACCGGTGCTGTGGCAATCGATCAGAGAGGCTATCAACCCTCCGTAAACGAAGCCAGGGACGCCCATATGTTCCGCGCGGGGTCGATATTCGGTTCGGGTTCTATTACCGTCCCAGCGGGTGCGGAAGCTAAGACCGAGCGGGTTATTGCGACCGCAGCCGTAGCAATAGGTTAGTTCGTCGGGGTAAAAGTCTTGGACGTATTTGGGTTGGTCAGACATGGCTTTCTCCCTTCCTTTGGATAAATTTAGCGTTGGAGAAAAGTTGCTTTTCTCTAGTATAGCATTCGGCTGCCGGGATGCTAGCGAGTGTACAGTAACCGCGGCTGAACTGCTTACACGCCCTGGTCTCGCCGTTGGGCACCATCTGGTCGCTCACAGCTGTTTGGGCTCCTGTCTTTACGAAGAAATTCCTGGCCATCAAGCTCTAATGCGCCTCCAGGTTATGTTAGTGTAAAGTTACTGTAGGAATTTTGCAGGAGCTAAGGAAGGGGAGAAAGAAGAGAGACCTCACCGTCCTTGCAACGGACGAGTAGTTGCTTAAACAACCACTCAGGAGGGTGAGGTCTCTATGCAGATTATAAAGCAGATTTGGGAGAAGTTCCAGAGGGTAGCGGAGCTAGTGCGCGTCAAGAGTTAGTAGGTGGTTCGGGAGAAAACTTCTCTTCATGGAAACCTCGCCGCCAGGATAGTCCCGGTACCTGCGCCATTAAGGGATCAAACTACTGAGGCTAGGCCGGCTTAGTTCCCGCAACACATGCTTCACCCATGGAGCTCCGGCAGAGGGTCCTCTCAATGCCGGCAACCCCGCTTTAAGCCAACTCCCCGCCTCCTCTATCTTCCGCTTTACCTCCAACCGCACCGCCTGAGCCAAATGTTCTTGCTTGGCCAGCAGTACCGGCCAACGAGAAGTGTGCCTCCCGAGCACCCCGTTGGCTCGAGCAGCCAAAACCCGCGCCATCCTGTCTGCTCCTGCCTCCGTCCAGCTGGCTCCCAACCGCTTCATCCGCCGCGCCACGTTGTGCTGTACCTGCCCCTCTATGGCCCCCAGATGCTCCGCAGCAGAAGAGGTAACTATCCCCGACCAGTTCTCCTTGAGATACTGCCAGAGCTTCTCTATTCTCCTCCTCTTAGCCCCGCGAACTCTCCTCGCTGCTCCTCCCATAATCTCTTCTACCTTCTCCCGGTCCCCCAGATAAATGGCCTGCCTGATCCCACTATAGGCCTCCTCATCGTGCCAAAAAGCCTCTATAAGCCGCCGGTTCAAATGGTAAGGGTCCAAAACGTGCACTGCCCCGGGGAAGTAATCTACCCCCTGCTTGGCCCACTCCGCCCCGTCACTCCCAAGGTATATCTCCTTCACCTGACCCATGTCCCACCGGCTCGCTACCCCAGAGTAAACTTCCTCCCACATCCTCTCCCCTTCGCCTACACCGCTCGTTACCAGCTTGTCCTTTAAAGCCTTCCGGCCACCCCCAATCGCTTCTTTGCCTGTGTAAGCTACGAAGAGTTTGACCTCTTTCCTTTTCTCTTCGCTCCTTTGAAGCCTTACTACCATCCCGTCGGCCTCTATGTAAAGCCTGGAGGTCTTCTCTTTACCTTCGGGTGTCTCTCCCTTCTCAAAAACGGCTTCTCTCCTGGACTCTCCCTCCTGCCTGAGTGCTTCTCCTGCTTCCTGCACGGCCTGCCACACCGCCATGGCGCTTATCCCAGGGACAAAATAACCGAGAATTTCCGCTGCCCGCCTGAAGGGTACTTCGCTCCCAAGCTTCACCGCCATCTCCTTCAAACGCGGCGTGCATCTAGACCTCTCCGGCCAGCCCAGAACCTCGTCAAGAAGAAACCTGGCTTCTCCCGTCTTTTTGTTTCTGTAAAGCCGCCTTTTTACTTTGAATTCCCCAAAGCTGCTAACTACGGTTCTTTCCCGAAAGCCTATCACTTTCCAGGTGCGCTTGTCCCGGGCGTTCACGAGCCAGGTGTCTATTTCCTCGAGGGCCCAGGCGAAGATCTTCACGCAAGCTTCTTGAGAGAGCTTGTACACTTCTTCTTCGAGCTTGTAGAAGTCGCGGCATTCGGTAATTAGTTTGCTAACTTTCTCCCCCAGAAGAAGGATTATGTCCGCAAGAGGTTGAATGTCTGAGATAGGTTGACTGTGCATGAGACCTCGCTCCTCCTTTCAGTCCATGAAAATTGTCCGTGAGGGGCGAGGTCTTCTCCTTCATGAGTCTCCTCCGTCACCTACTGAAATTGTACGCCCTCGCGGAGCTAACGTTGAAGGTTCTGGAGGAAGGGACCGACTTTTTAAGCTTCGAGGAGAAGCTCTGGCAGGAGCTTAATAACCTGGGACAGGAGGTTTTGAGGGAAGTTTTAGAGGCGAAAGACGCCTATCTTCGGGAGCACCGGGAAAAGCGGCCCGGCTGGCGGGTAGAGCGGCGAAACGATCCCAAAGAAGTACTTACCCTTTTCGGTCTGGTCAACTATAAGCGAACCTATTACCGGCACAAAGAGACTGGGGAGCGGGTGCACCTGATAGATCGGTTGGTAGGTTACGGGCCGCACGCACGGGTTGATCCTCTGGTTAAAGCACAAGCCTTAGAAGAAGCGGTAGATCTTTCCTACCGGAAGAGTGGCGAGAGGGTAGGGAGAGGCAATCGGGAGGTTGTGCTAAGCGGCGAAGCGGTGAAGAAGGTGATTCACAACTTTACACTGGAAGAACTGCCCGAGCCGCCTGGGGAGAAGCGCCGGGGGAAGGTTCTTTATGTGGAGGCGGATGAAGACCACGTAGCAGGTCAGGACGGGAAGAAGTACTTACCCCGGCTGGTTTACATCCACGAGGGGAAAGAGAAGGTGGGGAAAGACAGATACAGACTCAAGCGGCCTTATTACTTGGGAGGGCTTTACTCAGATACGGATGAGCTGTGGTTCGAGGTGTTGAGCTACATCGAGGAGCAGTACGAATTATCTTCTGTGGAGCGGATTTACCTCTGCGGTGACGGAGACAGGTGGATAAAGAAAGGGCTGGAGTTTCTACCGAGGAGCGTCTTTGTCTTAGATCTTTTTCACCTGGACAAGTACCTGGTGGCTGCTTTGGGGCGTGATAGTGATGGTTATAGAGAGATTTGGGCGGCCTTATGGGAGGGTGATGAGGTAAAGGTACAGGCGATTTTGCGGCGGGCGGGCAAAGCTGCGGCGAGTCCTGCGCGGAAGGAAGCGGTACGGGATTGCCGACGTTACATCCGGCGGAACTGGGAGGGGATAATGGCCTACCGGCTTTATCCCGGGGCGGAGTTGGGGGTAAGTGCGGAGGCGCACGTAAGTCATCTCTTCTCGGCACGGTTATCATCCCGACCGATGGCCTGGAGTGCTCGTGGGGTAGACCGGATGGCCCGGTTGCGGGTGGCGAAGGCGAATGGTGTTTCCTTGCGGGAGCAATATGTAGCCCGACGGAAGGAGGGCTTAAGGGCTTTAGAGATCGATAAGGCAGCTGTCGAGGAAGAGAGGCAGAGGCTAAGGAAAATATCGGGTGAGGTGTTCGATAATCTTCCCGCTCTACGGGGTCCGGTAACGTCATTAACCAGAGCCCTCAAAGCTTTGAGCCGGAACATCGATCTTCTTTAGTAGTTCGTCCTGGTCCGGGGACAGTGGGGCTCGAGACTCCTACAGTAGGTTGACACGATCGCCATTTCCACGCTACTTGGCACTTTCGCCTCCTTGTGCTAGAATAACTCTGAAAGCCAATGCGGGCGTGGCGGAATGGCAGACGCGCCAGACTTAGGATCTGGTGGGTAAATCCCGTGGAGGTTCAAGTCCTCTCGCCCGCACCAAATCTAGAATTCAGGCGTTCAGGTGGGTTTTAGGTGATTTTTCCAGGAGCCTACCGGAAAAGCTGAATCCGGTGAGCTAAAAGGTTTCCCACCTTCATCACCGTTCTCGCTACCCCCCACAGAACATGGCGTAACAAAATGTTCACTATGTAGGGACTTCGGACAATAGAAATGCAATAGGCCCCCACCAGATCCCTTTGCCTTTTCGGCCTCTACTCCGAGAAAGAAGGAGGATCTTAAGCGCGCGAAAGATGAGCCGCGACTCGGGCCACGCGCAGGTGACGGTGATCCGCGCATCCTAACCCGCCAAATTGCGCTCTTCAACGCTTAAAGCAAAAAACCGGTAGATTTTTAGAAGCGACCGTTCCGGAGTGACGGGATCTGTCCCTGACTGTTTCCACCGCTCTGCAAAGGCGTGCGATCTTTCAAGTTTTCAAAGCCAGTTTGCCCCTGTCCTCCCAGTTCTCCCACTCGAGCTCTAGCTTAAGAACAGGTCGTTCGCCCTGGTTTGAACTCAGATTGCCGCCGGCGCTCTTGGCCCCGAAGCTACATGAAAATTACCTTCAGCGCCAGGGCCAAAAGGATAAAACCGCTAAGGAAAGTACCAAACTGCCCCACGGAAAAAGACCCGATCTGCACTCTGGCCAGCCTAAAGCCTAGATTAGATCCACTCCACACTGAAGCGAAGCTCCCCACCCCCATAAACGAAGCCACTAACCAGGGAGAAAAGCCAACCAGCCCAGCGCTCACGCTGCAAACCAGGGCGTTAGCCGAAAGAGCTATTCCTAAAATAACCGCCTCCCACCAATCTATACTCCCAGAGGCATTTAGGTCGGCTGCTTCGGGACGGAAGAGTATGGCCCACGGGCTAGAGGGAGGTGAATCCGAAGCGAGCTCTCGCCGCTTCCGCGGCCACGCTACCAGGGCCACGCGCAGGCCGATAAGACCCAAAATAAGCGCCGCCAGCACGTCGGCCCAGCGCCCAGGGAAAAGTCGAGCCAAAGTCTGCCCCACCGTCATACCCACCACGCTAAAAATAAAGGCCACCGCCGCGATTATGCTGTTGGCCGGCAATCCTACCCTTACCCGCCGCACCCCATAGGAAATTCCCACACCGAAATTATCCAGACTGGCTGATAATACTAAACCCGCTAGCAAAAGCCACTCCATTCAGACTGCGTACCTTTCCTTTCTCTTAACATTAATTTAACAGTTATTCCATATTATTCATTCATATTTTAATTAAATAAACGCTTCCCTGTAAAGAAAAAAATAACCTGGAGTGCGCGTCAAGAGTTAGTAGGTGGTTCGGGAGAAAACTTCTCTTCATGGAAACCTCGCCGCCAAGATAGTCCCGGTACCTGCACCATTAAGGGATCAAACTACTGAGGCTAGGCCGGCTTAGTTCCCGCAACACATGCTTCACCCATGGAGCTCCGGCAGAGGGTTCTCTCAATGCCGGCAACCCAGCTTTATGCCAACTCCCCGCCTCCTCTATCTTCCGCTTTACCTCCAACCGCACCGCCTGAGCCAAATGTTCTTGCCTGGCCAGCAGTACCGGCCAACGAGAAGTGTGCCTCCCGAGCACCCCGTTGGCTCGAGCAGCCAAAACCCGCGCCATCCTGTCTGCTCCTGCCTCCGTCCAGCTGGCTCCCAACCGCTTCATCCGCCGCGCCACGTTGTGCTGTACCTGCCCCTCTATGGCCCCCAGATGCTCCGCAGCAGAAGAGGTAACTATCCCCGACCAGTTCTCCTTGAGATACTGCCAGAGCTTCTCTATTCTCCTCCTCTTAGCCCCGCGAACTCTCCTCGCTGCTCCTCCCATAATCTCTTCTACCTTCTCCCGGTCCCCCAGATAAATGGCCTGCCTGATCCCACTATAGGCCTCCTCATCGTGCCAAAAAGCCTCTATAAGCCGCCGGTTCAAATGGTAAGGGTCCAAAACGTGCACTGCCCCGGGGAAGTAATCTACCCCCTGCTTGGCCCACTCCGCCCCGTCGCTCCCAAGGTATATTTCCTTCACCTGACCCATGTCCCACCGGCTCGCTACCCCAGAGTAAACTTCCTCCCACATCCTCTCCCCTTCGCCTACACCGCTCGTTACTAGCTTGTCCTTTAAAGCCTTCCGGCCACCTCCAATCGCTTCTTTGCCTGTGTAAGCTACGAAGAGTTTGACCTCTTTCCTTTTCTCTCCGCTCCTTTGAAGCCTTACCACCACCCCGTCGGCCTCTATGTAAAGCCTGGAGGTCTTCTCTTTACCTCCGGGTGTCTCTCCCTTCTCAAAAACGGCTTCTCTCCTGGACTCTCCTTCCTGCCTGAGTGCTTCTCCTGCTTCCTGCACGGCCTGCCACACCGCCATGGCGCTTATCCCCGGAACAAGATAGCCTAGAATTTCTGCCGCTCGCCTGAAGGGTACTTCGCTCCCAAGCTTCACCGCCATCTCTTTCAAGCGCGGTGTGCACCGGGATCTCTCCGACCAGCCCAAGGCCTGGTCAAGAAGAAACTTGGCTTCCCCCGTTTGCTTGTTCCGGTAAAGCCGCCTCTTTACTTTGAGCTCTCCAAAGCTGGTGACTAAGGTCCTTTCCCTGAACCCCACTACTTCCCAAACTCGCTTGTCCCTCGCGTTCATGAGGTGGGTGTCTATCTCTTGCAGAACCCAGGCGAAAATTCCGAGGGACATTTCTAAAGACCGCCTCTGCACTTCCTTCTCGAGTTGGTAAAAGTCGCGGCAACCGGTGATCAATTCGCTGATTTTTTCTCCAAAAAGAAGGATCTGGTCCACCAGAGGTTGAATATTTGAAATGGTTTGCATCGGACCTCGCTCCTCCTCGCTCCTTCTTTCAGTCCATGAAAGTTGTCTGTGAGGGGCGAGGTCTCCTCCTTCATGAACCTCCTCCGTCACCTACTGAAATTGTACGCTCTCTTATCTACCGGGTAAAGATCGAATCAGATAGGATTGACGTATACGCCGGGCGACCGAGGAAAGAAGCCAGCTGTCCTTCCTGCCAGACTCTTACCCGGCGGGTTCACGACCGGTCGCGCGAGTGGAGGCCAAAACTGCACACCCGATGCAACGGGCTACCGGTTTACCTCTGGGTACGCCCCCGCCGGTTCAAATGCCCGAATTGCGGGAAGGTATTCACTGAAAGATTTCCGGGTATCAGACCTCGAGCAAGAAGAACCGAGCGGGCGGAAGCAGATTGGCTCGAAAACTTGAAGGACCGCAGCTTTCGCAGAGCAGCGGAAGTGGTAAGGACAAGTCCCGGCACCCTGCGCCGGCTGCTTCTAAAGCAAGTGACCAATCAGGTGAACATCGAGGAGGCCCTTAAAGATCTACCGGCTTTGGCTTTAAGCATAGACGAGCACAGTTTCAGGGGTCAGGACATGATGATCACCGTTACCTGCGTGTGGCCCGAGCGAAGGCTTATCGCCATCTTACCGGATGACCGGCTCAAGACTCTGGAGAAGTTTTTAAAGGAGCTGCCGGTTTCGGTGCGCAGGCGCATCAAGGCGGTGTGCATCGACTTCAAAGACGGCTGGCGCAAGCTTATAAAGAGGGTGCTGCCTGGAGTGCCTGTGGTGGTTGACCATTTTCACGCTCTTAAAGATGCCAACCGGCGTGTAGACGAGGCGAGGCTAATAGAGCAGCAGGTAACCGGGCAGCGTATACCTCGTTGGCCTCTGGTGAAGAACGAAGAGGATTTGACCGAGCGCCAGGCAGCCCAGCTTGCCATGATCAGTAGGCGGTACAGGAACGTGGCCCATTTTCACTGGGCCAAGGAGCAGCTACGCGACGTCTATCGTGCCTCCTGCCGGAAGGAGGCAGAGCTAATCCTGGATCGTCTGATCTTAAACACTCGGGAGGCGAGCGACGTTTTGCGTTGGTTCAATGGGGGAGAACGCTTCGTAGCTGGAGGGAAGAGATTCTCGCCTATCACAACTGGCGAGTTACCAACGGTTACACCGAGGGTGTCCATACTAAGATCAAGCTCCTCAAGCGGATAAGTTACGGTTTTCGGAACCGCGGGGTCTATGTGCGAAAGATGCTCTTAGCTTTTCTCCCCTTGGCTTGGCTGATCTCCCCTCCACACTTCTTGACCTAGAGCCCGTTAGAACTTGACAGTTTACGGCAGACTATGTAGAATAAAGCCGATTTTATCATCGCTCCGGTAAGGAGGTCTTTGCCGCTTCATGCCCCCACTAAAACCAGAGGCCACTGCCGCCACTCCTGGTAGCGTCTCCTGGATAGATAAGTTCTTTCATCTGTCCGAGCGCGGAACCACTATCCGGCGCGAATTGCTAGCCGGAGCCACCACTTTCCTCTCCATGGCTTACGTGCTCTTCGTTGTCCCTCAAGTGTTGAGCGAAGCTGGGATGCCCAAAGAGAGTGTTTTTGTAGCCACTGCCCTAGCCTCCGTCGTGGGCACCCTCATTATGGGTCTTTACGCCAACTACCCGGTAGCCCAGGCTCCAGGAATGGGCCTGCTAGCTTTCTTCGCCTATTCTGTGGTCCTGGGCATGAATATTCCCTGGCCCAAGGCGCTGGGAGCTGTGTTTGTCTCCGGTTTTATCTTTTTTTGTTTAGTTCTCTTTCATGTACGCGAAGCTATCATAGCCGCCATCCCCGATAGCTTGAAATACGCCACCAGCGCTGGGATCGGTCTTTTCATCGCCCTCATTGGGTTCAAAAGCGTTAACCTGGTGGTCATCAACCCGGAAGCAGGCATCCCACGCCTGGGATCTTTGCATGACCCTAATATCCTCCTCGCCCTCTTCGGCCTCGCTGTCACTGTCATTTTGCTGGCCCGGAGAGTAGGGACGGCTGTATTCTACGGTATGGTTATCACCGCCATCACTGGTATGCTATTCGGCCTCATCCCCACGCCTCACCACCTGAGCGACATCGCTGGCTCCATCCCCAGCTTGCAGCCTACCTTAGGCAAACTGGATTTCTCTGGACTCTGGCTGCACCCCAGCGCCTTTCTCTTCGTAGTGTTCACCATCCTTTTCGTAGACTTCTTTGACGCTACTGGCACCCTGCTGGCCGTAGGCAACCAGGCCGGCCTGCTTAGGGAAGGGCGCTTGGTAGGGGGAGGGCGAGCTCTAATTTCCGACGCCGTGGCTATCATGGCTGGAGCCTGGCTGGGAACTTCTTCTACCACTTCCTACATCGAGTCTTCCACCGGTGTAGCCGCTGGCGGTCGAACTGGGCTTACGGCGGTCACCGTGGCTTTACTCTTCCTTTTGGGCCTTTTCTTCGCTCCTTTACTCCACGTGGTAACCCCAGCGGTAACAGCGCCTGCCCTCATCACCGTGGGCATCCTCATGGCCCGCAATCTCTTGCGTATCCGGTGGGAAGAGGTGGACGAAGCTGTGCCTGCCTTTCTCACCGTGGCCCTAATGCCACTCACCTACAGCATCGCTAACGGCATAGCCTTTGGAGTTATGGCTTACCCCCTCATGAAAGTGGTGCGAGGCAAAAGGAAAGACGTCCACCCCTTTCTATGGGGGCTGGCCGGCGTCTTTTTGCTTTATTTCCTGGTCCTGAGCCAGTAGGAAAGCAAAAACCAGTTTGTCACCGTAAGAGTTCCTCCAGAAGTTAAAGAGAGACCTCGCCGTTTTTGCGCCTAGGACGAGCAGTTGTCGATAGCCCAACCACTCGGAAGAAGTGAGCTCGCTACGCGAATTGTAAAGCAGGCTTGAGAGAAGCACCACAGGAAGGCGAGGGTTCTGGGCCGCAAGAGACTGGAGCGTGGTTGTCAGCGCTACATAAAAGCTTTGAGCCGAAATATTAGTCTTCTCCGGTAGTTCGCTCCAGCTCGGGCAGTGGAGCTCAAGAATCATACGGTGGGTTGACACGATCGCCATTTCCGAGAGCGTACAATTTCAGTAGGTGACGGAGGAGACTCATGAAGGAGGAGACCTCGCCCCTCACGGACAATTTTCATGGACTGAAAGGAGGAGCGAGGTCTCATGCACAGTCAACCTATCTCAGACATTCAACCTCTTGCGGACATAATCCTTCTTCTGGGGGGAGAAAGTTAGCAAACTAATTACCGAATGCCGCGACTTCTACAAGCTCGAAGAAGAAGTGTACAAGCTCTCTCAAGAAGCTTGCGTGAAGATCTTCGCCTGGGCCCTCGAGGAAATAGACACCTGGCTCGTGGACGCCCGGGACAAGCGCACCTGGAAAGTGATAGGCTTCCGGGAAAGAACCGTAGTTAGCAGCTTTGGGGAATTCAAAGTAAAAAGGCGGCTTTACAGAAACAAAAAGACGGGAGAAGCCAGGTTTCTTCTTGACGAGGTTCTGGGCTGGCCGGAGAGGTCTAGATGCACGCCGCGTTTGAAGGAGATGGCGGTGAAGCTTGGGAGCGAAGTACCCTTCAGGCGGGCAGCGGAAATTCTCGGTTATTTTGTCCCTGGGATAAGCGCCATGGCGGTGTGGCAGGCCGTGCAGGAAGCAGGAGAAGCACTCAGGCAGGAGGGAGAGTCCAGGAGAGAAGCCGTTTTTGAGAAGGGAGAGACACCCGGAGGTAAAGAGAAGACCTCCAGGCTTTACATAGAGGCCGACGGGGTGGTGGTAAGGCTTCAAAGGAGCGGAGAGAAAAGGAAAGAGGTCAAACTCTTCGTAGCTTACACAGGCAAAGAAGCGATTGGGGGTGGCCGGAAGGCTTTAAAGGACAAGCTGGTAACGAGCGGTGTAGGCGAAGGGGAGAGGATGTGGGAGGAAGTTTACTCTGGGGTAGCGAGCCGGTGGGACATGGGCCAGGTGAAGGAGATATACCTTGGGAGCGACGGGGCGGAGTGGGCCAAGCAGGGGGTAGATTACTTCCCCGGGGCGGTACGCGTTTTGGACCCTTACCATTTGAACCGGCGGCTTATAGAGGCTTTTTGGCACGATGAGGAGGCCTATAGTGGGATCAGGCAGGCCATTTATCTGGGGGACCGGGAGAAGGTAGAAGAGATTATGGGAGGAGCAGCGAGGAGAGTTCGCGGGGCTAAGAGGAGGAGAATAGAGAAGCTCTGGCAGTATCTCAAGGAGAACTGGTCGGGGATAGTTACCTCTTCTGCTGCGGAGCATCTGGGGGCCATAGAGGGGCAGGTACAGCACAACGTGGCGCGGCGGATGAAGCGGTTGGGAGCCAGCTGGACGGAGGCAGGAGCAGACAGGATGGCGCGGGTTTTGGCTGCTCGAGCCAACGGGGTGCTCGGGAGGCACACTTCTCGTTGGCCGGTACTGCTGGCCAGGCAAGAACATTTGGCTCAGGCGGTGCGGTTGGAGGTAAAGCGGAAGATAGAGGAGGCGGGGAGTTGGCATAAAGCTGGGTTGCCGGCATTGAGAGGACCCTCTGCCGGAGCTCCATGGGTGAAGCATGTGTTGCGGGAACTAAGCCGGCCTAGCCTCAGTAGTTTGATCCCTTAATGGTGCAGGTACCGGGACTATCTTGGCGGCGAGGTTTCCATGAAGAGAAGTTTTCTCCCGAACCACCTACTAACTCTTGACGCGCACCCATATAATTATCTCGCTTGACATAGAAAAAATCCTGTAGTATAGTTGAAGTGAGAAAGTTAGAGAAAGCACAAGCGGGACTTAGGCCGAAGCCTTAGAGTTCGGGACGAGGCTCGTGTTAGGGTAAGTAGCAGCGTAACAGTATAAAGCGGAAGGGCAAAAGGAAGAGCCACGGGGTCGGCAGCGAAGAGCCGGAACTGTGGTTCTTTTTTTCTCTCTAGGGGGCGGGGGAATTGGTCAATCAAGCAGCCGTAGTGGGTCTCGGGGATCTGTTCCGGCGCGATGTCGGTGTGGGCTCTTGGGCAATAGAATTCCTGTCCCGTTCTGGTTTATCTGCTCACGTGGAATTGGTAGACCTGGGAACCGCTTTAGGCTATCTGGATACTTACCTTTATCGCTGCTCGTACGTATTGCTGCTGCAGGCTTGGCCCCAAGGGTCCGCGCCGGGCAAGATACGCCAGCTAAGTGCCAGAGGTCTAGAACGCTGGTTGGGTAAAAGCCAGCGGGGCCATTTGTCCTTCCCTTTCTGTTCCTCGCCTTGTACCCTGTTTCAGGACGCGCTTGTTTACCTGGGTAGAATGCATCGTTTGGGAGTCCTAAGAGGCGAGTTGACCCTGCTGGGGGTGGAGCCCAAGGACGTTTCTCCCGGCGTCGGGCTATCCTCGCCGGTGCGGAGAGTTTTCCCTCGCTTTTTGCGTGCGGTCTATCGGCACCTGGAGAAGCAAGGGTGTCTGCCTCCCGGCTTTCCAGTGGTAGTGCCTCTGCATCGGTGCGGTTCCGAGGCCCTACCGTTATAAGCAAACATGGGGGTGAAAAGCGCCAACAGCGAGGTACTAAACGCAAAACCACTCAGGTATTAGTTAGTTGAGGAGGGAGGAACCATGGAGGTAGAAAAGCTACTGGAGGAAGCATTGCGACAGAAGGAAGTGACCCGTCGTTCTTTCCTCAAGATGATGGCGGGTCTGGGGTTGGTGGGGTTGGCCGGTTCGGTGGGCGGCTGTCTTCGGCAAGAGCACGTTGCTGCCGGCGGTGATGGCTGGCTCCCCTACCAGTACAACATTGCTGGCAACTGGCCGTCTCACGTGCGCGGTAGGGTGCCCATAGATCCTACTAACCCTTCCATTGTGCGCGACGATCGTAAGTGTGTTCTCTGTGGCCAGTGTCTGGAAGTTTGTCACCGAGTGCAGTCGGTTCTGGGCTATTATCAGCTTCCCATTCACGATGACATTGTCTGTATCAATTGCGGCCAGTGTACCCTTGCCTGTCCCACCGGCGCCATTCAGGAGCGAGATGATATTGGCAAGGTGGTGGAAGCGCTGAACGACCCAGATAAGTTCGTGGTGGTGCAGACCGCTCCCTCCATCCGCATCGCTTTGGGGGAGGAGTTTGGTATGCCCCCGGGAACCTGGGTAACGGGTAAAATGGTGGCCGCCTTGCGGAGGTTAAAATTCAACGCCGTGCTGGACACCAATTTTGCCGCTGACCTCACCATCATGGAAGAGGCCACCGAGCTCATTAAGCGCATCAAGGGGGAGCTCCCGGGTAAGCCTTTGCCGCAATTCACTTCCTGCAGCCCGGGTTGGATCAAATTCTGTGAATACTTCTACCCCGATCTCATTCCCCATATCTCCAGCTGCAAGTCTCCCCAGCAGATGTTTGGGGCCACGGTGAAGACTTACTACGCCGAGCAGCGGGGCATCGATCCGCGCAAAATAGTTTCGGTTTCCATTATGCCTTGCACGGCCAAAAAATTTGAGGCCCAGCGGCCGGAGATGGTTTCGGCTCGGGAATACTGGGAGAAGAAAAAGGGCAGTGCCTTCGCCAAGGACGTTACCCGCGACGTGGATGTAGTGCTAACCACCCGGGAGCTGGCTAAACTAATCGCCAGCCGGGGGATCGATTTTCCTCACCTGCCAGACGAAGATTTCGATCCCCTCATGGGTAAGTGCACAGGCGGAGCCATTATCTTTGGTGCTTCAGGCGGCGTGATGGAGGCGGCCATCCGCACGGCTTATTTCTTCATCACCGGCAAGGAGCCCCCGCCGCAGCTCCTGGATCTGAAGCCCATCCGGGGCTTGGCCAGCGTCAAGGAGGCGGCGGTGGATATTCCCGGGGCGGGAACCGTCAGGGTGGCGGTCTGCCAGGGAATGGCGGCGGGGAGACAGGTGCTAGACATCGTGCGGGCAGGCAAGGCCCCGTGGCACTTCGTGGAATTCATGGCTTGTCCTGGCGGATGCGAGAGCGGTGGCGGCCAGCCGCGCAGCTCGGTACCCCAGGCCAACGAGGTGCGGGCCAAGCGTACCGCTACCCTGTACGCTGCTGACGCCCGGTGGGTCTGGCGGGAAAGCCACGAGAACCCCGACATACTGAAAGTGTATAAAGACTTTTACGGCCATCCCATGAGCGAGTTGGCGGAAGAACTGTTGCACACCCACTACCATTCGCGAGCTGAAAAACTCACAGCCATAAAGCCTTCAGAGCAAAAGGAGCCTTGGCAGCAGTATTATCCCAACTATGAGGCCCGGATTACGCCCGAGATTTAGGGAATGGAGGTGATAACATGAAAGGCGTGCTGGTGGATCTCACTCGGTGTATCGGCTGTGGCAGTTGCGTCGTGGCCTGCAAGCTTTACAACAATTTACCTTGGACTAATGCCCCTCACCTGGGCAAAGACGCGGTGCTGACGGCGGAGAACTGGACGGTGGTCAAGGAATTCAACGTCTCTAAAGGGCAAGTGCCGGTCTGGCGATTTGTCAAGGAGCAATGCTTCCACTGCATTGAGCCGGCTTGCGCTACGGCCTGTTTTGCGGCCGCTTTCCGCAAAACCCCGGAAGGCCCGGTGGTTTACAATGAGCGGGTGTGTGTCGGCTGCCGTTACTGCATGTTGGCCTGTCCCTTCAGCATTCCCAAGTACGAGTGGTCCGCCCGCTTCCCCGTGGTGGGCAAGTGCCAAATGTGCTATTACCGGGTGAAGGACAACGAGATGCCGGCTTGCGTGACCGTTTGTCCCACCCGAGCTCTAGAGTACGGTGATCGCGATGCTTTGCTGCAGAAAGCTAAGGAGCGCATCGCTCAGAACCCTAACCGCTACGTTAACCAGGTGTATGGGGAAAAGGAATACGGGGGCACCTGCTGGCTCTACCTGAGCGATGTGCCTTTTGATCAGCTGGGCTTTAAGACTCATGTATCGCACGAATCCCTGGCTGAAGTTAACGAAAGGATCACCAAATGGACGCTGCCGGTGGCCGGTGGCTGGGCGGCGGTGCTCACGGCTCTATACCTATCCACCCGGGGATCGGGCGGGGCCAATAAGAGCCACTAACCTGTAAGGAAGGCGGTGGAGCATATGGCTTACGAATTTCCTGAGGGCTGGCGCTTCCGCATGACGGGCTGGCGCAAGTTCTTTATTTTGGTATTGCTGGTAGCGATTGGTGTGATGATTTATCGTCTGGTCTACGGGCTGGGTGCGGCTACCCACCTTAACGATCATTGGCCTTGGGGCTGGTGGATCGCGGTCGATGTTCTGCTAGGCGTGGCTCTGGCTGGTGGGGGTTATTCCACAGCGCTGCTAGTGCATATCCTGCACCGCAAGCAGTTTACGCCGGTGGCGCGGGCCGCTCTGCTCACCTCCATGCTAGGGTACATCCTAGTGTTAATCGGTCTTTTCATGGATATCGGACGCTGGTACAACTTCTGGCGTCCCTTCGTAGTCTACCCGGGAAGCTGGCACTCGGTGCTCTTTGAAGTGTTCTGGTGCATCTCCCTCTACACCACGGTTCAGGTGTTGGAGTTCGGAAGCATTATCTTTGAGCGGGTGAAGTCGGAGCGGCTAAAGCGGGTCTTTGACGCTATGCTTCCTCCCCTCTTTATCCTGGGCGTGGTGCTACCTACCCTGCACCAATCTTCGCTGGGTTCGCTCTACGTGATCACGCTGGATCGGCTGGATCCCCTATGGTGGTCTATGGCCCTGCCCATCTTCTTCTTGCTCTCTTCCTTCTTCGTGGGCCCGGCCATGGTGACATTGGAGGGTTATCTGGCGGCCAAGGCTTACGGTCGGCAGATGGAGATCCCTGTGCTTTCCAGGCTGGTCAAGGTGGGTGCTTGGGTAATGTTCGCTTACTTGGTATTCAAGCTCATCGATTTGGGCTATCGCGGGCAATTTGGGCACATGTTCGATGGCTCGCTAGCCAGTAACCTTTTCCTGCTGGAGCTCGGTGGCGGGGTGGTGCTACCTTTAATCCTGCTGGCCATTCCCAGCGTGCGTAACTCGGCTGGTGGTTTGCTCACCGCGGCTCTACTCACCATCGGTGGAGTGATTCTTAACCGTTTCAACGTGGTTTTTACCGGGATGGCGGCAGCCATGGGAGGTCATTACTTCCCCAAGTGGACGGAGTTCATGGTGACGGCGGGGCTAATCGCTCTGGCGGTGTTAGCTTACTGTTTCCTGGTAGAGAACTTCGCCATTTTACCTAAAGAGGAGCACGTGCCTTCCGGAAAACCGGTGGAGGAACACGCTTCCTACACGGTGGTCGGTTAGTCGCCGGGAGCTCTGAACTGGGGAGGGGCTCTCGACGAGCCCCTCTCTTACTTGATCAGGAGGCGTGATTGAATTCCCGGGCGAAGGCCAGGTAGAAGCCCACCAAGTAAAGCACTTGAGCGGCAGCGCTAAGGAAGAGGGGTGCCAATAGTTGGTGATGAGCGAAAAAGAAGCCGCAAAGGGTGGGCCCCAGGGCGATGGGAAAGATAGTGGATACCATATTGAGGCTCAGGGCCAAACCGTAGCGGTTTTGGGTGAGGTTGGCTACCAGGCTTTGACGAGCTCCCATATTGCCGCGGTTAAAGAAGGCGCGGAGGACGTAAAATATCCCGGCCAACCCTATAGAGGGAGAAAAAATCATACCTAGAAGGCACCCCAGCCCCACAGACCGCATCGCAGTGATAGTGCTGATCAAACCGAAACGTTGCACCCAACGGGTAGTGAGCAAGGAGGAAATGGCGGTCATGAATAGTGCCATAGTGAAAATGGGACCCACAGTGAAAGGGCCCACTCCGTAGCGCAGCTTAAACCAGTACGGCAAAAGCGGCATTACCAACCCTAGGGAAAGCCCATTTAAAATGTTTAGCCCTACCAGAGTGGCCAGGAGCAGGTTTTCTTTGCGTCTGTCGGCGCGGGGCAGGGGTTCACTTTCTTCTGTTTGTTGGCTTGCGGGCCGGTCGGGGGCCAGGGCGACAAAAAAGGTAGATATGAGAGCGCAGAGTAGCACGGTTAAGAAGAGGAAGCGGAAGGCCGGCACTTTCCCCATATGGGGGATAAGCAATTCGGGCACGACCGCCAACAGGGTTCCCACTCCCTGGCCCACGAAAGTAAGGGAGTTATTGATGTTGAATAGATGGGTTCTGCGGCTGGTGGGAACGAGGTCGGCCAGCCACGCTACCTCCACGCTGGCGAAGGGGCCAGAGCCGCCACCACCGCTTCTTCCAAACCCCCCCAGGATGGCGGCGGCAGCCAGGAGGTAGCGGTTGGTAGTTAGGAAGGCTGTGAGGGCGCAGACAATCAATAGCGCCTGAAAAAAGACCATGAACTTTTTTCGCCCGTAGCGGTCGGAAAGCGGTCCTAGAAAGAAGGCCAGTGCGCCGTTTAGTAACAAGCCGGTAGTGTAAAGTTCTCCTATGGCTATAGGATTCCAACTCAGGGCGCTGAGGTATAAGGGAAAATCTACCAAAAGCGACCCCTGGCCGATGCTGCGAAGCAGACGCGCGAGTATCAGGTACCAAGCCTCCATAGAGTTACTTATACCACCGTTTTAAGTAGTTGTCATCTGTTTTTACACGTGGCGTGGCACTCCCGCTGATTCTCCTGGATAAGCTTTCGTGCGGCCCACTCGCCCGCTCTTGCGCCAGGGACGAGCAGTTGATGGCCGAACTAGGCGGTTTGGCACGTCCCACTAAAAGTTAGTGTAAAGTTACTGTAGGAATTTTGCAGGAGCTAAGGAAGGGGAGAAAGAAGAGAGACCTCACCGTCCTTGCAACGGACGAGTAGTTGCTTAAACAACCACTCAGGAGGGTGAGGTCTCTATGCAGATTATAAAGCAGATTTGGGAGAAGTTCCAGAGGGTAGCGGAGCTAACGTTGAAGGTTCTGGAGGAAGGGACCGACTTTTTAAGCTTCGAGGAGAAGCTCTGGCAGGAGCTTAATAACCTGGGACAGGAGGTTTTGAGGGAAGTTTTAGAGGCGAAAGACGCCTATCTTCGGGAGCACCGGGAAAAGCGGCCCGGCTGGCGGGTAGAGCGGCGAAACGATCCCAAAGAAGTACTTACCCTTTTCGGTCTGGTCAACTATAAGCGAACCTATTACCGGCACAAAGAGACTGGGGAGCGGGTGCACCTGATAGATCGGTTGGTAGGTTACGGGCCGCACGCACGGGTTGATCCTCTGGTTAAAGCACAAGCCTTAGAAGAAGCGGTAGATCTTTCCTACCGGAAGAGTGGCGAGAGGGTAGGGAGAGGCAATCGGGAGGTTGTGCTAAGCGGCGAAGCGGTGAAGAAGGTGATTCACAACTTTACACTGGAAGAACTGCCCGAGCCGCCTGGGGAGAAGCGCCGGGGGAAGGTTCTTTATGTGGAGGCGGATGAAGACCACGTAGCAGGTCAGGACGGGAAGAAGTACTTACCCCGGCTGGTTTACATCCACGAGGGGAAAGAGAAGGTGGGGAAAGACAGATACAGACTCAAGCGGCCTTATTACTTGGGAGGGCTTTACTCAGATACGGATGAGCTGTGGTTCGAGGTGTTGAGCTACATCGAGGAGCAGTACGAATTATCTTCTGTGGAGCGGATTTACCTCTGCGGTGACGGAGACAGGTGGATAAAGAAAGGGCTGGAGTTTCTACCGAGGAGCGTCTTTGTCTTAGATCTTTTTCACCTGGACAAGTACCTGGTGGCTGCTTTGGGGCGTGATAGTGATGGTTATAGAGAGATTTGGGCGGCCTTATGGGAGGGTGATGAGGTAAAGGTACAGGCGATTTTGCGGCGGGCGGGCAAAGCTGCGGCGAGTCCTGCGCGGAAGGAAGCGGTACGGGATTGCCGACGTTACATCCGGCGGAACTGGGAGGGGATAATGGCCTACCGGCTTTATCCCGGGGCGGAGTTGGGGGTAAGTGCGGAGGCGCACGTAAGTCATCTCTTCTCGGCACGGTTATCATCCCGACCGATGGCCTGGAGTGCTCGTGGGGTAGACCGGATGGCCCGGTTGCGGGTGGCGAAGGCGAATGGTGTTTCCTTGCGGGAGCAATATGTAGCCCGACGGAAGGAGGGCTTAAAGGCTTTAGAGATCGATAAGGCAGCTGTCGAGGAAGAGAGGCAGAGGCTAAGGAAAATATCGGGTGAGGTTCGATAATCTTCCCGCTCTACGGGGTCCGGTAACGTCATTAACCAGAGCCCTCAAAGCTTTGAGCCGGAACATCGATCTTCTTTGGTAGTTCGTCCTGGTCCGGGGACAGTGGGGCTCGAGACTCCTACAGTAGGTTGACACGATCCACTAAAATGGCCAGTTGCTCATCGGCCTGATTCGCGCTATAATGAAAAGCGAAGCTCGCGCCCGTAGCTCAGTGGATAGAGCGCTGGCCTCCGGAGCCAGGTGCGCAGGTTCGACTCCTGCCGGGCGCACCATATAATTCTTTTAGGATGATTAGCAAAGGCGGCGTTGCAACGCCGCCGCTTCATTTCTTCGCAGTTGAGGCGGGCGGGAAGAGCGCTTCGTTTACCCGCCAGAACATGATACCCCGACAAAAGCAGCGCTCCCACCGATAATTTCCTCCCGTGGCTCTGGCTTGCACGTATTGGGCGATGCTTTGCTTCACTTCCGGGGTGAGATCGATGTACTGCCAGAAGAAGCGTTCTAGCTCTCCGATAGCCTCTTCGACCGGCACTACCTCTTCCCGTGCTTCGCTGCGGAAATTCAGCGAGGGCCGGTAGCCTGAGGTGTAGAGGTAAAGGAAAGGAAAGACTATATCTGAGGGGCTACCACCTATGTCCTCCTGGAAGAAGTGCTGCCAGAGTTCTCGGTGAACTCGGTCCCAGCGGGGGCCGGCGAAGGCGCAGTAGAGGCAGCATTCGCGCGAAGCTTGCATCAACTTCCTAAAAGTAGCCCAGTCGTTGACTCCTGGGGACATGGAGGCCAAGACCAGGTCGAAGTGTTCCCGCCACCCTTCCCGATCTAGATCTACTTTTTCCCAGGTACTGCGGACGCAACGCACTGCTAAGCCTTTGTCCCGGGCCCTTTCCTTCAGTAGCCGCAGCATTTCCCCGGAGGGTTCCAAAGCGGTGACCTCTAGTCCTTCCTGCGCTAGTTCCAAGGCGAAAGTCCCGGGACCGGCACCTATATCTAGCACCCGCATTCCGGGGCGTAGCGCGTTCTCCCGGCGCAGGAGCTCCAGCACTTCCTCGCGCCGCTTCTTACCTCTTTCTCCGGTAACGTGCTTGGCGAAGGAAGGAGCGCGACGATCCCAGAAGGCGACTATCTCTTCCTCAGTTCGCTTTCGCCGGCGCCGCAAAGGGTGCTCCTGGCGGTACTTCTCCCAGAGCTCGACCCAAAATTCCGGCGCGATCCAGTTTAATGGCCCAAGCACCTTACTTTCCCTCCGACTGTTCTTTTTCGCTTTCCGACGGGGCTTCGGTTTGTTCTCCAGCAGTGGGGGGCTGGGATTGAGCCAATTGCCGTGAGAGTTGCAGGTTTTGCGCCCGCAATTCCCGGATCTCTCTGGTTCTCCGCCACTCCCTTCCCACTCCCAAGATAAAGACCACCAGGGCCCCGGCCACGGCCGATCCCAGGATGATCAGCACCAGCGACACATCAGAAAAATGCCAGCCCAGGAAGCGTATGGACACCGGGATGGCATTTTGCACCGCGAAAATGGCTACCAATAAGGCGAAAATCAAAGCCAGGAGAAATATCAATTGCACTCTTCTCCCCCCTTTCGCTTCGGGGTGCGCTCTGGCGCTCGGCGGCAAGATCGGGGATGCTTGCTGGATTATTGGCTTTTTCGATGCTTATTAGCCGGTTTCCTGCCTGCCGCTTTCAGCCGGCATACTTATCAGTAAATCGCCTCCGGCAGCAACTCCCCTACCAGGTAAAGCGATCCGGTCACCACTATTAGGTCTTCGGGTCGGGATTGATGCAGGGCGCAGCGCAGAGCCTCCCAGGGATCTTCAATCGACTTCACCGGAACACCATAAGCGCGCGCTTCATCCGCCACCTTTTGCCAATTAACCGAGCGGGGTCCAGGTGGACGGGTGACCAGCACCGAAGCAGAACCAGGGACCAGGTAAGAAATCATTTCTTCCCTCGCTTTGTCGTCCACTATTCCCAGCACCAGCAAGCGCCGGGCGTTAGGGAAGTAGTGGTCCATAGCCTGCCGCAGCGCCAGAGCTCCTGCCGGGTTGTGAGCTCCATCCAGAACCAGAGTGGGCTGCGAGAAGAGTATTTCCATGCGTCCCGGCCAGCGGGTGCGGTAAACTCCTACCTTGATGGTCCTGTCATCCAGTTGCCAGCCCTGCTGCCGCAGGAGCGCAGCGGCTGCCACTGCTAGCGCCGCATTACTCTGTTGGTGGCGTCCCAGCAAGTTCAGGCGTAGAGGGGGGGTTTTACCCCACCAGCCTTCCACTTCGATCAGCTGACCGGTGAGGTTGTTGCTTTTTTCCCGGAAGGTGAAATCGCGGCTCAGTCGGTAAAGAGGAGCTCCTAACCGGCGCGCCTCTTCTTCTATAACCGCCAGCGCTGCTCCATCGGCCCCTGTAATCACGGGGGTTTGGGGCTTGATAATCCCCGCTTTCTCCCTGGCAATGGAAACCAGGTCGGTGCCTAGATAATCGGTGTGGTCGATGGAAACGTTGGTAATGAGGGAGAGCTCCGGTGACACCACATTAGTGGCATCCCACTGGCCGCCTAGTCCCACTTCCACCACCGCCATTTCCACTCCGGCGCGAGCAAAAAAAAGGAAAGCCAGCGCGGTGTGGATTTCAAACTCCGTTAGTTGGATGCCGCGACGCTGCAAGGTTGCCAGGTGGGGGTAAAGTTCCTCGGCCAATCGGTCCAGCTCGCGTTCCGGAATCGGAGTGCCATTGATGCGGAAGCGCTCCTGATAGGAGCGCAGGTGGGGAGAGGTGAAGGTGCCCACTCGGTACCCAGCTGCCCACAGGATGGAAGTTAGAAAAGCGGTGACCGAGCCCTTGCCATTAGTCCCTCCCACATGCACTACACGCAGGCAGCGGTGGGGGTTCCCCAACCGCGCCAGTAGAGCGTGTACTCTTTCCAGTCCCGGTTTGATTCCCACCGCTGCCATAGCTTGGAGGCGCGTGAAGCTTTTGGTCATCAAGGTTTAACCCCTTCTAAAAAGGTCAGCAGCTTTTCCAAACCAAGGCGGGTCTTTTGGAGCTCTTCCTTTTTGCTTTGCTCCTTCGCCACCACTTCTGCTGGAGCCTTGGCGAGGAAGCTGGGATTGGCTAGCTTGCTCTCTACCCTGGCTAGCTCTTCCTCTAATTCCCTTAGCTCTTTTTGCAGGCGCGCTCGTTCCTTTTCCACGTCGATTAGTCCCTCCAGCGGCAGGTAAATTTCTACGCCGGCGGCCACAGCGTGAGCGCTATTCACTGGTTTGACCGGCAGCAACCGCTGTAATTCCAGCTCTCCGCTCACTAGAGATTCCACTACCAGGGAATGCTCTTTCAGCAAGTTAAGCTTTTCTTCTTCCGAACTGACCATGATCACCCGAGCTCGTTTACCTGGTGGCACCCGCATTTCTGCCCGCAGGTGCCGCACCGACCGCACCACTTCCTGGAGCAAGCTCATAGACGACTCAGCTGCTCCGTCCTTGTATTTCTCCTCTACCGTGGGCCAGGTCTGAATAATCAAGGGTTGACTTTCAGGCTCCAGCTGGTAACGGATCTCCTCGGTGACGAAGGGCACGAAAGGGTGGAGTAGCCGGAGACAGGTACTTAGGACTTTTTTTAGCACCGCGAGTGCGGTCAGCCGCGCTTCCTGGTCCTCTCCATATAGGCGCAGCTTGGCTATCTCGATGTACCAATCGCAAAACTCGTCCCAGATGAATTCGTAAAGAATCCGGGCCGCTTCTCCCAGTTCGTAATCTTCCAGGTAAGCGGTCACCCGTTCTGTCGCGCCTTGCAGCCGGCTCAAAATCCAGCGGTCGGCGAGCTCCAAGGTTGCCTCGCTAAGGGGTGGGAGTTCCTTCTCGTCTAGGTTCATAAGCACGAAACGGGAAGCGTTCCACAGCTTATTGATGAAATTGCGCGCCCCGTCCAGGCGCTCGAAGTGGAAGCGCAGGTCATTGCCGGGAGAGTTGCCCGTCACCAGCATAAAACGCAGGCTATCGGCTCCGTGGCTTTCTATGACTTCTAACGGGTCTACGCCGTTGCCCAGCGATTTGGACATTTTCCGCCCTAGGGCGTCCAGTACAAGGCCGTGGATGAAAACTTCCCGGAAAGGAACCTCGCCCATGAATTTCAGTCCCATGAAGATCATGCGGGCTACCCAGAAGAAAATTATATCTCGCCCGGTTACCAGCACCGAAGTAGGGTAGAAGAAATGGAGTTCAGGGGTGTTCTGGGGCCAGCCGAGGGTAGAGAAAGGCCATAAAGCCGAGGAAAACCAGGTGTCCAGCACGTCCGGATCCTGTTCCACTCGGCTAGAGCCGCAGTGAGGACATTGGCTCAGGCCATTCCGAGCCACGGTGCTTTGCCCGCAGTTGAGGCAGTGCCAGACCGGGATGCGATGGCCCCACCAGAGCTGGCGAGAGATGCACCAGTCTTTTATATTTTTCACCCAATTTAGATAAATTTTAGTAAACCGCTCGGGAATAAAGCGGATGCGGCCCTCTTCCACCGCTGCTATGGCTGGCTGCGCCAAAGGCTTCATCCGAACGAACCACTGTTTAGAGATCATGGGTTCTACCACTGCGCCGCAGCGGTAGCAATAACCCACGGCGTGAATGATTTCCTCCTCTTTCTCTAGCAAGTTCTGGGCCTTTAACGCCTCTACTACTCGTTTTCGAGCCTCCCAACGGTCCAAGCCTTGGTAGCGCTTCCCTGCTTCTTCCGTCATGCGCGCATCGAAACCGATAACCTGCACAGCCGGTAACCGGTGGCGCTGAGCGATCTCGAAATCATGGGGGTCGTGCGCTGGGGTTACCTTCAGCGCTCCCGTACCAAACTCCATGTCCACGTACTCGTCGGGGATGATGGGGATCTCCCGCCCCACGAGAGGTACAATAGCTTTATGCCCGATGAGGTGGAGGTACCGGGGATCCTGGGGGTTCACCGCTATCGCGGTGTCGCCCAACATGGTTTCCGGGCGAGTTGTCGCAATAGTGATAAAGCCGCCTTCCTTCAGGGGGTAGCGGATGTAATAGAGTTTACCTGGCGTTTCTTTATGCTCCACTTCGATGTCGGAGATCACCGTCTGGCAGTGAGGGCACCAGTTTACGATATAATCTCCCCGATATATAAGTCCTTCTTCGTAGAGGCGAATGAAAACCTCTTTGACGGCGGCCGAACAACCCTCGTCCATGGTGAAGCGCTCCCTATCCCAGTCGCAGGAGGCACCCAGTCGGCGTAGTTGCTTGGTTATTGTGTTGCCGTATTTTTCCTTCCAGAGCCAGACTCGCTCCAGGAACTTTTCTCTCCCCAGTTCCTGCCGGGTAAGACCCTCTTTGGCCAACTCTGCTTCTACCCGCGCCTGGGTGGCGATGCCGGCGTGATCGGTTCCAGGTATCCACAGTGCGGCGTACCCTTGCATACGCCTCCAGCGGATGAGAACATCCTGCAATGTATTGTCTAGCGCGTGGCCCATGTGGAGCTCCCCAGTAACGTTGGGCGGAGGCATGACTATACAGAAAGGACGGCGAGAGGTATCGACTTCACCCCGAAAAAACTTGCCTTCCTCCCAAAACCGGTACCATCTAGCTTCCACTTCCTCCGGCTCGTAAGCCGCGGGCAATGCTTTTTTTGCCAAGATGCTTCTGCCCTCCAAACCTATTTGCAAAAATCTTATGACACCTGTAAAAGCCCTGTCAACCTGGGCACGGCTCTAGGTCAAGAAGTGGGAATAGGGGATCGGCGAAGCTGACATAGACCTTGCGGTCTCACATACTAGGCCGTTGCTGTCGGCTACACGGTTTTGGCCTCCGCTCTCGCGACCGGTCGTGAACCCGGCAAGTAAGGGTCTGGCAGGAGGGGCGGGTGTGGCACGGGGCGGGGTGGCGGATGAAGAGGGTAGGGGCGAGCTGGACCGAGGCAGGAGCGGACAGGATGGCGCGGGTGTTGCTCTTACGGGGTCCAACGGGGAACTCGCGAAGTGCGCTTCTCGGCGGGAGTCAAGGCTGGCCGGGTGGTCTCAAATTCCAGGACATTTTCTCCCCGGTTCACTTACTAACACACCATCCTAGCCATCCCCTGCGTTAAAACGAGTCGTCCTCATGGTAATCTAGAAGGGAGCCAAAGGCAAGAAAGGGGATGGGTATTGGCGGAGAAAGGAAAAAGGGCGGTAGTAGCTGCTCTCATGGCCAACAGCTTGATAGCTGCCGCCAAATTCGTGGCAGCCTGGCTGACCCACAGCTCGGCCATGTTTGCCGAGGGTTTGCACTCTCTGGCGGACGTCGGGAACCAGGTCTTATTGCTGGTGGGGATCAACCGGAGCAGCCGCCCGCCCGACCATAAACATCCTTTCGGCTACGGGAAAGAAAGGTACTTCTGGTCCTTCCTTGTGGCGGTCACCATGTTCTTTGTGGGCTCCGTCCTCTCTGTCTACAGGGGACTGGAAGGTATCTTTAATCCCCGCCAGCTTGAAGATCCGCTGGTCAACTATGTGGTCCTGGGACTTTCACTTTTGTTTGAAGGTTACTCTTTGCGCGTTGCCATGAGCGAAGCGAAACAGCTGGTGCGGGGAGCCTGGTTGCGCGGCCTCAAGGAGATCAAGGATCCCACCCTTCTGGTGGTCCTTTTTGAAGATAGTGCGGCTCTTCTCGGTCTTCTCCTGGCTCTTCTGGGGGTTTCTTTGAGCGCCATTTCAGGCAGGGTTATCTTTGACGCTCTCGCCTCTATATTCATCGGGCTAATTCTTGGGACGGTGGCCTTTCACCTGGCCAGGCATACCATGGATTTCCTCATTGGCCGGAGCGCTTCGCCAGAGCAGTGCAGGCTCATTGCTGCTGCTGTTAGGGAAGTACCCGAGGTGGCAGAACTGGTGGAGCTATTGACGATGCATATCGGCCCTGACCAGATACTTGTTAACCTCAGCGTAAACTTTAAAGATGGGTTGGACACCGATCAGATAGAGCAAGCTATCGACAAGATAGAAAAAAAACATCCGCCAAGCAGTCCCCGAAGTTAGTCGAATTTTTGTCGAGGCGGAATCCATTCGGAGGACTACCAGGAGTTAAAAGCGAAATTTTCGGGGGCGGAGGGCGTACAATTTCAGTAGGTGACGGAGGAGACTCATGAAGGAGGAGACCTCGCCCCTCACGGACAATTTTCATGGACTGAAAGGAGGAGCGAGGTCTCATGCACAGTCAACCTATCTCAGACATTCAACCTCTTGCGGACATAATCCTTCTTCTGGGGGAGAAAGTTAGCAAACTAATTACCGAATGCCGCGACTTCTACAAGCTCGAAGAAGAAGTGTACAAGCTCTCTCAAGAAGCTTGCGTGAAGATCTTCGCCTGGGCCCTCGAGGAAATAGACACCTGGCTCGTGAACGCCCGGGACAAGCGCACCTGGAAAGTGATAGGCTTTCGGGAAAGAACCGTAGTTAGCAGCTTTGGGGAATTCAAAGTAAAAAGGCGGCTTTACAGAAACAAAAAGACGGGAGAAGCCAGGTTTCTTCTTGACGAGGTTCTGGGCTGGCCGGAGAGGTCTAGATGCACGCCGCGTTTGAAGGAGATGGCGGTGAAGCTTGGGAGCGAAGTACCCTTCAGGCGGGCAGCGGAAATTCTCGGTTATTTTGTCCCTGGGATAAGCGCCATGGCGGTGTGGCAGGCCGTGCAGGAAGCAGGAGAAGCACTCAGGCAGGAGGGAGAGTCCAGGAGAGAAGCCGTTTTTGAGAAGGGAGAGACACCCGAAGGTAAAGAGAAGACCTCCAGGCTTTACATAGAGGCCGACGGGGTGGTGGTAAGGCTTCAAAGGAGCGGAGAGAAAAGGAAAGAGGTCAAACTCTTCGTAGCTTACACAGGCAAAGAAGCGATTGGGGGTGGCCGGAAGGCTTTAAAGGACAAGCTGGTAACGAGCGGTGTAGGCGAAGGGGAGAGGATGTGGGAGGAAGTTTACTCTGGGGTAGCGAGCCGGTGGGACATGGGCCAGGTGAAGGAGATATACCTTGGGAGCGACGGGGCGGAGTGGGCCAAGCAGGGGGTAGATTACTTCCCCGGGGCGGTACGCGTTTTGGACCCTTACCATTTGAACCGGCGGCTTATAGAGGCTTTTTGGCACGATGAGGAGGCCTATAGTGGGATCAGGCAGGCCATTTATCTGGGGGACCGGGAGAAGGTAGAAGAGATTATGGGAGGAGCAGCGAGGAGAGTTCGCGGGGCTAAGAGGAGGAGAATAGAGAAGCTCTGGCAGTATCTCAAGGAGAACTGGTCGGGGATAGTTACCTCTTCTGCTGCGGAGCATCTGGGGGCCATAGAGGGGCAGGTACAGCACAACGTGGCGCGGCGGATGAAGCGGTTGGGAGCCAGCTGGACGGAGGCAGGAGCAGACAGGATGGCGCGGGTTTTGGCTGCTCGAGCCAACGGGGTGCTCGGGAGGCACACTTCTCGTTGGCCGGTACTGCTGGCCAGGCAAGAACATTTGGCTCAGGCGGTGCGGTTGGAGGTAAAGCGGAAGATAGAGGAGGCGGGGAGTTGGCTTAAAGCGGGGTTGCCGGCATTGAGAGGACCCTCTGCCGGAGCTCCATGGGTGAAGCATGTGTTGCGGGAACTAAGCCGGCCTAGCCTCAGTAGTTTGATCCCTTAATGGCGCAGGTACCGGGACTATCCTGGCGGCGAGGTTTCCATGAAGAGAAGTTTTCTCCCGAACCACCTACTAACTCTTGACGCGCACTTCGGGGGCGGAGGGACTTGCGCCAGGCACTCCGGTTGTGGTATTTTGAGTTTAACGCAAAAATTTGCTAGGGCTAAAAGGCGAAGAAGGGGTAAAGTAGCCCTGGAGTGGTTTTTTTCAGCGAGCCGGGGAGGGTGTGAGCCCGGCAAAACCGCCAGGAGTGAAGTTCACCCCGGAGCTGCCGGGTGAAGCCTGGTGATCCAGGTGCGTAGTCTGGGCCGGAGCTCCCACCGTTACCTGGGAGGGGATATCGGAGAAGGTAAAGGCGCTTCTCCCGTATCCTGAAATGAGGGGGCCGCCGTGGGCGGCTAATTAGGGTGGTACCGCGGGAATAACTCCCGTCCCTATCAGGGGCGGGAGTAAATTTTTTCTAGGAGGGATTCTCCTTGATCGTGGTAATGCAGCGGGGAGCCGCTTCGCGTGAGGTGCAGCAGGTGGAAGAGCGTTTGCGCGAATTGGGATTTGCCACGCATCCCATTGTTGGGGTGGAGCGGACGGTGATCGGTGCCATCGGCGATCGCCGTGATGATCTTTTGGAATTAGTAGCCAATCTTCCTGGAGTGGAGAGAGTGGTGCCAGTTTTACGTCCCTACAAGTTGGTGGCTCGTGAGGTCAAGGAAGAGACTACCGCTATTAAGGTAGGGAAAGCGCTCATCGGCGGGTCGGAGGTAGTGGTGATCGCTGGCCCCTGCGCGGTGGAGAGCGAAATGCAACTTCTCACCACTGCCAAGGCGGTAAAGGAAGCGGGAGCTCACCTGCTTCGGGGCGGCGCTTTCAAGCCCCGCACTTCCCCCTATTCTTTCCAGGGGCTGGGAGAAGAAGGGCTAAAGCTGCTGGCGCAGGCACGAGAAGCAACCGGCTTGCCGGTAGTCACCGAGGTGGTAGATACTCGTGATGTAGAGTTGGTGGCGCGGTACGCCGATGTTTTGCAGGTTGGCGCCAGGAATATGCAAAATTTCCGTTTGCTTCAAGAGGTGGGGCAGGCAGGTAAGCCGGTGCTGCTAAAGAGAGGGCTGGCGGCTACGGTGGAGGAGTGGCTCATGGCGGCCGAGTACATAGCCGCGGCTGGCAACCAGCAGATAATTTTGTGCGAGCGGGGCATTCGCACTTATGAGACCAGCCTGCGTAATACTCTGGATCTTAGCGCTGTTCCTTTGCTCAAGGAGCTTTCGCATCTTCCCATCATTGTGGACCCCAGCCACGCCACGGGCAATCAGCGGATGGTGTTACCTCTGGCGCGAGCTTCGATAGCAGCAGGTGCGGACGGCTTGATGATCGAGGTCCACTCAGACCCGGCGCGGGCGCTTTCCGATGGCCCCCAATCGCTTACTCCTCCTCAGTTCGCTCAGCTGATGGAGGAGGTGCGGCAGGTGGCGCTGGTGGTGAGGAAACCAATCAGAGCTCAGGCGGCAACCTCCTGCCAGGCCAGATAGGAGGCTTTCGCCCCGCTTTTTCGCCCGCTTGGAGCTTCACCCTTGCTCCTTTCCAACTCCTCAAGTTATGGTAGCAGCAAACGAGGGCCACGAAGGCTTTGCCGGTGGCCCTTTGCTGCTTTATGGTGGGGGGATGAGTGGTGCTGACTTTGGAGTTATGTCGGGGCAAGCTGGCGCTGGGGGAGGTGGCCCGCGTTAAGGTCTTGGCGGAGGGTGAAAGCGGCCAAATTCCAGCAGTTGCCCTCCAGATTTTCTCCCCTTCCGGCCGGATCCAGGAACTAGAACTGAGTTGCCGAGAGGGACAAAGATGGGCCTGGTTTCTACCCGGCGAAACGGGCATTTACCGCTTGCTAGCTGCTCTAGCGATAGGGGCGCAACGTTATCTTGCCTGGGCCTATCTGGTAGTGGAAGAAGAAGGTCGGTGGCGTGAACCGGAGGGGAAGGAAACTCTGGATATGGTACCGGTTTTCCACGAAGGGAGCTATCTTCGAACGCCAATTCGCCTGCGCTTACGCTGGAACGGTAACCCCCTGCCGGGACAGGAGTGCGTCCTCACGCTGGCTCCCTGGCTTCGCAGCGAGTTGCGCCAGAGGACCGATGCCGAGGGCTGTCTATGGTTGGATGACCGAGGGCAGTGTTACTGGGAGCAGCAAGAAGAGAAACTGGTAGCCCTGAGCTTTTATCCCTGGGGCAGTTGCTGGCTAATAACCACTAAATATTCGGCCCCTTCGGGGGAGCATCTGATGGTTACCTGCACTTTACCCCTTTGACCAGGATTAGGCTCAGTCCGTGGCGAAAGCATATTTAAGTAGGCAAAAAGCATATTTAAGTAGGCAAGTTAAGGCAGGGATCAGTGCGCGCAATGAAACGGCTGGTTTTCCCTTTCACCGCCCTCATTGGGCAAGATAAGATGCGCTTGGCACTATTGCTGGTTGGCGTTAATCCGCGCTTAGGTGGAGTGCTTATAAGAGGAGAGAAGGGCACGGCTAAATCCACGGCCGTGCGGGGGTTGGCGGCTCTTCTGCCGGAAATTGAGGTAGTGGACGGCTGTCCATGTAACTGTGATCCCTTTCAACCCAGGGAGGAGCTCTGTCCCTTCTGTCAAGAAAGGCTGGCCAGAGGAGAAAAACTTGTACCTGTGCGGCGTAAGGTGCCCCTGGTGGAGTTGCCGGTTTCGGCTACCGAGGATCGGGTAGTGGGTAGCCTGGATTGGGAGCACGCTTTGCAGGAGGGGGAAAGGCGCTTTGCTCCAGGTCTCTTGGCGCAGGCCAACCGGGGGATAATCTATGTGGACGAGGTAAATCTCCTGGACGACCATTTGGTGGACGTGATTCTGGATGCCGCAGCTTCGGGCATCAACGCGGTGGAGCGGGAAGGGATTGCTTTCTCCCATCCTGCTGATTTTATCTTGGTGGGAACCATGAACCCGGAAGAGGGAGAGTTAAGGCCACAGTTGTTGGATCGCTTTGGACTTTGCGTACCGGTGGAAAGCGTGACAGACCCGGCAGCTAGAGCGGCGATCATGCGGCGGCGGGAGGAGTTCGAGGCCGATCCCGAGAGTTTCCACCAGCGCTTCTCTCAGGCTGAAGCGGATACCCGGGAAAAACTTGGCCGGGCCCGTCGACTACTTCCCCAGGTGCTGGTGAGGCCGGAGGCGGTGGAGCTCGCCGTTACCCTGGCGCAGCAAGCCAACGTGGCCGGGCATCGGGCCGAGATCATCATGGTGCAGGCCGCGCGTGCTCTGGCTGCCTTAGAGGGAGAAAAGGAAGCTTCAGAAGAGGCGGTACGGCGGGTGGCTGAGTTCGTGCTCTTTCATCGCCGCCGAGAGACACCTCCGCCACCGCAAGAGGAGGAAGCTCCCGAGCCACCTTCGCCGGGAGAAACCGAGCAAGAGCCCGAGGATTCAACCCAGCAGCCAGAGTCCACCCCTCCGCAGCTTGAAGGAGACAGGACAATGGGTGAAGAGGACCCCGCCTCAAAAAGTAAGGAAGGCGAGGCGGAAGCTCCTCCGCCGGGCAAGGCCGAGGAACGGGTTTTCGCCGTTGGCAAGCCTTTCCCCGTGCGTCGTATCGAGCGCGATCGGGATCGGCAGTTGCGTCAGGGATCGGGAAGGCGTTCGCGAACCCGAACCCCCTCCCGTAGTGGCCGCTACGTGCGGGCGGTATTCCCTCGAGGTCGGGGTGACATAGCCTTCGACGCTACGCTCAGGGCGGCCGCTCCCCACCAGCCTCGCCGCCGGCGCGAAGGGGTGGCGGTAGCCATCGAGCCGGGAGATCTGCGGGAGAAGGAGAGGGAGAAACGCATAGGTAACTTTCTCCTTTTCGTGGTGGATGCTTCCGGTTCGATGGGAGCTCAGCAGCGGATGGTGGCGGCCAAAGGGGCCATCTTTTCTCTGTTGCTCGATGCTTACCAGAAGCGGGACAAGGTGGGGATGGTGGTCTTCAAAGGGGAGCGGGCAGAGGTGGTGCTTCCTCCCACCAATAGCGTGGAGCTCGCTCACATCCAGCTGAAAGCAATCCCCACGGGAGGGCGTACCCCTCTAGCGGCGGGTTTGCTCCGAGCTTACGAAGTGGCTCAAGCTCACCTGCGCCGTGACCCCGACCAGACTCCTCTGATAGTTATTGTGTCTGACGGCAGGGCCAATGTAACGCTGGGGGGAGGCAATCCCTGGGAGGAGTTGGAGCGCTTAGCGGCGTTGCTGCGCGAAGAGGAGAGGATAAAGACGCTGGTGGTGGATGTGGAGCAGGAGGGTTTTTTGCGTTTCGGCCTCGCCCGTCGGCTGGCCAACATGCTGGGCGCTCATTACTATCCCTTGGAGGAGCTGAAAGCGGAGAGTTTGCTGGCCGCTGTCCATGACATGATGGGGGCGCTCTGAGAACTAACTTTTAAAATTCTGTTACCAGGCGCCGCCGGTGGTTGACCTCCTCGCAGGCTACGTTATATACTTAAATAGCTAATTGCTATAGTCGTTTTGGGGCGAAGGGGCCCCTTCGGTAGTTTGTAATGGCTACCGGAGGGGCCTATTTAGTTTTGATATCCAAAATTTGCTAGGAGGTTGAGGGAAGTCATGGAACTCACCGCTAGAGAGGTTCTCAAAATGGTAAAGGAGCAGCAGGTAGAATTTGTGGATCTCAAATTTATCGATCTTCCCGGCCTGTGGCAACACATGACCATCCCAGCGGAGGCACTGACCGAAGAGAGCTTTACGGAGGGCGTAGGTTTCGATGGCTCAAGCATCCGGGGGTTCAAAAGCATTCATGAGAGTGACATGATCTTAATTCCCGACCCCAGCACGGCGGTTATCGATCCCTTCTGTGAAATACCGACTCTGAGTCTTATTTGCAATGTTTTCGATCCCGTGAGGGGGGCCTACGAGCGCGATCCACGTTACATTGCGCAGAAAGCGGAAGCTTACCTCAAATCAACAGGCATCGCTGATGTCAGCTACTGGGGACCGGAAGCGGAGTTTTTCATTCTGGACGACATAAGGTTTGACCAGAATCAGCATTGTGGCTACTACTTTATAGACTCAATCGAAGGCTTCTGGAACTCGGGGCGCGAGGAAAACCCGAATCTTGGCTATAAACCCCGCTACAAAGAAGGATATTTTCCTGTCCCTCCCACCGATAACTTCCAGAACCTTCGCAGCGAGATGGTCACGACCATGCAGCGCTGCGGGATAGTGGTGGAGTGCCACCACCACGAGGTAGCCACAGCAGGTCAGGCGGAGATCGATATGCGTTTTGCCCCTCTTACTCAAATGGCAGACCAATTGATGTTATTCAAATACATAGTCAAGAACGTCGCCCGCAGGCACGGAAAAACGGTAACCTTTATGCCTAAGCCTATTTTCCAAGATAACGGCTCGGGTATGCACGTGCACCAGAGCCTTTGGAAGGAAGGGAAGCCCCTTTTCTTCGACCCCAAGGGCTACGCTCAGTTAAGCGAACTGGCTCTTTACTACATCGGCGGGCTTCTAAAGCACGGGCCTGCGCTGGCTGCTTTCTGCAGTCCCACCACTAATTCTTACAAGCGTTTAGTTCCTGGTTTTGAGGCCCCGGTTTATCTGGCTTATTCGCAGCGCAACCGTAGCGCTGCTGTCCGGATACCCATGTATTCCAATAGCCCCAACGCTAAGCGCATAGAGTATCGTCCACCCGACCCTTCGTGCAATCCATATCTGGCTTTTGCCGCCCTGCTGCTGGCGGGAATTGACGGTATAAAAAATAAAATCTATCCCGGAGAGCCCCTGGATAAGGACATCTACGAGTTGTCCACGGAGGAGTTAAACGCTTTGCCAGGATTACCAGGGTCATTGGAAGACGCATTAGAGAGGCTCGCTTCGGATCACGATTTTCTCTTGGCGGGCGGGGTTTTCACCGAGGATCTTATCCAAGCTTGGATCGACTGGAAGCGCAGCGAAGTGAACGCTATGCGCCTACGCCCCCACCCCTACGAATTTGCGCTTTATTTTGATATTTAGGATTTCGAGGGTCGTTGCGTTAACTGCAGCCCATAATTAAGATGCTTAGAAGGGAGGGCGATACTGCTAGTGAATGTGGGTGAACCAAATTGCGAGTCTTGATATTCTGTTCTGATAATGAGACTCGGGTCTTCCTTCAGCGGCAGTTGCAGATGGAGGGATGGATTGTTGCCTTTGCCACTTCTACCGGCCCAGCAGGGGTTAGACTCTTGCGGTCACAGGCTCCGAATTTGGTAATAGTGGATGATAGCGTGGGACCGGGTTTTGTGATGGAGCAACTGTTAGATGCTTTTGGCCAGGAAATGCAGATTCCGGTAATACTTTTGCTTTCGCCGTTTAACTCTGGGGCTGAGGCTTTGCTTTCCTCGGAGTGCGTTGTGGCAGCGTGTGCTAAACCGGTGCGTGAAGTGGATTTGTATCTAGCGCTATTGCAGGCGGAAGCTAATTTTGCCAAGATAAACGCCTTGAGGCTAAAAGTGGAGCAACTACAGGAGAAGCTAGAGACCAGGAAAGTGGTCGATAGGGCTAAAGGCTTCTTGATGAAGGCCCTGGGAATATCCGAAGAAGAAGCTTACCGCCAAATACAACGCGAGAGTATGAAGCGGCGTACTAGTATGCGAGCTGTTGCCGAGGCCATTATTAAGAGTTCCGGATCTTTTAGAAAAAGCTGATAGGGCAAAAAGACGCCCTGGGGCAATGGCGCCCGTCGGAAGGTTTTGATGCCTCCGGTGGGCGCTTTTCTTTTAGATGCTACTGAAAGGAGGTGGAAAGTTAGGTGGAGGGGAGTTTTAAAGGACTCATCTCTAAAGTTACCCGAAATCTTTAGGGAAGGAGTGGTAGACGTGAGGCGTTTGAATACCTTAGTTTTAGCGTTTTGGTTGCTGTTAGCGTTGCCGGGGTTGGCCTGGGCGGGTGAACCCAAGGTGGATTCGGGGGACACGGCTTGGGTCTTGGCTTCTTCCGCCCTGGTAATGCTGATGACTCCAGGCGTGGCCTTCTTCTACGGAGGTATGGTGCGTAGAAAGAACGCACTGAATACCCTCATGCTGAGCTTCATTGCCTTGGTCTTGATTTCTGTCCAGTGGGTATTGTGGGGGTATAGCTTAGCTTTCGGACCGGATCATGCTCATTTGATAGGTGGACTTTCGTGGCTGGGTCTTAAAGGAGTCGGGGCTGAGCCTAATCCTGACTATGCTTCGGCCATTCCCCAATTAGCTTTTGTGGCCTTCCAGATGATGTTCGCTATCATTACCGTGGCCTTGATTTCAGGCGCAATTGTAGAGCGTATGCGCTTCCCGGCTTTCCTGGCTTTTGTCCTTCTTTGGAGTACCTTCGTTTACGCCCCGCTGGCTCACTGGGTATGGGGTGTCGACGGCTGGATCCGAAACTTAGGAGCGCTTGACTTCGCGGGTGGCACAGTAGTGCATATAAGCTCAGGAGTTTCCGGACTGGTAGCTGCCTTGCTTTTGGGGAGACGGCGGGGTTACGGGGAAGAGCCGATGCTTCCTCATAACTTGCCGATGACATTACTAGGCGCGGCTCTTTTGTGGTTTGGGTGGTTCGGCTTCAATGCCGGTAGTGCCCTGGCAGCGAACGATTTGGCGGCTAGCGCTTTCGTGGTCACCAATACGGCGGCGGCAGCTGCGGCACTTTCTTGGATGGTGGTGGAGTGGTTGCACCACGGCAAGACTACCGCTTTGGGAGTGGCCAGCGGTTGCGTGGCCGGATTGGTAGCCATTACACCAGCTTCAGGCTACGTGAGCGCACTACCGGCGGTGATTATTGGGTTAGTGGCAGGAGCAGTTTGCTACCTGGCGGTAGCAGTGCTGAAACCGCGGCTTGGGTACGATGATGCTCTGGATGTTTTCGGAGTTCACGGTATCGGCGGTACGTGGGGTGCTTTGGCGACCGGGCTCTTTGCTTCAAAGGCGGTTAATGCGGCCGGGGCTAACGGCCTCTTTTTCGGCAATCCGGCGCAGTTGGGAATCCAGGCCGTGGGAGTGGTCGCTACTTGGGTTTTCGCGGCGTTGGCCACCCTGGTTATACTGAGGGTCGTGGGGCTCTTAACCTCGCTTCGCGCCACCTATAGTGAGGAAGTATCGGGCTTGGACATTACCCTGCACGGCGAGGAAGCTTATCGTCTCTAAAACTTTGGAAAGCCTGAAGGGGGTGATTGGCTTTGAAGAAGATAGAAGCCATTATACGACCGGAGAAGTTAGAGGCCGTTAAAGATTCTCTGGGCAAATTTGGCATTCACGGCATGACCGTCTATCAGGTAATGGGTTGCGGGACGCAGCGGGGTTGGACCGAGGTTTACCGTGGCCGTGAGTATTCTATCAACCTGTTGCCCAAGGTCAAGGTTGAAATTGCAGTACCCGATCATCAAGTGGAAGAGGTGGTGAAGCTTATACTGGAAGTCGCCCGCACCGGGGAGATCGGTGACGGGAAAATTTTCGTTTCGAATTTGGAGGATGCAGTGCGCGTGCGCACTGGGGAGCGAGGTGAAAAGGCACTTTAGGCTTAAAGAAAACTGTATCATACCGGTTTGAAAGTGGTGAAGCCGCTCCTGTTGTTCCTAAGTGGCAGGGGTCGGCTAGCAATATTCGCCTGGCGTCCTTACTCCCGTAAGCTGTACGCAAAGGCTCCCCTTTAGGGGGGCCTTGGGCTATCTCGGAGCTTCACCGTGATCGCCACGTGCAGGAATAGTCTGCACCCTCGTCTGTGGGCCCTCTTTTGGTTAAGATTAAAAATAAAAAGTCGAACGGGGGAATAGAATAAAATGTTGCGGTCCTTAATGGTGCAGCATGTAGCTTGCGAGGGTCCAGGACTTCTGGCCGAAGTTCTTTCCAGTGAAGGGTGGGAGTTAGACATTCGCGTAATGGATCAACCGGGGGCTACTTTACCAGAAACAATAGCTAGCTACAAAGCCTTGATAGTGTTGGGCGGCCCCATGGGAGCCTACGAAGAGGAGGCCTATCCTTATCTTTACAAGGTACAAGAACTTATACGCAACGCAATAAGCAGGCGTGTACCGGTGTTGGGAATATGTCTGGGAGGACAGCTTATTGCCCGGGCGCTGGGGGCAGCGGTCAATCCTAACGCGGTAAAGGAGATCGGGTGGTACAAGATACGCCTGACAGAGGCAGGGAAGAAAACTCCTCTTTTTCAGAACTTGCCGGAGGAGTTTTGGGTCTTTCAATGGCACGGCGATACTTTCGATCTGCCCGAAGGCGCTATCCTTCTGGCAAAAGGAGACACCTGCACTAACCAGGCTTTCGTCTATCGGGATTGTGCCTGGGCTTTACAGTTTCACCTTGAGGTTACGCCAGCAATGGTTGCTCACTGGGCTGAGATCTACCGGGAAGAACTTGAGGACTTTGCCGGATCGGAAGCATCGGCTAGACTTAAGGAGGACACGGTGAGGCAGTGGGAAAGGGATCGAGATCTACGCGCGCGTTTCTTAGCGAACCTTTGCCGGGTTCTGGGTGGTTAGCCCGGATCTCCATGGGGGTGTGCGGTGCTTGAAGTTGGCCCTGGTGCAGCTTAATCCTACGGTGGGCGACGTCAAGGGTAATACAAGGAAAATCTTGAAAGGTGTGGCTCGGGCAAAGGCCAGCCAAGCGGAGTTCGTAATTTTCCCGGAACTGGTACTGGTGGGCTATCCGCCTCGAGATCTTCTCTACCGGGAGGAGATGCTGGTAGCGGTAGAGCGGGCACTGGCGGAAGAAATAGCGCTGGCTAGCCAAGGAATAGGAATCTTGGTGGGAGCGCCTATTAGAGAAGGGGACAAGCTTTTCAACGCTGCTCTCCTCTTTGCGGAGGGGAAACTTGTCGGACGACAGGACAAGACGCTTTTGCCGAGCTACGACGTTTTCGACGAAACCAGGTATTTCAAACCAGCAGCGCGGCGGCAATCTTTAGTGTTCCGGGGAGAGGTGCTGGGCCTTACGGTCTGCGAAGACATCTGGAATGACAAAGATTACTGGCAAAGACCAATTTATGAAGTAGATCCAGTGGCAGAGTTGAACGCTCAAGGAGCGACGTTGTTAATCAATATCTCCGCCTCGCCGTATCATTACGGGAAGAGACGCTTGCGGGCTGATATGTTGGCCTACATAGCTCGCAAGTATCGTCGACCGCTGGTCTACGTTAACCAGGCGGGGGGAAATGATGAGCTTATTTTTGACGGCTCGAGTATCTGTCTTAACGCGACCGGCAAGATTATCTGGGAGGGCAAACCCTTTGAGGAAGACTTTACGGTGGTGGACATCACAGCCCCGGCGGTGGGAAAGGATCCTTCCGAGGTGGCCGAAGATATATCCGACGTTTACTCGGCTCTTATATTGGGAATACGGGATTACTTCCGCAAGACGGGCTTCCAGAAAGCGGTTGTGGGTCTTAGCGGCGGGATCGACTCCTCGGTGGTGGCAGCGCTGGCGGCAGCCGCCCTGGGGCCAGAGAACGTGCTGGGGGTAGGGATGCCCTCCCGGTATTCCTCCCCGGAAAGTTTGCGCGATGCGGAAGAGCTGGCGCATAACCTGGGCATCGGTTGGCGGGTCATCCCCATCGAAGAGATCTTCACTGCTTACCTCAAAACCCTGAACCCTGATGGTTTGCCTTTAATTGATGTGGCAGAAGAAAATATTCAGGCGCGTATTCGCGGCAACATCCTCATGTTCATCTCCAACCGGGAAGGCCATCTGGTTCTGAGCACCGGAAATAAATCTGAACTAGCGGTGGGCTACTGCACTCTTTATGGAGATATGTCGGGAGGCTTGGCGGTTCTGGCCGACGTCCCCAAAACCATGGTTTACGAACTGGCGCGATACATCAACCGGGAGCGCGAGCTCATTCCGCAAAGCGTGCTGTTGAAACCCCCATCGGCTGAGCTCCGGCCCAACCAGCGCGACGAAGACTCTTTACCCCCCTACAGGGTGCTCGATCCCATTCTTAAGGCCTATTTAGAGGAAAACCTTCCGGTCCGGGAGATAGCGGCCCGGGGTTTTGAGCAGGCCTTGGTGGAAGAAGTAATTCGACGGGTGGACCGGGCGGAGTACAAGCGCCGGCAGGCGGCACCAGGTCTGAGGGTGACTTCCAAAGCCTTTGGTATGGGACGGCGGATGCCGATCGCCTGGCGCCAGAGTTGGTAAGTGGTTCGAGGCGCAGAAGATGGCGAAGTGATTGACAAGTTAGAACGAAATTAATATACTTGACTCAGCGAGATAGCTTGCTGCTGCAGGCCCTTTCGTCACCGGGCTCACTCGGCATTGAGGGAAGGGAGGGCTGAGAAGCGAGGAAGGAGGCGGGGTAGCGTGTTTAAAAGCATTTCAGGCTGGTTCCGGAAAATTTCGAGGAGGGCGGGTGTGATGTTGCATGTCTGACAAGATCGGTGCAGTAATGGTGGTGGGTGGGGGCGTAGCTGGTATCCAGGCGGCCCTTGACCTAGCCGAGAGTGGTTATTACGTTTATCTGGTTGAGCGTTCCCCGGCCATCGGTGGTGTGATGGCCCAGCTCGATAAAACTTTCCCCACTAACGACTGTTCCATGTGTATCCTTGCTCCCAAACTGGTGGAATGTGGGCGACATCCTAATGTCCAGTTAGTGACCAACGCTACCATCACCGGGATAAGCGGTGAACCCGGCAACTTCACGGTCAGTATCAAACAGGCTCCCCGCTACGTAGACATCACCAAGTGCGTGGCCTGCGGTGATTGTGCGGCCAAGTGCCCGGTCAAAGTGAAGGACGAGTTTAACGAGGGACTGGGCGAGCGCAAAGCCATCTTCATCAAATACTCCCAGGCGGTTCCGGCTGCCTATATGATCGATGCTTCCAAGTGTCTCCGTCTCTTGCATATGGAAAAGGCCAAGGCTGCAGGTAAAGAGCCCCCCTGTGGTCTGTGCGCTAAGGCTTGCCAGCGTGGAGCCATTAATTTCGATGACACCGAGAAAAACCTCACTCTCAACGTGGGCTCCATAGTTCTGGCCCCCGGTTTCGATGAATACGTACCCAACGAAATTAAACCTTTAGGCTACGGTGTCTACCCCAATGTGGTGACTAGCATCGAGTTCGAGCGCATTCTGAGCGCTTCTGGTCCTTACGGCGGCCATTTGGTGCGCCCTTCTGACCGGAAGGAGGCTCGGAAAATCGCCTGGATTCAGTGCGTGGGCTCGCGTAACCGCAACATCGAAAAGGGGCTTTACTGCTCTTCGGTTTGCTGTACTTACGCTATCAAAGAGGCCATGATTGCTAAGGAGCACAGCGCGGAGCCGCTGGATACCGCCATCTTTTATATGGATATGCGGACCTACGGCAAGGGCTTCGAGGCCTATTACGAGAAGGCTAAGAAGGACGGCATCCGTTTCATCCGGGCGCGGATTTTCTCCATTGAGCCTGGGGAGAAGGAAGGCGATCTGTGCATCCGTTACGCCGATGAGTCAGGCGAAATCAAGCGCGAAGATTTCGATATGGTGGTGCTTTCGGTAGGATTACGACCCGCTAAGACGGCTGTCGAAACGGCCAAGGTGCTGGGTTTGGAACTCAACCATTACGATTTCTGTAAAACTTTGGAGTCCAATCCGGTGGCCACTTCTCGGCCCGGTATATTCGTTTGTGGCACTTTCCGCACCCCGATGGATATTCCTCAGACAGTTATGGAAGCCAGCGCGGCAGCGGCGGCGGCGCAAACCTTGCTTTCTTCGGTGAGGGGCAGCCTGGTGAAGCGAGAAGAGCTTCCACCGGAGCGGGATGTTACCCAGGAGGAGCCGCGTATCGGCGTCTTTGTCTGCCACTGCGGTATCAATATTGGTGGTGTGGTGAACGTCCCCGAGGTCACCGAGTACGCCAAAACCCTGCCCAATGTGGTCTACGCGGCCAATAACCTTTATACTTGCTCGCAGGATACCCAGCAACTAATCCAGGAGAAGATCAAGGAGCACAATCTTAACCGCGTGGTAGTGGCGGCCTGCACGCCGCGCACGCACGAGCCTCTCTTTCAGGCTACCATCCGTGAGGCCGGCCTCAATCCCTTCCTTTTCGCCTTCGCCAGCCTCCGGGAGCAGGTATCTTGGGTGCATATGAAGGATAAGGAAGTAGCCACCCAGAAAGCCAAGGATTTGGTACGCGCGGCGGTTAGTAAGGTGCGTTTGGCTCAGCCTCTTTCGCTGGTACCGGTGCCGGTCAACCCCTCGGTGCTGGTGATCGGTGGCGGTGCGGCGGGCATGACTGCGGCTCTAGAGTTAGCCAACCAGGGCTTTAAGGTGGATCTGGTGGAGAAGGATAAGGAGCTCGGCGGCTTGGCGCGGCGCCTGCACTTTTTCACCCCCGAGAACAAGGAAGTGGCTCCTATCCTCAATAATTTAATCGAGTCGGTCAAATCTCATCCCAACATCACCGTGCACCTCAACACCAAGGTGGTGGAGGCTAGCGGTTACGTGGGCAACTTCGTTAGCAAGCTTTCCGATGGCCAGGAGATTCACCACGGAGCTACGGTGATCGCTATCGGCGGCCGGGAATACAAGCCCACCGAGTATCTGTACGGGCAAGATCCCCGGGTGGTGACTCAGTTGGAGTTTGAAGAGGCGCTGCTCAAGGGGCAGGCACCCGTGGAGGGAGCCAACACGGTGGCCATGATCAACTGCGTGGGTTCCCGGGAAGAACCCCGGATGTATTGCAGCCGCGTCTGCTGCACCGAAGCCATCCGCAACGCCCTCAAGTTCAAGGAGAAGAACCCTCAGGCTCGAGTTTACATTCTTTACCGGGATATCCGCACTTACGGTCTCCTGGAGGATATGTACTGCCAGGCGCGGGAGAAGGGGATCGTTTTCATCCGTTACAGTTTGGATCGTAAACCCCAGGTGGAGGCGGCAGGAGATAAGCTCAGGATCACTACCTACGACCCCATCCTCAGGGAGGAGCTGGTCATCGATGCCGACGTGTTGGCCCTGAGTGCGGCGGTGCTCGGACCTGAGGACGCTCGGGAAGTGGGTCAACTTTACAAGGTGACCTGCGGCATGGACGACTTCTACCTGGAGGCGCACATGAAGCTCCGTCCGGTGGACTTCGCCACTGATGGTGTCTTTCTCTGCGGTTTGGCTCACGCTCCTAAGTTCTTGGACGAGTCGGTGGCGCAGGCCAAAGCCGCAGCGGCGCGAGCGGCCACCGTGCTCACCAAAGACGCTATTTTGGCGGGTGGCATCGTTTCCAAGGTCGATCCAGCCAGGTGCTCGGGCTGCCGCATTTGCGTTAACCTGTGTCCGTACAACGCTATTACCTTCGACGAGGTCAACAAGGTCGCGGTGATCAACGAGGCGGTTTGCAAAGGCTGCGGTGTGTGCGCGGCGGCCTGCCCATCCAAAGCTATCACCATGGGCGGCTTTACTGACGAGCAGGTGTTCGCTGAGATCGAGGCCCTGCTTTCCTAAAAGGTTTTGGCCGGGGTCGCCGCCCGGTGGATCCCGGCCGGCTTAAAATTGCCTGCGATTTTGGAGGGATAAAAATGGCATTGGAGCTGAGTAAGGCGGCCGATCCCACTTTCAGGGATGAAATAGCGCAGAAGATTGTTCCCCAGGACACGCGCCTCAACTTCAATTACTGTCTTTCCTGCGGTACCTGCGACGCCGGCTGTGAATTCACCGGCCTGGTCGAGGGCATGGAACCGCGTCGCTTTATGCGGGAAATTGTGCTGGGTTTGCGCGAGGAAACCCTGAACGATCCCTTTGTGTGGTTGTGCAACCAGTGCGGGCGCTGCACCATGGAGTGCCCCATGGGGATCAATATGCCCAATGTGATCCGCTGCATCCGGGGCAAGTTCGGCCTTAAGGCTTCGGGTACTCTGCAGGAGACTACCGAGATGCATGTTCGCACCGGCAACCAGATGGGGGTCTCGCTAGAGGATTTTGTGGAGACGGTGGAGTGGATGGCGGAGGAGCTCCGCGACGAGATGGGGGACGATTCCATCAAGTTCCCGGTCGATGTTAAGGGGGCGGAGATCTTTCTCCTGCTGCACCCGCGGGAGATCGGTGTTTACCCTGAGGCTTTGAAGACCATGTACCGTATTTTCAGCGCGGCCGGGGTCAGCTGGACCATTTCGACCAAGTCTTTCGATGTCACTAACTTTGGCCTGTTTGACGGCCGCGACGACATGGCCACCAAGATTATGCAGTTTACGGTGGATGCTTTCAAGGATCTTGGTTGCCAGCGTTTGGTTTGCACCGAATGCGGCCACGGCTACTGGGCCCTAGTTTTCGGGGCCAAGAACTGGGTGCCTTTCGAGTACCCCATTCTCCACATGGTGGAGTTCCTGGCGGAGATCATTAAAGACGGACGGATTAAAGTGGACAAGAGCAAGAACCCAGAGCGCGTCACTCTGCACGATCCCTGCAATGTCGTGCGTAAGGGTGGGGTAGTGGAGCCGCAGCGCTATGTTTTGAGCCAGGTGGTGGAGGACTTCGTGGAGATGTGGCCCAACCGGGAGTACAACATCTGCTGCGGTGGCGGCGGTGGTGCCCTGGCGTTGGATCAGAAGCGGGTGCGGATGCAAAAGGCGCTTTTGAAAAAACAGCAGATCGAGCGCACCGGCGCCAAGATTCTGGTTTCTCCCTGCCACAACTGCTTCGACCAGTTTACCGACATGAAGCGGGAGTACAAGATGCCCATTCAAATCAAGTACCTTATGGAGATGGTGGATAACGCTTTGGTGCGCTAGCAGGAACCAGGTTGTTGGTTGCCTAATTCTTAGGTCGCAGGGGTTTGGGCTCTGCGACCTTGTTTTTGAAAGGCGGGTAGGATAGCTGGTGCGGGTGATCAGCATTCCCGATTTGGCTGCGGCGCTGCGAGAGATTGCCGAGATAGGGGCCGATGAGCCCGGGCAGAAGATCATGGCTCCCAAGGCGGTTTTCCGGGCGGTCAAGGTGCGAGATCTGACTCCGGTACAAGCCAATATCCTCAAGCAGGAGATGCTGGCTCGGGGCGGGGAGGCGGTGGTAATGAAGGGGGCCATTAACTACACTGTGGAACGCACCGATGTGCTGCTCTTGGGCACCTTGAAGCAATTCCGCCTGCTTGTGGCTAAGCTTAAGCGACAGCCCTTCGGTTTGCCCCGCTTGGCCGAGCGGCTGTCCCAGGTGCTGGTAAACGCTGAGGGCCTCCGGCCCTTCCGTCTTCGTTGCCGGGGGAAGGAGCTGGTGCTGGGAGAGCGGACTCTGGTCATGGGCATTTTAAATGTTACGCCCGACTCTTTTTCCGACGGTGGCCGCTACAGCACGGTGGAAGCGGCGCGGGCGCGGGCTTTGGAAATGGTAGAGGAAGGAGCCGATATTATCGATCTGGGTGGGGAGTCCACCCGGCCGGGGCATACGCCGGTGCCCCCCGAGGAAGAGCTCCGCCGGATTATCCCCGTGCTGGAGGCTATTCTGCCGGAGCTCCCGGTGCCGGTTTCTGTTGACACTTCTAAAGCGGTGGTGGCGGAGGAGGTTCTGCGTAAGGGGGCGCACCTCATCAACGATCAAAGGGCGCTGGCTGATCCCGGCATGGCTTCGGTGGTAGCTCGCTACGAGGTTCCGGTGGTGTTGATGCATAATCCCCCCTCTCCCCGCTACCGGGAGCTCATGGGAGATATAATCGATCACCTGAGCGAGCGGGTGGACTGTGCCCTGGCCTCCGGTATTCCGCGCGAGCATCTCATCCTCGACCCGGGTATCGGTTTCGGCAAGACGCCAGAGCAAAATCTCGAAGTGCTGCGGCGGCTGGAAGAGTTAAAATCGCTGGGCCTGCCCTTGCTTGTGGGACCCTCCCGCAAGTCCTTCATAGGTTACGCTCTCGGCTTGCCGGTAGAGGAGAGGCTGGAAGGCACCGCGGCGGCGGTGGCCGTGAGTATAGTTAAGGGGGCGGACATCGTGCGGGTGCACGATGTCAAGGCTATGGTGCGGGTGGCACGCATGACCGACGCCCTGGTGAGGGGGAAGAGCTTTGCCGGATAGGATCCACATGGAGGGGTTATGGTTCAGCGGTAAACACGGGGTGCTGCCCGAAGAGCGCGACCGTTTTCAAGCGTTCCGCCTGGATCTGCTGCTCTACCTCGATCTGAAGGCTGCGGGGCACCGGGACGAGCTCTATCAGACTATTAATTACCAGGAAGTTTACCAGGTGGCTGAGAAAGTGGTGACCCACCGTTCTTTTCTCTTGCTGGAGGCTTTGGCCCAGGCGCTAATCGATCTGCTGTGGGCCTGTTTTCCCCGGTTGCGGCGCGTGCGGGTGCGAGTGGATAAACCTGGGGCCCCCTTGCCAGGCCGCTTCGAGCGGGTAGGGGTGGAGCTCGACCGGTACCGGCGGGCCCGGCCGGTTCAGGCGCTGATAGGGCTGGGAAGCAACTTGGGAGATAAGCGCCAGCAATTGCAGGCGGCGCTGGCGGCCCTGAGGGAGCTCCCGGGAGTGAAGGTAAAGCGGGTAGCCCCTCTCTACCGCTCATCGCCCTGGGGAAAGACGGATCAGCCGCCCTTCTACAATACCGTGGCCCTTATATCTACCTATCTTTCTCCTTTCACCTTGCTGGCGGCGCTGCAGTCCATAGAGTGGCGCTTGGGGCGGCGGCGCCAGGAAGAGGAGCGGTGGGGGCCTCGACCCATTGATCTGGACCTGCTGCTCTACGGGAATCTTAGCTGGCAGGCGGAGGAACTCACCTTACCCCATCCCCGCCTTGCGGAGCGGGCGTTTGTAGTGGTACCGCTGGCTGCTTTGCTGCCGGAGTTAGTCCTTCCCAATGGGGAAAAAGCTGCTCTATGGGCTGCTAATCTGGCTCGGGAGCAAGAGGTGGAGGTGGTGGAAGGATATGGATGGGAAAGCGGTTGACCGGGTGGTTGAATTGCTGTCCCGGGCTTCCCAGACCTATGCCCTGACGGGAGCCGGGGTGAGCACGGAGAGTGGCATCCCTGACTTTCGCTCTCCGGGCACGGGTTTGTGGTCCAACCCTGAGGCATGTTCCTTGGCCACGGGGGAGGCTTTCCGGCGGGACCCGGCTCGTTTTTACCGTTTTTTTCTACCCTTGTGGCGGGACTACCGCCGAGCTCAGCCCAATCCGGCACACCTGGCTCTGGCCGAGCTGGAAAAGTTGGGTAGGTTGCGCGGAATAATTACTCAAAACATTGACGGTTTGCATCGCAAAGCGGGCTCGCGCGTGGTATGGGAGGTGCACGGCCATCTGGAGCATCTGATCTGCACCCGCTGTCAGCGCCCGGCTCCCTTCGCTTTGGCCGATGAGGCCTGGGAGAAAGGAGATCTGCCTCCTCGCTGCTCTTGTGGCGGGGTTTTGCGGCCCCAGGTGGTGCTTTTCGGAGAGCCGATGGCGGCCGATTTTCACCGAGTTCTGGTCTTTCTGCGCCAGGGCTGCGATTTGCTACTTGTGATCGGTTCCAGCCTGATGGTGTACCCAGTGGCTGGGCTGGTGGATTACGCGCGGCAGCTGGTCATCATCAACCAGGATCCCACTCCGGTTGACGAGCGGGCCACGGTGGTGCTGCGGGGCCGGGCCGGAGAAATACTGCCGCGGATAGTGTCCGGGTTACGGGCGCGCTTGCTCCCAGGTTAACCCTTTGTTATAGTAAGGGCGGAATGCTCCGGTTCGTTTCTCATTTCCACCCCCTGGAGCTCAGAGGCGCTGGTGATGGTGAAGAGACGGCGGGACTTGTGGTTCTGCTCTGGGGTGCCATTTGCCGGGGGGTAGCAAGAAGAGGAGGGGGAAGTGGTTTTGGCGATTAGCGAGGAGCGCTGGGGGCTGGACCCCTCAGGTCGCTGGTACTGGACCCCGGATGTGGGAGGGTACCGGGTTTATCAGGTTAACGAAGTGCTGGTGGCCCGGCGTACTCTATACCAGCAGGTGGAAATTATGGACCTAAAAGGTTGGGGACGGTGCCTTTTTCTGGACGGCGAGATTCAATCGGCTGAAAGAGACGAATTTATCTATCACGAGCTCCTGGTGCATCCGGGAATGCTGGCCCACCCTGAGCCCCGCCGGGTGCTGATTTGCGGCACCGGGGAAGGCAAAGTGGTCAGGGAGGTTTTGCGTTATCCTGGCGTGGAGCGGGTGGTGGCGGTGGACATCGATAGAGAGGTGGTGCAACTCTGTCAAGAGTACCTGGAGCGGATGCCTCTGGACGATCCGCGGGTGGAACTGATTTTTGGCGATGTGGCTCGTTTTTTGCAGCAGTACCACGGGGAACCCTTCGATGTGGTAGTTGTGGATGTCACTGATGATACGGTGGGCCCGGCCAGCACCGTGCATAGCCTCGATTTCTACCAGCGGCTGCACCAGGTGCTGGCCAGCCCGGGCGTGGTGGCGGTGCAAGGCACCTCGGCCTTTTCGGGACTGCGGAGCGCAGGTTTCGATCGTCTGTACCGGCTTTTGCGCCAGGTTTTCACGTACGTTTTTCCCTACGCCGAGTATATTCCTTCTTTTGAAGATTTGTGGGGTTTTTTAGTTGGCCTAAAGGATATACCTAATTTAGGCCCCCGGGGAAAGCTCCCCAGCGGCTTGCGGTACTACGATGAGGAGACCCATCAGCGGGTATTTCATCTTTCACGACTCTTGCGAGGCCAGCTGGGAATAGAATAAAATTGGAGTGATCGCGGGCGGCATCCAGGATGAGCTGCACCGCTAGTGCTGGAGAGAAAAACAAGGAGGCCCGCTTGGATCCCCCGTGGACCAAGACGGACGGTGGATAAGAGAAGCAAAGACCTTCCGGAGCCGTCCGGGGGTTTTTATTTTTATCGCTGTCGGGTAGGAGGTGAGGTCTTGAATCGTCCTACGGTGGGCATTGTAGGGGCCGGACGCGTGGGGACGGCCTTAGCGGTGGGGCTGAAGGAGCAGGGGTACCCAGTGGTGGCAATCGCCAGTCGCAGCCGCCCTTCCGCTTGCTATTTGGCCAGCAAGGTGGGAGCAGAAGTGGCCACGCCGGAGGAGGTGGCCCGCGGCGCCGATTTGGTGTTCATAACCACGCCAGACGACGCCATCGCAGCGGTGGCGGAAGCCATAGCTCAAAAGGGAGGATTCCGTGCCGGGCAGTGGGTAGCTCACGCCAGCGGCTCTTTATCGGCTGAGGTGCTGCGCTTGGCAGCTACTGCGGGAGCCATTACCTTTTCCCTGCACCCCTTGCAGTCTTTCGCCGATCGGGAGACGGCAGCGGAGCTTTTGACTGGGAGTTTTTTCGCCTTCGAGGGAGATGAGCGGGCAGAGGAGTTGGCTCGCTTGATAGTGGCCGATCTGCGGGGCTCTTTCTGGCTGCTTCGCTCCGCGAATAAACCGCTGTACCACGCAGCGGCTTGTGTGGCCTCCAATTATCTGGTGAGTTTACTGCACTTTATGAAGCGGCTGGCGGTGAGGGCGGGGCTACCGGAGGAACAGATTATGCCAGCCTTTCTTCCCCTTATTCAAGGAACTTTAAACAACGTGCTCGCTTTGGGCGCGGTGGGAGCTCTCACCGGTCCAGTGGCGAGAGGTGATAGGGAAACTATCCGGAGGCATCGGGAAGCTCTCCGTCCCGAGGAATGGGAACTTTACCGCGCTTTGGGTCTTTACACTTTAAAGATAGCTCAGGAGCAGGGGTTGCCCGAAGAGAAGGCGCAAGAGCTGAGAGCGCTGTTAGAGGAGGTTAGTAAGGCATGAGTAAAGTAACCACGGCCGATTTCCGCCACTGGAAGAAAGAGAAGCGCCCTATTACCATGCTCACCGCCTACGACTATTCTATGGCCCGCTTGCTGGATGAGGCCGGCATCGATTCGCTGCTGGTGGGGGATTCGGTGGGCAATGTGATGCTGGGCTACGCTAATACGCTTCCGGTGACCATGGAAGAAATGCTCCACCACACCCGCGCGGTGTCCCGGGCGGTCAAGCGCGCCCTAGTGGTGGGGGATATGCCTTTCTTATCTTATCAAGTGAGTCGGGAAGAAGCGGTGCGCAACGCGGGACGCTTTTTGAAAGAAGGGGGGGCGGAAGCAGTAAAACTGGAGGGGGGAGAAGAGGTGGCCCCTACGGTGGCAGCCATAGTGCGTAGCGGGATACCGGTGGTGGGGCATATAGGGCTCACCCCCCAGTACGTTCACCAATTGGGAGGCTACCATGTGCAGGGCAAGCAGGCGACGGTCGCCCGCCGCCTGCTCCGCGATGCCCGTTCCTTGGCCGAAGCAGGGGTTTTTGCTCTGGTGCTGGAGTGCGTGCCCGCCGAGGTGGCCCAGGAGATCACCGCCTCCCTACCCATCCCCACCATAGGTATCGGGGCCGGTCCCCACTGCGATGGTCAAGTGCTGGTGACGCACGACTTGCTGGGGCTGTACGGAGGCTTTACCCCTAAGTTTATTAAGCGCTACGCCAATCTAGCGGAACAAATTAAGGGAGCTCTGCTCGCCTTTCAGGAGGAGGTGCAAAACCGGGTCTTTCCCGGCCCGGAGCATTCTTTCTCCATGACGCAGGAAGAGTATCGGCTTTTCCTGGAGGAGAGAGAATGAAACAGGCAATCACCCTCGCGGAGCTTCGGTCCTGGGTAACCGCTACCCGAGCTCGGGGAGAGCGCATAGGGCTGGTGCCTACAATGGGTTTCCTGCACGAGGGCCATCTGGCTTTGATCCGCCAGGCTCGCTCCGATGCGGAGATTGACCGGGTGGTGGTCAGCATCTTCGTCAACCCTCTGCAGTTTGGACCCCGAGAAGACTACCATACCTATCCCCGCGATCCGGAACGGGATCGGGAGTTGGTGCGCGAGGCTGGTGCCGATTTACTCTTCACTCCCGCGGTGGAGGAGATGTATCCGCCCGGCTTCGCCACCCGTGTAGAAGTTCAGGGCAAGCTCACCACAGTGCTGTGCGGTCGTTCTCGCCCGGGACACTTCCAAGGAGTGGCCACGGTGATAACCAAGCTTTTCAACCTGGTCGGCCCCGACAGCGCTTATTTTGGACTCAAAGACGCCCAGCAGGTGGCGGTTATTCAGCGCCTGGTGGCCGACCTTAATTTCCCGGTGCGTATCAAAGTTCACCCCACCGTACGCGAGCCCGACGGGTTAGCTATGAGTTCCCGCAACACCTATCTTAGCCCGGAGGAGCGGAAGGCGGCTACGGTGCTTTATCGGGCGCTATGTTCTGCTCAATCGCTGGCGCACTCGGGCGAACGGCGGATTTCAGAGTTGGAAGAGCATTTGCGCCGTATCATTCGGACGGAGCCCCGCGCCAGATTAGACTACGCCGAGATACTTAGCTGGCCCGATTTGGAAGCGGCAGAGTGCTTGGAGCCTGGTAAGATTTACCTTATGGCGGTGGCTGCTTATCTGGGACGTACCCGACTGATAGATAACCTCTTGCTGGAGGTGCACCCTTAGCCATGCAGCTGATTATGTTGCGGAGCAAGATTCACCGTGCTACGGTGACGGAAACCAATTTGGAGTATGAGGGAAGCCTCACCCTGGATGTGGCCCTGCTTCAAGCGGCGGGGATGCATCCTTACGAGCAGGTGCAGGTGGTGAACCTCAACAATGGAGCGCGGCTGGAGACCTACTTGATTGCCGGACCGGAGAATTCGGGCGTCGTCTGCCTCAACGGCGCGGCAGCCCGCCTCGCCGTTCCCGGCGACAAAATCATCATCATGGCTTATGCCTGGGTGAGCGAGGAAGAGGCGATTGAGATGCGGCCGCGGGTGGTGCTGCTGGACGAGCGCAACCGCGTGGTCGCTTGACAGTATTCCTCCAGGTTGCTTAAAATCTAAGCAACATCTGGACGCAACAGTTTATTCCGGGGAGATGGTATTTTGGCCGAGGCCGTCCGGGAACTGCAGGAGGCTATTGGCAGGTTGAAGCGGGAGCGAGAAGCGGTGATCCTTGCTCATTATTACCAGCGTCCTGAGGTGCAAGACGTAGCCGATTACGTGGGCGATTCTCTGGAGCTTTCCCGGCAGGCGGCTCAGATCCGAGCTAAGGTGCTGGTTTTTTGCGGGGTGCATTTCATGGCGGAAACGGCAGCTATTCTCTCCCCGGATAAAAAAGTGCTGCTGCCCGATCTCACCGCCGGTTGTCCCATGGCCGATATGGCCACTCCGGAAGCAGTGAGGGCCCGGAGGGAAGCCCTGGGAGATTGTTTGGTGGTCTGCTACGTTAATACCAGCGCCGCCGTCAAGGCGGAGAGCGACGTGGCCTGTACTTCGGCTAACGCGGTGGAAGTGGTGGGCAAGCTCCCTTCGGAGTCAACCATTCTTTTTATTCCGGATCGCAATCTGGGGCTTTACGTGAAACGTTTTTATCCGGATAGGGAAATAGTGCTATGGGAAGGTTATTGCTGGGTGCATGAGCACGTGACGCCGGTGCATGTGCGGAAAGCGTTGGAAGCTCATCCGGGCGCGGAGGTGTTAGTGCATCCCGAGTGCCGCCCCGAGGTGATCGACATGGGACACGCGGTGGCCAGCACATCGGGGATGCTGCGCTACGTGGCTCAGTCCCCGGCGCGCGAGTTCATTGTGGTGACGGAGAAAGGACTTTTGCACCAGCTCCGCAAGGCCTACCCTGACCGGCGCTTCTACTCGGCTTCTCCTTGCCTGGTGTGCCCTGATATGAAAAAGATCACTCTGAAAAAGGTGTATCGGGCGCTGGTGGATCTAAAGCCTCAGATAGAGGTGCCGCCCGCCATCCGCGAACGGGCCCACCGCACGGTGGAGCGGATGCTGGATTTAAAAGTATAGGGGGCGGGAGTGTATGGCCACTCGTTATTTAGTCAACTTCGCTCTGGAGGAAGTGGACCGGATCGAGGTTGGCTTCCTGGTGATCGGCAGCGGCATCGCTGGTTTGTACACGGCGCACGCGGCCAGCGCCTACTGGGAAGACGTGCTGGTCTTGACCAAGAGAGGCATAGATGACACGGCTACCGAGCACGCTCAGGGGGGGATCGCGGCGGCGGTGGGTCCCAACGATTCCCCTCTTTACCATTACGAGGACACCCTTTCCGCGGGGGCGGGGCTATGCGATCCCACGGCGGTGGAGATCTTGGTGACCGAAGGACCGGCGCGGGTGGAGGAGCTCATGCGTCTGGGAGCGCGCTTCGACCGGGCCGACGGTCGCCTCGATCTAACACGGGAGGGGGCGCATACGCGCCGGCGTATCTTGCACGCTATGGGAGACGCGACCGGAGCTGAGATCCAGCGCGTACTCTCGGAAGCGGTGCGTTCCAGCCCTAAGATCACGGTGATGGAGAATCATTTTCTGGTGGATCTCCTGGTCACTTCGGGGGTTTGCTGGGGCGTCCTGGCCCTGGATTGGCGGGAGCTCAGGCTTAAGGCTTATCTGGCACCGGTGGTGGTCTTGGCTACCGGGGGAGCGGGGCAGATCTATAAGCACACCACTAATCCGGAAGTGGTTACCGGCGACGGCATCGCGGCCGCTTACCGGGCGGGGGCGGAGGTCATGGACCTGGAATTCGTCCAGTTCCATCCTACCGTGCTTTTGCTGGAAGGGCTTCCTCGCTTTCTAATTTCGGAGGCGGTGCGGGGAGAGGGAGGGATTCTGCTCAACGCCCAGGGAGAGAGGTTTATGCCTCGTTACCATCCCATGGCGGAACTGGCTCCCCGGGACGTGGTGGTGCGCGCTATTCTCCAGGAGCTGGAGCGCACCGGGAGCCAGGTAGTGTACCTTTCGCTGGAACATCTCGACCCGGAATTGGTGCACGCTCGCTTCCCCACTATAAGCCAGCGGCTCAAGGTTTACGGGCTAGATCTGGCTCGCGACCGCATCCCCGTGGCCCCTGCTGCCCACTACTTCATGGGCGGGGTGAAAACGGGCTTTTACGGCGAGACTTCTCTGCGCGGCCTCTACGCTTGCGGTGAGGTGGCGTGTCCCGGAGTGCATGGGGCCAATCGCTTGGCATCTAACTCGCTTCTAGACGGCTTGGTTTTTGGAGGACGGATTGTAGAGTACGCGCGGCGTGGAGTAGGAGAAAAACCGGCGCGGTGGGAGGCCCGGGGAGAAGGACTTATCCCCGGCCCGCCGGTGGACTACTCCCGACTCAAAGGCGAGCTCCGCGACTTGATGCAGACCTGGGTGGGTCCGGTGCGCTGCGCCGAGGGTTTGTCCCGAGCTCTGCGACAGCTGGCCCGCTGGGATACGCTCAACCGCTACGAGGCCACCACGTTGGAGGAAATGGAGTTCAAGGATATGCTAGAGGTGGCTTATCTGGTCACCGAAGCAGCTTGGATGCGGACCGAGTCGCGGGGCGGGCATTACCGCGCTGACTTTCCTCAGCCGGTTCCCCGCTGGCAGCGGCACTTAATCTTTCGCCGGCAGGTGTGAGAAATGTACCGAGGAGAATGGGAAGCGATTGTGGTTCGTGCTTTGCGCGAGGACGTGGGCCCAGGGGACCTCACCACCGAGATCCTGGTGCCACCGGAACAAGATGGGAGCGGCGTAATTATCAGTAAAGAGGCGGGCGTGGTGGCGGGGCTACCCATAGCCGCCCGGGTCTTCGCCGTGGTGGAGCCGCGCCTGAACTTCACACCGCTGGTGCCGGAGGGAGGATGGGTGGAGCCCCGAACGGTGGTGGCTCGCGTGAACGGACCGCTGCGGGGAATTCTCACCGGCGAAAGGGTGGCTCTGAACTTTCTGCGTCACCTTTCGGGCATTGCTACCCGCACGCGCGCGGTGGCGGAGTTGGTGCGGGATTATCCGGTGCGCTTGCTGGATACTCGCAAAACCACACCAGGGTTGCGATCCATGGAAAAATACGCTGTGCGCGTGGGTGGGGGGAGCAACCACCGCTTCGGCCTTTTCGACGGTGTGCTCATTAAGGATAACCACCTCCGCGCGGTGGGAAGTGTGGCCGAAGCCATCCGCCGCGCCCGGAAAGGAGCTCCGCCTACCTTGAAGATCGAGGTGGAAGCAAGCACTCTGGCCGAAGTGGAGGAGGCTCTGGCCGCCGGAGCTGACATTATCATGCTGGACAATATGAGCCTGGAAGCTATGCGCCAGGCAGTGCATCTGGTGGCGGGGAGGGCGCTCTTGGAGGCTTCCGGGGGCATTACTGAGGCAAACGCGCGGGAAGTAGCCGCCACCGGAGTCGATTTCATCTCGATGGGAGCTTTAACCCATTCGGTTAAGGCTTTAGATCTCTCGCTGGATCTGGAGTGACATGAACGATCCGCGTCTGAAGATATTACTCCGCCTTAAGGCCGCTGATGGTTTCGTTTCCGGCGCTTCTCTGGCCGCCGAGCTCGGGGTCTCTCGGGAAGCGGTGTGGAAGCAGATCAAACTGCTTCAGGCGATGGGTTTCTCTATTAAAGGGCGTTCCCGCCAAGGTTACCGCTTGGAAGGTTGGGCGGACTCGCTGGAGCCGGTCGCGGTTCTCCCTTTGCTGCGGGGAAAGTGGGGGCACCCGTATTTCTACTACCCTTTCGTGAGTTCTACCAACGAGGTGCTCAAGGCTAAGGCGGCAGATCTCCCGGAGGGGGCAGTGGTGGTGGCGGAGGAGCAAGTGGGGGGGAAGGGGCGTCGGGGTCGTTCCTGGTACTCTCCTCCGGGTGGAATTTGGTGCTCCTTGATGCTACGCCCCCCAGTGCATCCCCATACCTTGCTTTCCCTTCCCTTATTGCTGGCGCTGGCGGTGGTGGAAGCGCTGGAGTGTCTTTTCCCCGGTCTTCCCCTGAATCTGAAGTGGCCTAACGACCTTCTTTGCCGGGGCCAAAAGCTGGGAGGGATATTGGTGGAGGCAGCGGCCGAGACTGAGCGGGTGCATTGGGCAGTGGCTGGCATCGGCCTCAACGTCAATCTAGCTTCTTTCCCCCCTGAGCTGGAGAAGCTGGCGACCTCTTTGGAGCTTTGCTGGGGGAGTAAAAGCTGCCGCCCCTTCCTGCTGGTCGCCGTTTTGGAGCGCCTCGAAGAGCTCTACGCGCGCTGGTGCCGGGAGGGCTTTGCTCCCCTGTTACCTCGCTATAAGGATCGTTTTTGTTACCTCGGCCGCCGGGTTCGGGTGGAGGGAGAGGGTGGCGTCTGGCAGGGGAAGGCTGAAGCGGTGGACGAAGAGGGCAGGTTACTCCTACGCCTGGACGACGGTTCGCTTCGCCCCTTGCTAGGCGGTGAGGTTACCTTGAGGGAGGCTTAAATACCTTGCTACTGGCTTTGGATGTGGGTAATACCAACCTTACGGTGGGTATCTTCGCCGACAAAGAACTCCGGGCCGCGTGGCGGTTGGCCACCCGGCACGAGCAAACGTCCGACGAGCTGGGACTGTGGCTGCGCCAGCTGCTGCGTGAGGAGGGGATCGATCCATCGTCCTTGACCGGTGTGGTTGTGTCCTCGGTGGTGCCTCCCCTTGACCGGGCACTTGAAGAGGGCTTGGTCAAATACTTGCGGCGGGAACCTTTTTTCATTGCTCCCGGAGTTCGCACTGGGGTGCCGGTAAAGACGGATAACCCCCGCGAGGTGGGGGCCGACCGCGTGGTGAACGCTGCGGCAGGTTTTGCTCTCTTTGGCGGCCCCCTGATTGTGGTCGATTTTGGCACCGCCATTACCCTAGATGTGATTTCCAATAAAGGGGAGTATCTAGGAGGAGCCATAGCTCCGGGCATCGGCATTGCCTGCGAAGCTCTTTTCGCTCGAGCCGCTCGGTTGCCGCGAGTGGACCTGACCTTGCCGGCAGCGGCCATCGGCCGCAATACAGTGCAAAGTATGCAAGCCGGGGTGTTGTTTGGCTTTGCTGGCTTGGTGGATGCGCTGGTGCAGCGAATGTGGCAAGAGTTAGGGTGTAAGACGTTGGTGGTGGCTACTGGTGGTTTAGCCCATCTAGTGTCTGCTGCCAGCTCCACCATCGAGCGGGTGGAGCCCTACCTGACTTTGATAGGGCTGCGGATCATCTATGAGCGCAACTGCTGACTTTTTCTTCTTGCTCGCTTCGAGATGCCCCGTGGTGCTGGCTCCTATGGCCGGGATCACCGACCGCGCTTTTCGCCTGGTGGTGCGGGAGGGAGGGGCCTGCCTTTGCTGGACCGAGATGTTGCCAGCTCCGGCTCTGGCGCGCTCGCCCCGGGCGCGGGTGGAGTTTCTGGATTTTCTGGGTGAGCAGGGAGTGGTGGCCCAGCTTTTTGGCGCTGATCCGGAAGAGATGGGGGAAGCGGCCCTGGTGGTGGAAGCGGCTGGGGCGGTGGCCGTCGATCTCAATATGGGCTGCCCGGTGGAAGAGGTGGTAAAAACGGGTGCAGGAGCAGCTCTCTTGCGCGAACTGCTCCGGGCGGCGGCTATGGTGGAGGCGGTGAGACGGCGGGTGCGAGTGCCGGTCACCGTTAAACTGCGAAAGGGCTGGGACGAGGGAAGCCCTACGGCCTGGGAGATAGCTCGCCTGCTGGAAGAAGCCGGGGCCGGGGCGCTGGTCGTGCACGGGCGCTACCGGCACGAGTTTTTCGGAGGGCGGGCTGACTGGGAGGCCATACGGAAGGTCAAAGAGGCGGTGAAAATTCCCGTCATTGGCAACGGCGATGTACGTACTCCGGAAGATGCCTTGCGGATGCTGGCTTCGACCGGCTGCGATGGAGTTATGGTGGGTAGGGCGGCGCGGGGCAACCCCTGGATCTTCTCCCGCTGCCAGCTATTCTATCTCAGCGGCCAGATTCCTCCGCCTCCTTCACCGGCGGAGCGGGTGGCTCAGGGTTTAAAGCACCTGGCACTATTGCAGGCGCTTCACGGCGACCGGGCGCTCAACCGGGGGAGGATGGTGGTGGACTGGTACACCCGGGGCTTGCCCGGAGCTTCTGCCCTCCGGGATCGAGCGTACCAGGCCCGCGATTTCGCCACCCTCCGGTCTTTCCTGGAAAGATACCTCCACCGGATGCAAATGTGCTGAACTGGTTTGAGGGAACGGAATCTGGAGGTTTTACTAGTGCGGGTGGCCTGGAAGGTAAGCGCTGCTGCCCAAAGAACCGGATCATTTCTAACTCCCCCCGCCTGAAGTTTAAAATGCTTTACGTTTCAGCCCCTGGTCGGTGTGGGAGCGCGCGGAAAAGCTTTAAGGGACGGTGGGATGGTAAGCCCGGTCGGGTCTGGGGCAGAAGGTGTTGAAGTCGCAAACGTCACAAGTTTCTTTGCGCGGATTGGGCTGCCAGCACCTTTTTATGGGGTAACCGCTTTTTTCCTGGGAGACCGAACGCTCGATTTCTGCCACCACCCGGTCAAACTCCCGGAGGCTTTCCTCGATACTTTCTCCATCTACCGGTATCACTTTTATAGAGCGCCTCATTCTCAATTCTTGCGAGAGATCGGGGTTTTTTTTCCCTAGTCCGCCCAGCAACTTTTCCCGGTCTTCCCCCTCTGGCAGCACATCGGTATTTCCCTTCTCCACTTCCTCGCGGAGTCTTATCAGATCTTCTCCGGAAGGGACCAGTTCGTTCAGGTAGAAAATGATCCCTGCTTTAACTGGCCTGCTTCCCGCCTGCCGGGATCTGAGCCAGGCGTAGGTAAGAATCTGCCAGCGATGGTACTTCCATTGTAATTCATCCACACCGGGTCGGCGCATCCCTTTATAGTCGATAATAACTTCAAACTCCTCCCCAGCCTCTCCTATCGCGGCGGCGAGAAAGCGCAGGATTGAATTGCTTTCTCCGGCTCCCCGCAAAGTAGCGGAGGCGATGACGTCGGCAATGCCCGTCACGCCGTAGTAGTCGGAGCGCTTTTCCCCGGCGAGCGAGGGGGGGCATGGGGCGGGTACCCCGGAGGCGCACCTCGGCCTCGGTTATAAGGGGAAAGAGGTGCGGTCCCCAGATGTTAATGGCCGCTTCGGTGCGCTGGCTGGCCAGAAGTTTATGTGGGTGCTTCGGGTCCGGGCACAAGCCCCGATCCTTGTACCCAGCGGGGTAGGGACAGAAGAGCTGGGGCGGAGGGTTGAGACCGCGCACGGCCAGCCGCTTATGTATTTCCAGTTCTATGGGCCGTATTTTTTCCTCCCAGGGCCAGGGAAAAGGATGTTCTTCTGGATTCTGCCTCCAAATACGAAATGATTCTTCCATTACTGAGTGCAGAAATTCGCCGAACCACAATTGCACGGGGCGCGAGGGCGGGAGGGCGGCGCGGTTGTAGTAGCGGTACTGGAGCCCGCAGGTCAGGTAGGCCAGCAAATCACCGGTGAGGCTGTATTCGGGAATTATGTAAGGTTCGGAGCGCCGGGAAAACATGGCTTTCTCTCCTCCTTAAATTTCTTTCAAGTGGGGAATACCCGTTCGCCAGGGCCAGTGGTTATCTCGGTGCCACCCCAGGGCCACATGCGGTATCTTCCCTTTCTTCACTCCTTCCCGTCCCACCAGCACCAGCAAATCCCGCGCTCGGCTGTAAGCCACGAAAAACTTGCGCCGGAGGTCGTCAAAAGCCCGGTCGCGGGCCGGTCGAGCGGGCCTCCCCAGGAGAGGGGAGTGCTCCCGCAGCCGGTCTTCCAGAATATGCTCCTGGGAGCCCACCAGGGGAAAGCGGCGAAAAGCCTGTGCTTTATGGTTTATGCGGAAATCGGAACCCACGTCCACTATGACTACGGGGAACTCCAGTCCCTTGGCCTGGTGAATGGACATGATGTTAACCCGATCGGAAGGGAGGGTTTCCAAGAGCTCTTCTTCTATGCGTACGATGTTCAGGGCCACCGGGGCCAGGATCTCCGCCAGAATTTCGGCCACCGAGCGTCGGCTCCTTTCTCCTTCAAGGCTGCCGGGCTCAAAAATGATATTCCCCTGGAAAGAGCTTATGAGGGCGCTTTGACTGACGGTGCGGGCTATGGCCTCCAGGTAAACCAGGCCCTCCACATCGTCCTGCATTTCCGGTATCCAGGTGATCAGCTTGTAGATGAGCTCCGTTAAGGGAACTGTGACCGAAGGGCTTTCCAGTCGTCGGGAGGGAGTTCTTTTCTGCCAGCTCCGCACGAAGGCGCAGAGCTCCGGAGGCGCGCCCCGGTCCAGTTTGTTCCTGGCTTCTGCCCGCCACCGGTCGAAAATGTCCTCCGCTTCCTGCAGAAAGAGGCTGCTCTGCACCTGGCTACCCGGGTCCAAGCATTCTAATAAGAAGCCGCAGAGTAGTTGCACGCAGGGAATGTCCCGCAGCGGCTGCCCGCGGGGGTTAAATACCTTAATTCCCTTTTCTTCCAGAAGGCGGCGCAAGAGCAGAGGGAGCCGGGGGCTACCGTCGTATTTGAACTCTTTGGGGGTGTCGCAGAGGAGGACGATATCTCCCGGTGTGGCCCGGGGGAGAGAGATTCCTTGCGCGCGAAAACCTTCTCGGATGAGGCGGGCAATGAATTCGGCCAGATCATACGCGAGCTCTTCCGGACTGGGGCGAAAAAGGCCCAGAACGGGATAGTCGGTGCCGTCGGGCCGGGCGGCCTGAACGGGGGGTTTGCCCGGCATTCTAACTTCCTGGTAACGGGGTTCCATGGTGATGTAGTGGTTGACCAGATCCACTATTATCCGGCTGGAGCGGTAATTGCGGCAAAGGTAAGCGGTGCAAGCGTCGATTCCCAGGTCTTCTTTCAGCCTTCTTCCCAGGCGTCCAAAGAGCTCCACTGTGGCTCCCCGGAAGCGAAAGAGGGCCTGATCGTCATCTCCCACCACGGTAAGTCCCCCTAGTTTTTCCCGGCAGGCCCGGGCCAGGTGTAGATAGATCTCTTCCTGAAGGAAGTTGGTGTCCTGGTACTCGTCCACCAAAAGGCAGCGAAGCCGGTCAAGAAAGGGGGTGAGGGTGCCCTCGGTGAGTTTGGCGAGGAATTCTTCTTCTAGGGCCGCGTAATCGCAGAGAAACTTGCTCTCCAGAAGTTGCCTGTAATCCTCCAGCACCTGGCACACAAGAGTGATTCCGGAATAGGAGGCATGCCGGAGCAAGGAAAAATCCACTCGGTCGTGGGCAATTCTTTCCCTAATCTCCCGTAAGATTTCGGCTTTTTTCTTGGGGTCGGAGAGGTGTTTGGGGTTGCTGTCGGTTAGAAGGGCCAGGCACTCGGCGAGCGAAGGGTCGCGGTGAAGTCGGTTTTTTAGCAGCGCTTTGAGGAGCAGGCGCTCGCTCACAAACTCCTCCACCACCGTAGGGGGTGGCTCTCCCGGAAGGCGGTGATCCCCCAAAACTTCCTGCGCGATGCTGTCCAGAGTTCCGATTATCATCTGGTTGAGGTCGAGATGCCGGTCTGGAGGCAGCGTGCAGTAGAGCTTAATTCCCCACTCCAAAACGCGGGAACGGAGCTCGCTGGCAGCCTTGCGGGTGAAGGTGGTGGCCATAATCCCGGCGGGGTTCACCCCGTCCACCAGTATGAGCTTCAACAAGCGCAGAGCCAGAGCCGTGGTTTTCCCGCTCCCCGGCCCGGCTGCCACCCAGAGAAAAGAGCCGGCCGGTTGCCGGACCACTTCTTCCTGCTCCTCGTTCAGGGAGAGGCCGAGCTCTCGCTCGACGGCGGCGCTAAAGCTTTCCCAGTCGATCACTTTCCCCCCTCCCTGATCCAATCACCTTCCGGTAGAGCATCCAGGTGTTGTGCGCCCCCCGGCGCTTGTTGCGGTTGGTGCCCCTAAAGATCACCGCGTGGATGCCCAACTCCCGGCAGACCGGACAGGGGCATTCTTCCCAGGGCCTTTCCTCCAGGGTGCGCCGGTACTTCGCGGCGTAGTTCTTACCCTTCTTGTCCGCCCGGTCTACCATCTCGTCGTAAGCTAAAACCTTTTCCAGAGTCTCTTCCAGCTCCAGCTTCCCTTCCCCGTAGAGAATGAGCGCGGACAGCGCCTCTTTTTCCCTTGCCGCCGCTTCTTCCAAAGAGAAGTGACGCTTCACCTTCTTGTAATTGCGCGGGTCGGAAAGCACCGGCACCCGGACGGCAGCGTACCACTCGCCGTTTACTCCTAGGTAGTTCTGGTCGCTCCTGAGCCAAGCCTTGCGAAAGTAGCTGGCGTTGTCGAAACTCTGGACGCCGAGTTCCTGGAAGCAAGGCAAGAGCTCGGGCCGGGAGACGCCGAAAAGGTGCAGCCATATATCTTTGCGTCCGAGGGCTTGCCGTGCCTTCGCCAGTTCCTGGGCGATAGAAACAATTTCTGAGTTGGGGCGGAAGGCCAAGCCCCCGATGGCCAGGTGACGGTAACCCATTTCCACGTAGTCGAAAAGCTGCCGCGCGTAAGAAGCGGGGGCAGTTCCCTGGATCACGCCCACGGGGGTGAAGCTGCATTTCAGCTGCCGGTGATATTCCAGGAAGAGGCGGGCGTTTTCCCGCGTGATCTCCATCCGCCGCACTTTCTCCTCTTCGGGCAGGAAGGGAGCGGGTATGTGGTCCACACTGGCCCCCAGATCCACGCCGTAGATCTCGTAAAGAACTGCGGCCTGGGCCGGGTGCAAAGGGGGTTTTTCTTTTTCCAGGTAGCTAAAGGCCCCGCAGTCGCCGAAGAGGAACCGCCCAGCTCCTAAGCCGTAGTGGGCGCGGAGGGGAGCGGGAGCCAGCGACCGGGTATCCGTGGGGTTAAAAAGGCGAAACACTCCCTTTCCCTTCATCCCGTGGGCCAGGCTCACCAGGATGCCGTCGCAAATGGGGAAGCCACGCTCGTTCATGAAGCGGGCTACATGGACATCTCGGCGCTTTTCAGAAAAGCCGTCCTCCTGGAAGTCAAAGTGAGGGTCTAAAAGGTCGTCCCAGTCGGGCAGAAAGTACAGCGGGCGGTCTCGGGGTTCGGGTTCTTCCCTTCTCTTCGTACCGTTGGTGTAGCTCCGCAAGAAGGAGGAAAGGAAATTTAGCTTCTGGCCGATGAAGCCCGGAGAAACGACCAGATCCCCGGCTGGGCAGTCCCAACTCTGGAGCAAATCGGCGTAATCCTTGCCCCCCACGAAGACCAGGCGGCGGAAACGCTCCGATCTAAGCCACTTTTCCATGGTTGCGCGAACGTTTCCCTTGAGCTCTTCCGCCCGTTCCGGAGTCATGCGCCGGTCGTAAAACTCTATGGGGGTAAGAGCTCCTATGAGGCCGAACTCAGCGGACAAGACTGCTATCTTCACCCCGGAGGGCCACCCGTGCTCGCGCAGATGAGCCCGCAGGACCCGGTAAAAGGGGCCGTCGTAGCGAAAGAGGGCGGGCAGCTTTTCTTGGTTCGAGAGCTTTTTCTCCGAGCAGGAAAGTATCAGCAGGGTGTCATCCTGCAATTTTACCCCTCCGGCACTTGATCTTTGGTTTCACCTAGTCCGGCTGCGGAGTGGCCCGCCACGGCCGTCATTCGGCCATTCCATATGTGCTGCCAAATCGTTGCCAGCCACATATTTCGCTTTCAGATGCGCTTTTTCCTGCCAGATGGAGAAAGCGAGTTCCTAAGCCGTGCTAGCGGGTTGCTTAGCAAAGCCCATCAGGGATTGCTGCCTGCCAATTCTCGACGCGCGCGCTGATCTTTCGGTGGGTGAGATCCCGGAACCCAATGTGTTAAGATTAATTGATAAAGGGGCGAGAGACTTACTAGGAGGGAACTTCATGGGTTTTCTGAGGCTTGCGCGGAAATCGATCCGCGTCCGGAGTTTACGGGCCATTTCTTTCGGCCGGTAAAGGCTGGTTTGATCATTCTAACGGTCTAACGGTGCAGCGATCAGGGAGGAGGTTTGGGTCTGCTAATGAACGATAGAGGGATTGCAGTCCGGATTAGTGTAGCCCTGGAATCTGAGACTCTGGAGGCTCTCAAGCGAATTGCTGTAGCGCTGGAACAGATTGCTGCGGGGCTGGCCAATCACCAAACAACTGTGGCGGAGAAGCCTAACCACTCTTTCCGGCCGGAGCAGCCCCATCACGCGCCCATAGAAAATTTTTTGCGCCGTCACGGTATCCAGATCAGAACTATTGGCGTGGAGGGGCCTGGCGAGGACAGCGTAAAGGCGATCGATGATATCGCCAGGCTGATGGGAGAGCGATATCCTTACGTGAAGGAGTTCCTAGAGCGTCTCAAATCTACTTTGAACACGGGTCACTCTTTGGAAATGTGCTTGCGCGACAAAGGGCAACAAGTAATAAATAACACCTGCCAATTGTGCAACCAGCTGTACAAGATAGCTTTTCTGAGTGAGTATAAATATCTAAAGTCTCCCAAATGCATTCTACGCGCTGCTGCTAACCGGCAGCCGGAGGCAATCAATTTTTTCACCGGTAAGTGGCTGGAGCATTATATACGTCTCAAACTTAATGAATTGGTCCCCCGGTTTGCTCCGGGCCTTCCCTGGGGGTATTACGGAAGCCTCCAAGTGATCCTTCCGGATGGTGACGATTTCGAGATGGATTATTTGGTAGCCGTAGGGGAAGAAGTTTTGTGGATCGAAGGAAAGACGGGCAAATTTCAAAACCACATCGATAAATACGACCAGCTCTCTCGCCGCTTGAAGTTGCTCCCCGAGCAGATGCTTCTGGTGCTGACCGAGATCGACTCCCAACATGCGGGGGCTCTCACCCGGCTGTACAGTAACATTAAGGTGGTTGCACTAGACGACCTTGAGGAAGTCTTGCGGCAGGCGCTGCTCCATTTAGCTCCCTGCTCCCCTGCCCAAGCTTTTTAACCCGGCTTGCCCTCCTCCTCCCTCAGTCTTGAAGGCGGCCAAGGCTTGCTGCAGGCGTTCAACTGTTCCATCTTGTCCTTTCTTTGATGCATCTTTATAATGGTGGCAAATTGCCCTTTACAGAATTTTACGTTGGCCGGGAGGAAATCACGGGTGGGCTTAAAATTCGTCCTCCTTCTCACCGGTTTACTCATTTTTGTGGCCACGATGATCTCGCTTGCTGCTCGCAAAGGGGTGACTTATCAGAAAGCGGGCCGGACTTACGTGGGGTTTGTTGGCATCTCGGCCATAGCCATGATGGATCTTTTGGCCTCGGTTTTTTACGGTCCGGGCGAGGCTTTTCGCTACGTGGGCTACGAGGCCATGTTCTTCCTGATCCTCACTTCGGTTTTGATTGCCCTCTACGCCTTTAGCATGACCGAAATTGCTGAAATCCTGGAGGGATTAGGGCAAAAAGGTGGTGGAGTTTACACCATCACTTACCTGGTTTTCGGCCGGATACTTTCGCTGGTCGCGGTAGCTTCCATTCTGGTGGACTACGTCAATATGGCAGCGCTTTCTTCCATCAGCGCGGTGGAGAACTTTTCCGCGGTTGTTCCCTTGCTCCCGGAACTCAAAATTCCCCTGGAGCTCGGCATCGTCTGGTTCCTGGCGTTGCTGAACATCATCGGCATCAGGGCCAACGTGTGGACCACCTTCGGTGTGTTCATGTTCCTGGGCAGCGTGTTGATAGGGGGCGTAGCGCTGGGCCTGGGTAGTTTTACGCCGGCGGCCTGGGAGAAGTTTCGCCTCGGGCTTTGCGAACCGGTGCATAAGCTTGCGGCTTCGCACCTGGGGTCGGCTTTTTATTACGCGGTGGTGGGGGTGGGGTCCACTATCTTGGCTTATTCCGGTATAGAGACGGTGTTGCAAACCCAAAAACTGGTGGAGAGTTGGCGGGAGATACGCAAGGCCTATGCTTTCCTGGTGGGGCTCAATGGCTTGCTCATACCAGCAGTGGGCATTTTGGCCTTGGCCCTAGTGCGCGACCCGGCCCGGCACGTGGAGGGGCTGGTGGCTACCTACGCTCTGGAAGTGGGCGGCGAGTGGCTGGGCCTTTTGATGGTGTTAGCGGCGGCTTTGGCTTTGGCCTTCGCTATGAACACCGCCTTTGTGGGGGGGCACGGAGCTCTTGACGGTGATTGCCGAGCGCTACGGGCTGAGCTTTCTTTTGCGCACCAACCGGGCCGGGGTACATTACGTTATTATCCTTTTTTTGGCCACCACTTTCACCGTGCTCATCCTGATTACCAGCGGTTCGGCTAACCTGGTGGCCGATATGTTTGCTATCGGTTTGCTGGCCAGTTTCGTTTTAAATCTGTTGGCCCTGATCACCTATAGGGTGACCGAGGGGTTTTCCCGCATCAAGGCCTATCGCACCAGCGTTTTTAAAAACCTTTTTCTGGTGCTGGTCTTCAGCGCCGCGCTTTTGTACGTGGCGGCTCATAAGGTGCACGGTACGCTGCTCTGGGCCGGGGCTTCCTGCTTTATGATTGGCTTGGGTCTGCTGGCAGCCCGCTTTCTCCGCGATCCCGAGTTTCGCTCCGAAGCTCATTTCAACACCCTGCAAGAGGTGCTGGCCTACGTGGAGCAGCTTTCTTCCCCAACCCTCCATATCCGCTTCGCCCGCCCGCGGGAGGGAATTGGGCAACGCGACGGAACAATTTATATCACTTTATCGCTGCAGCGTCTTCGCCCTCCCCGGCGCCGGGGTCCGGCTCACTTCGTGCTGCCTTATTCGCGCATGTGGGGGGTGGTGACAGAGATGGAAGCGGTTTTGCAAGCGCTGCGGGATAAGTTCCCGGACAAGCGCTTGGTAGTCCACCTGGGTTGGCCGCTTTCTTCTTGGCTGGAGCGAATCGCTATAGGGTTTATGGTGCACCGCTTTCTGGCTTTGCCCAAGCGTTTCCCCGATATGGAGTTTCATATCGATTACGCTCCTCCCGCCCGGCTAAAAGGATAGAAGTTCTACAGCCGGAGCCGGTACAGGAGCAGGGAGCTCGATACCACCGAAACCGAGCTTATCCCCATGAGGGTGGCAGCCGCTAAAGGCGAGAGGTAACCCGAAGCGGCGGCCGGGAGCGCCAAAGCGTTGTAGATCAAGGCCCAGAAAAGATTCTGCTTGATCTTGCGCGTCACGGCTTTCCCCAAGGTTAGCGCTCTCTCCACTCCCCGCAGGTTGGCTTGAAAAAGCATGACTCCCGCCACTCCGGCGGCCACATCGGTGCCCGTGTCCACTGCCAGACCGAGGTCGGCGGCGGCCAGAGCGGGGGCGTCGTTGATTCCGTCTCCCACCATGGCCACGCGTCGCCCCTTTCGCTGCAACTCCTCGACGATTTTGACCTTGTCTTCCGGTCGCAGGCCGGCGTGCCAGGTGTTTATGCCGGCCTGAGCGGCTATGCGACGGACAGCGTCCGGATGGTCACCGGAGGCCAGGACAGTTTGAATGCCCCTTCGGCGCAGTTCTTCCACCGTTTGCCTGGCTTCTGGGCGGGCAACGTCTTCCACGCCAAGCACCCCAGCCGGTTGTCGGTCCACGGCGATGAAGACCAAGGTGGCTCCCCGGGAAGCAATTGCTGGCGCCAGCTCGGTCAATGGACCGGTGTCGATGCCTTTCTCGCGCAGCAGCTCCTCTTTGCCTAGCAAGAGCTCTCTTCCTTCCACCCGAGCTTCTAATCCCAGGCCGGGTAAGGCTTGTACCTGCGCTTCCGGGTAAGGGCTGGAGCGCGGAGCCAGATGAGCCAGAGCCTTGCCTATAGGGTGCTCGGAGAAGCTTTCGGCAGCGGCGATCAGGGGCTGAAGCTCCTCCAAGTCGAAGTCGGGGAGTAAACGGATTTCCGTTACCCGCAACTCTCCATAGGTCAAGGTGCCGGTCTTGTCGAACACCACGGTATCGATTTGCGCGGCTTTTTCCAGATACTCTCCTCCGCGAAACAGCACTCCTACCCGGGCCCCTTTCCCCAAGCCCACCATCACGGCGGTGGGGGTAGCCAATCCCAGGGCGCAGGGGCAGGCTGCCACCAGCACGGCAATCATCTGCTGCACGCCCCGCTGCCAATTACCCCCCAATAGTCCCCAGCCGAGCAAAGTAAAGAAGGCTATGGTCAGCACCGCGGGCACAAAGCGCCCCACGATCAGGTCAGCTAGACGCTGGGCCGGGGCTTTACGCTCTTGCGCCTCGCTTACCAGCTGGATGATGCGTTCCAGCGTGGTTTGGTGGCCTACCCTGGTGGCGCGCAGGTATAACGCTCCTTGCTGGTTGATAGTGCCAGCGGCAACGGAGTCACCCGGCTGCTTCTCCACCGGCGAGCTTTCCCCGGTGAGCAGCGACTCGTCCACGGTGGAGCTTCCCTGGGTAATTACTCCGTCCACTGGAATTCGCTCTCCGGGGCGCACCAGCAGGAGCTCGCCCACCTGCACGGTTTCTACGGGAACCTCTTCTAGCTCGCCCTTCCGCAGCACCCGAGCTCGCTCCGGCTTGAGAGAAAAAAGCTCTTGCAGGGCTAGTCCAGTGCGGCGCTGGGCTCTCTCTTCCAGATAGCGCCCTAGCAGGATGACGGTAATAATTAGCCCTGCCGGTTCGTGGTAGGAAGGGAGGGCGCTAGAGTACGAGAAGAGCTGGGTTAAATAAGCGGCGCTGGTCCCTATGGCCACCAGGGTGTCCATGGTGGCGGTTCGGTTTTTGAGGGCGTGCCAGGCTCCTTGGTAAAAGATCATTCCAGGGCCGAATTGGATGGCAGTGGCCAAAAGCAAAGGTAGCGAGCAGCCGCTGAGCGGAGCTGGAAGGGTCCAGTTAAGCCAGAGAGCCAGGTTCCGGTAGATCAGAGGTAGAGTGAGGACTAGAGCCGCGGTGAAGGGCAAGAGCAGGCGGGAAGAGCGTTTTTCCTTGGCAGCGCCTTCCCTTCCCGGCTCTACGGCTTCCACGTCGAAGCCGGAGCTGCGGATGAACTCGGTCACCTGCTCCAAAGTGGCCGGCTGGTGCAATTGGAGGCGAAGTCGACCGGAGACCGGGTTTACCGCAGCTTCTTCTACTCCCGGTAAGGCGCGGAGCTTCCGCTCCAAATTGGCGGCGCAAGCGGCGCAGCGGAGATTTTTCACTCTCAGCAGGTGCTCGGTCAACGGACTTCCTCCACCGTTCGCGGTTGGTTTAACTCAATTATAATACTTCCTCCGAGGCAACTTTTTTCCCTTTAACCTTTATGCTACAATAAATTTCAATCCCGCTGAATAGCAGGTGTTGCTTATGCAGGTGCCGGTGGAAAGAAACCGAGGGGTCTGGTGGCTAGAACTCTTGGTGGCGGAGTTCTTATTGCTGGTGGCAGCCACATTGGTATGGCCCCAGTTCTGGCGAGCGGCACTTTTCCTAGCCTTGGGCAACGGGGTTGTTTGTTTGGCCCTGCGCAGGCGGGGCACGAAGGCGCGCTCGCCAGCGCAGCGAGTGCTGGACCAGCAGGCGCTCGATCCCACTTTCAAGATTGCCAATGAAACTCTGCCTTATCTGCGCCGCGGTCTTAACCAGGAAACGGCTACCAAGATTGCGGAAATTATTCAACGAATAGGGGATGTGCCGGCGGTGGCCATCACCGATCGGGAGCATATCCTGGCCTTTCTGGGCCCGGGATGCGACCGGCATCCTCCCGGTGGCGGGATCGTCACCCACGCTACCAAGCGGGTGATCGAAACCGGGGAAATCAAGGTGGTAGAGCGCAAAGCCGATTTCGAGTGCCCGGTAAAGGATTGCATCTGCCCTCTGGGGGCAGCGGTTATCGTTCCCCTCAAGTGTCGGGGGGAGGTGGTGGGTACGGTGAAGCTCTACCGGACCGAGGAAGGCAATCTACCTCGGGCTTTGGTTAATCTGGCGGTGGGGATCGCCCAAATTCTGGGCATACAGATGGAGCTGGCCGAACTAGACCGCCAGGCTCAGCTGGTCACCCGAGCTCAGCTTGATGCTTTGCGGGCGCAGATCAATCCTCATTTTCTCTTTAACACTCTGAACACGATCATTATGTTCAGTCGGACTAATCCCGATCGGGCCAGGCGCTTGCTTATAAGGCTGGCTTCCTTTTTCCGCCATGCGCTGAAGTCCACCGGTCATTTCTCCTCGTTGCGTGAGGAAATGGAGTGCGTCAATACCTATCTGGTGCTGGAGAAAGCCCGTTTTGGTCAGAAGCTGCGCTTCGTCCGGAGCATCGACAAGAGTCTTTACGATTACTTGATCCCTGTGCTCACCCTCCAGCCTTTGGTAGAGAACGCTATTAAACACGGGATTACGCCCAAGATGGGGCCGGGGACAGTGCGGATTGTGGTCAGGAGGCAGGGAGAAGAGATGCGGGTGGAGGTGGCCGATGATGGTGTGGGCATTCCCGCCGAGCTTTTGTCCCGGATTCTGACGCCTGGCTCGGATTCAGGCAGCGGTGTGGGCCTTTACAATGTCCACGAGCGGCTGCGGGGGCTTTTCGGTAAAGATTACGGGCTGGAGATTAGGAGCGAGGTGGGCAAAGGCACGATGGTGCGGTTCCGCCTGCCTCTTTTGCCAGAAATCAAGGAAGAGGAGGGAAGCGAGGTTGAAGCTCAGGGCTTTGATCGTTGATGATGAGTATCCGGCGCGTCAAGAACTCCGGTACGCCCTGTCGCGCATCGACGATGTGGAAGTGGTGGGGGAAGCGACTAACGCCCAGGAGGCGCTTATGCTCATAAAGGCTCTGGACTATTCGGTGCTCTTTCTGGACATTGCTATGCCTGGCATGAATGGGCTGGAACTAGGTTCCGTAATTCAGGAGTTGCCACGTCCCCCCTATGTGATCTACGTCACCGCTTACGATGAGTACGCCGTTAAGGCTTTCGATGTCAGCGCTGTGGATTACATCCTCAAACCTATCGACGAGAAGAGGTTACGCCGGGCGGTGGCCAAGGTTTTGCGGCTTATGCAGGGTAGTAACGGGGAAGTGGCGGCCACGGCCGAGCCCCGTGCGGAGCAATCAGTGGCTCGCATCGACCGCATCCCGGCGGAGAAAAACGGCAAGACGGTGCTGGTGGCGGAGGGGGATATTGTTTTCGCTTTCACCGAGGGGGACGCAGTGTATCTCAAAACCTACGCCGATAAGCTGTTGACCCGCTTTACCCTGAAAGAGCTGGAAGCTCGTCTCAACGCCAACCTTTTCTTTCGAACCCATCGCTGTTTTATTGTCAATCTGCACAAGGTGAAGGAGATTATCCCCTACTTCAACGGTACCTATTCTCTGGTGGTGGACGATAAGGAGAAAAGCGAGGTTCCCCTTTCCCGAGCTCAGGCTAAGAAACTCCGCCGTATTCTAGGCTTTTAACGATGATACTGGGCGTGGGAACGGATATAGTGGCGGTGGCGCGGGTAGAAGAGGCGCTGGGCCGCTGGGGTGAGCGTTTTTTGCAGCGCGTTTTCACTCCGGCGGAGCTGGCCTTGGGGAAAAAGCGCGGCGAGGCTTTGCTCTTCTGGTGCGGGCGCTTTGCGGCCAAGGAGGCGGTGCTCAAAGCCCTGGGCACCGGGCGGCAAGGGGTAAGCTGGCGCGAAGTGGAGATCCTGGCCGATGCTCAGGGCCGGCCGGTGGTTGAGGTTCACGGGCGCGCCCGGCTGCGGGCGGAGGAGCTCGGGGTGGATCGCTTCTGGTTGAGTATAGCGCATGAGCGCGAATACGCCGTGGCGCTGGCCTGCGTGGAAGGGGGGTAAGAGCTTGCGCCTGGTTACCGCAGCTGAGATGCGGGAGATAGATCGGCGAGCCATAGAAGAATACGGTATTCCCGGCGTGGTGCTGATGGAAAACGCCGGCCGTTGGGTGGCTCAGCAGGTGGCCTCCCGCTGGGGAGGGGCGTCGAGAAAAAAAGTGGTGGTGTTGTGCGGCCGGGGGAACAACGGGGGCGATGGGTTGGTGGCAGCTCGGCACCTCTGGCAGCAAGGAGCTCAGGTCAAGGTCTTCCTGGCCTCCGAGCCCGATAAGCTGCAGGGGGAGGCCGGGGTCAACGCTACCATCTGGACCCGTCTAGGCCAGGAGTTTTATCCTTTGCTGACCCCCAGCGGGTTACAGGCTTTCAAGCTGGCCCTCTTCCAGGCTGGGGTGGTGATAGATGCTCTCTATGGCACTGGATTCCGGGGTCAGCTGCCTCCCGAGCTCCGTACGGTGGTGGAGGTGCTGAACTCTTCCGGCTGCCCGGTGGTGGCGGTAGACATTCCTTCCGGGGTAGAGGCCGATACGGGGCGGGTGGAGGAGACGGCGGTGAAAGCGCAGCTGACCGTGACTTTCGGCCTTCCCAAGTTGGGCCTGGTGCTGGAGCCCGGTGCCAGCTATACGGGGGAGCTCCTGGTGGCCGACATCAGCCTGCCCCGTCCCTTGCTGGCTGCCAAGGGTCCGGGGCGTCTTTATCTTCTTCCCTCGCTGGTGGCCTCCTGGTTGCCGCGCCGTTCGCCAGTGGCGCATAAAGGAGATTTCGGTCATGTGCTGGTGGTGGCGGGTAGCCGGGGGATGATAGGGGCTGCCTCGCTCACCGCCGCCGCTGCTCTGCGCTCTGGAGCGGGGCTCGTCACCTTGGCCGTCCCCCGCAGTTGCCAGGAAGTGGTAGCTACCAAGCTAACCGAAGCCATGACTCTGGGGTTGCCGGAAACGAAGGAGGGGCAGCTTTCGGCAGGAGCCTGGGAGGCGCTGCAACCCTGGCTGAGCCGCTTTACCGTTTGCGCCCTGGGGCCGGGTTTGGGCCGGCACCCCGAGACGGTTGGGCTGGTACGTCGAATAGTAGCGGAACTCCAATTGCCATTGGTGTTGGACGCCGACGGCATCAACGCCTTCGCTGGCGAGGCGCACCTGCTGGCGCGACGATCGGCACCTTTAATTCTCACACCCCATCCGGGGGAAATGGCCCGTCTTTTGGGAACTGAGGCGGGAGGATTAGCTTTTCGGCGTGTGGAGGTAGCGGAGAAGGCTGCGAAAGACTGGGGGGCAGTGGTGGTGCTCAAAGGGGCGCGGACGGTGGTGGCTGCTCCCGGGGGAGATACGGGGATCAATAGCACGGGAAATCCGGGGATGGCCACGGGCGGAACGGGCGATGTGCTGACTGGGGTGATCGCTGCTTTGTGGGCGCAGGGGATGGAACCCTTTAGGGCAGCGGCGGCGGGCGTTTTCCTCCACGGTCTGGCTGGGGACTTGGCGGCTGAGAATAAGGGCGGGGTGGGAACGGTGGCTGGCGATTTGGTGGAGAACCTACCCCGGGCCTGGCAGCATACTATTGCGTCAGAGGAGGCGTCAAAAGCACATGGATTGTCCCGTCTGGGCTGAGGTGAGCCGGGAAGCCCTGCGGCATAACTTGCGGGTGGTGAGGGAGTTAGTAGGGCCAGCGGTCAAGGTAATGGGAATAGTCAAAGCCAACGCGTATGGCCACGGGCTGGTGCCGGTGGCCAGAATTTTGACCGCGGCGGGGGTGGACTGGCTAGGCGTGGCTCGGGGGCAAGAGGCGCTGGAGCTCCGGCGCGAGGGAGTGGACCACCCTATTTTGGTTTTGGGGTACGTGCATCCGGCTGAGTGCGCGGCGCTTCTGGCCGAGGATGTGACCCTCACCGCCTACAGCGAGGAACTCCTCCAGGAATGGGCCGGAGTGGCTCAACGCGAAAGGAAAAAGTTAAAGGTGCACTTTAAGATCGACACCGGCATGGGGCGCTTGGGCTTCCCGGTAACAAAGGCGGGAGAGAAGGCCCTTTTCCAGCTGGCGGCTTTACCTCGGGTGGAAGCCGAAGGTATATACACTCATCTGGCCTGCGCCGATCTTCCTGACCGGGAACCCACCTGCTGGCAGCTGGAAAAGTTTATAATGCTAATAGAGGCGCTGGGCAAAGGGGGGATGGAATTCCCTCTTCTCCACGCGGCCAACAGCGCCGCCCTGATCCGTTTCCCCGAGGCGCGGTGGTCTCTGGTGCGGCCCGGGATCATGCTGTATGGTTTGGAGCCCTTTCCTGCGGCCCCGGTGAAGCTTTGCCCGGCCATGACCCTCAAAGCTCGGGTGGTGCAAGTTAAACGGGTTCCGGCCGCTTTCCCGGTGAGTTACGGCTGGACCTACCGCACTTCCCGGCCTTCTCTGCTGCTAACGGTGGCGGCGGGGTACGGCGACGGCTATAGCCGCCTGCTGAGCAATAAGGGTGAGGTTTTGCTGCGCGGGCGGCGTCTACCTGTGGTGGGTAGGGTATGTATGGATCAGCTGATCGTGGACGCCACCGAACTAGGGGAAGCGGCTCCGGGTGAAGAAGTGGTGCTCTTTGGTGGGCAGGGCGAGCACCGGATGCCGGTGGAAGAGCTGGCGGCCAAAATTGGCACCGTTAATTACGAGGTAGTGTGCGCCGTCAGCGCGCGGGTGCCCCGGATTTATCTATAAGCACTTTGATGGAGAACTGAGGAGGTGGTTGGCGGTGGAGTTGGTGCGGGACGGGCTTAACCGGTACCGTATCCCCCGGCGGGGGAAAATGCGAGTGGACGCCGTGATTTACGTGAACGAGCCTCTGCGTCGCTTGCTAGGAGAAGATAAGTCCCTGGAGCAACTGATGAACGCGGCTTCTCTGCCGGGGGTGGTGGAGCCGGTGATCGGGTTGCCGGATATTCACGAGGGGTTCGGTCTCCCTATCGGGGGAGTGATGGCCATGGCCCCTGACGGCGTGATTTCGGCGGGAGCAGTGGGGATGGACATTAACTGTGGGGTTCGACTCCTAAGGACCGATCTTGAAGCCCGGCAGTTTACCAGGGGGCTTTTGCGGCGAATAATCGATCGGATCGAGCATTACGTGCCTACCGGCATTGGCAAAAAGGGTAAACACCACGGTATTACCAGGCGCATTTTCGAGGAAGTGGTGCACCGGGGAGTGGCTGCGGTGATCGAAGCGGGTTTCGGCCAGCCGGGAGACGAGGACTATATCGAGGAAAGGGGATGTCTGGCCGGGGCTGATGTCCGAGCCTGTTCCCGCCGGGCTTGCGAGCGCGGGGAGGTGCAGCTGGGAACTCTGGGGGGCGGCAACCACTTCATCGAGTTGCAGCGAGTGACGGAGATCTTGGATGAGGGGTTGGCTCGGGCTTTCGGTCTTTTTGAGGGGCAGTTAACGATAATGATCCACACTGGCAGTCGGGGTTTCGGGCATCAGATCTGCACCGACTACACCGGCAAGCTGGCAGCGGCGGCTAAGCGTTACGGCATTGAGCTCCCCAGCCGGGGGCTGGCCTGTGCTCCTATCGATTCACCCGAGGGGAAGGCCTACTACCAGGCCATGGCTTGTGCGGTAAACTACGCTTTTTCCAACCGTCAAATCATTATGACCGATGTGGCTCGAGCCCTTTCTGACGTGCTGGAGAAGACCCCGGAAGATATGGGGTTTCGCCCGGTTTACGATGTGGCGCATAATATCGCCAAGTGGGAAGAGCACAGGGGAAGGCGCCTGCTGGTGCACCGCAAGGGAGCCACGCGAGCTCTCTGCGCTGGTCACCCGGCCAATCCCCCGGCTTACCGGGATACCGGACATCCGGCGCTGATCCCGGGGAGCATGGGGACCTCCTCTTACGTGCTGGTGGGTACCGAGCGGGCGGCGGAAACCTTTTTCTCGGTCAATCATGGTGCGGGGAGGGTACTTTCCCGCTCGGCGGCGTCCAAGAAGGTCACTAAGGAAGAGTTTGAGCGAGCAATGGGGGACGTGGTCTTCAATGTTAGTTCCTACCGGGATTTGCTAGACGAGTCTCCCACGGCCTACAAGGATATCGAGCAGGTGATACAGACTCTAGTAGATCCGGGGCTGGTGGTGCGGGTGGCGCGCCTGAGTCCTATGGCGGTGGTTAAAGGTGTCGATTGAAAAAGAGGCTCAGGAAAAACCGGTGAACTGGCCGGTGGCGGTGACCACGGTGCTTCAAGTTTTAGAAGAAGCCGGTTACGAGGCTTACGTGGTGGGGGGAGCGGTACGCGATCGCCTGCTGCAGCGAGTTCCGGTGGATCTGGATGTCACCACTAATGCCCGTCCCCAGGAGGTGCTGGAGGTGATCTGGCAGAAGGGGCTAAAGGCGGTGACCTACGGAGCCAGCTTCGGTGTGGTAGGGGTGCTGGTGGACGGGGTGGTGGTGGAGGTGGCCACTTTCCGCAGCGAAATTTACGGGGAGGACCCGCACCGCCCGGAGCAGGTGGAGTTTTTAAGCCGCTTGGAGGAGGACTTGGCGCGGCGCGACTTCACCATCAACGCCATGGCCATGGATCTCCGCGGCCGTCTCTTCGACCCTTTTGGGGGGCAGGAGGATTTACGCCGAGGGCTAATCCGGGCCGTGGGTGATCCTTTAAAGCGCTTCCAGGAGGACGCTTTGCGGGCCTTTCGCGCCTGTCGCTTTGCTGCTCAGCTCGGTTACCAGCTGGAGCCGCTGACCCAGGCCGCTCTTTCCCAGGTCAAGGAGCGAGTGCTGCTGCTATCGGTGGAGCGAGTGCGAGATGAATTGGAGCGCTTGCTGCTCTCCCCTCATCCCGACTGGGGGATGGAGTTGCTGCGGGAGGCGGGATTGCTGCTTTCTTTTTGCAGCAAGAGGAATAAGTTGGGTAGGGAAAGAGTGCCCATATTGCCTGAGCTGGCTCGCTTGTACGGGGTGGAGCAGAATCCGCGCTATCACCGCTACGATGTTTGGACCCATACCATGAAAGCTTTGCGCGCCAGTCCTCCCAGCATCACTTTGCGCTGGGCGGTGCTGCTGCACGACCTGGCCAAAGGATTGCCGGGCATAAGGAAGCTCAACCGGCGAGGAGAGATCTGCGATCACCGGCACGAGATTTACTCGGCCCAGATAGCAGCCAAGATCATGCGGCGCCTGCGGGTTCGCCCTTCCGTCGCCCGCAGGGCTGTCTTTCTCATCCGGTACCACATGTCGTGGCCCGAGCTCCGGGAGAAAAAGGTGGTGCGCTGGCTAGGGCGTTTGGCCGGTGAGTTTCGTCACCAGGAGGAGTTGCGGGAGGTGCTGGAGGAGCTCTGGGCACTGCGCCGGGCCGACTTGAAGGGGGGAAAGGTGGCCGAGACCGAGGGGCTGCAGGAACTTGAGCGGCTCCGCCGCCTGGTGGAGGAGGTTTGGGCTCGCGTTCCTTTCTATCCTTCCGACCTGGCTCTCAGCGGAAGGGAGTTGAAGGAATTGCTGGGCGAGGGGCCGCAGGTGGGCAGGGCGCAGAAGGAGCTACTGCGGGCAGTGCAAAGCGGACGCGTGGACAATGTTCGGAACGAGCTCCTGGAATTAGCGCAAAAATGGCGAAGTAAGTCCCCTCGGGGGGAAAAAGACTAGTGCGAAGCTATTAGCTGCTTCGCGCTTTTTATTTTTCTTTACACTTAACTTTTCCAAAGAAACAGTTATCCACAAGGAGACCAGCCTCCGTTCAAAGAAGAAAGGGGAGAAAAGATAAGAAAGGGGGCTGAGATTCTTGCCTACGGGCGTAAGGGCTCTAATTCTGTCGGTGGCCCTAGCCCTATTCTTGGTGGTTGGGGGAGGGGTAGCATTAGCCGCGACTTACGTGGTGCAGCCGGGAGATTGCCTTTGGGACATCGCCCAGCGTTACGGCACCACCTGGCAGACGTTGGTGAAGCTTAACGGCTTGACTTGCACCACCATCTATCCGGGGCAGCAACTCATGATCCCTGGAGGTGACGCCGGTTGGGCTCCTGCTCCCGCGATCCTGCCTTCGCGGGGAGGGGGAACTTCCACTTACGTGGTGCAGCCGGGAGATTGCCTTTGGGACATCGCCCAGCGTTTCGGCATCACCTGGCAGACGCTGATGGAACTCAACGGTCTGACTTCCACCACCATTTACGCCGGCCAGACTCTTAGGGTTCCGGGGAGTGAGGGGGGACCGGCTCCGGTGCCTTCCCGCGGGGGCGGGCGCACGGTGATCGAGCGCTTGCTAAATTACGCGACCTCTCTACTGGGTACTCCCTACCGCTGGGCTGGAGAGAGCCCAGACACGGGCTTCGATTGTTCCGGTTTTGTCAAGCATGTTTTCGGCTGCTTCGGCATCGACCTGCCTCACCGGGCCGATCTGCAGAGCTACTACGGCACGCCGGTTTCGCCAGATGCGTTACAGCCTGGCGACCTCCTCTTCTTCAACACTGAAGGCGACGGCATCGACCACGTGGGTATCTACTTAGGGAACGGCCGCTTCATTCACGCCAGCTCTAGCCGGGGTTGCGTCCGCTACAATTCTATCTACGAGTCCTACTGGTCCAACCACTTGGTGACGGCCCGCCGCCTTCTGTAGTTCAAATTCGGTTCATCTAGCGCTAACTTAAGGCCGGGGAAGCATTTTCCCGGCCTTAGTCTTGCTGGGAGGAATATGTTACTATTAAGGCATGGAGGCTAGCGACCATTAAGGGGGGGTATTTTGACACGGCCTAAACTCAATTACCTGGTGGACTTTTGCCTCTTTATCGTTGGCCTGGGCATGGCCTTCACCGGTTTTGTCCGGTGGTTGGCTTTTCCCAGCGGCATAGGGGGTGGAGGAGGGGGGGTTTGGGGGTCCTGGGTTCGGCGGTCGGCACTGGGGGCAGGAGCAGGTTTTCCTCTCCTTGACCCGTCACACCTGGACCGACATCCATCGTTACCTGGCCCTGGTCCTCATCGCCCTGGTTCTTGTCCATATCTACTTGCATTGGTCCTGGATCGTGGCCATGACCCGGCAGCTATTCGCTTCCAAAGGGGAGTAAGCTGAGTGCAGGTAAGCGATTCGCGGGCAGTAGAGAGGCTGCGTGCCTTCGTCAGTTTGCAAAGGCGCCGGTGGGACCAGCGCCCCGAAACAGAAGTCTTGCGCCGCCGCCTGGCGCAGGTGGGCTGCTTATACCGGGTGGAGCCGAAGCTGCTTGCCGAGCAGTTGGTAGCGGTGGACGGCTCGCTGGGCACGGTGGGTTCTCGTCACCCCTACACTCTAACTCTCCTGCGAGCGGCGGCCTTCGCCCTCCCTCCCTTTTCCTCGCCTGTGTCGGCGTACGAGGTATTCTCCCCGCTTTGGGAGCCGGAGTTCGCTGGGGGATCGGAGCAGGAGGACTCGCTGGTTAATGCCAGCGAGCAAAAGGTCCGGGAATTGATGACCTCCCTGGAGCTTGAAGTGGCCTTGCAGGCGCTGGCCGCTTCCCGGGTGAAGCTACTGTTGCTGGACGGGGGATTCGTGCCCTTTCGCGAGCGGGCAGAGAATCTTTTTCAGCGGCTGCGCCAGAAAGCGCTGGACCAGGGTACCTTCCTGGTAGGAGTGATCGAGGAAGTGGCCAGTCGCCGTTTGGCTGAGGTGGTGTCCGACCTCTGGTTGGGGCCGCCACCCCACGACCGGGAGATTCTCTACGGTTGTCTGGGGGTGGGGGAAGCGCTTATTTTGCCGGAGAAGGATAAACGGGGGCGGGTTTCGTTGGTGCGGGCTTTTGCCCGCTTTGCCGCTCATCCGCAACCGGTGGCTTTTAACTTTTTGCCAGAGCAAGCGGAAGAAGTGCCGCTGCTACTGGCTCATTTGCGGGCCTTGACTCCGGCTGACGGCCGAGGCATTCCCTGCCCTATTGACCTGGCCGACCGTGAGGTGCGCTTGCAGCAGTTGGAGGTGGAGCGTCTGGTGGCCGCGGTGGTACCCGCTGAGTTACGCGAGTTCCTGTTGGGTTCTCACCGCTGCCGACGTCCTTTCTAAGCTCGCTGGAGGTGGAGTATGCGCTTGGTAGGCATAACCAGTCAGATGGAAGCTAAGGTAGCGGCGCGGGAACGCTCCTTCCGGATCAACGAATACCTGGTGGTGGAAGATCGCTCTGGTAGCGCACTGGTGGAGGTAGTGGGTACGTACGCCATTAACCCTTTGCTTCCGGAAGCGGCTCACGCCGCTTCTCCCGGGATCATTGATGAAGCCACTCTCAATAACCTCCAGGCCTTGGGTTTTGATCCGGCACATCATACCTTTTATCTGGCCGAGGTGCGGGTGGTGGAAGAGCTCACCCGCCCCTTGGAAGTAGGAGCGCGGGTGCGGCCAGCCACCTTTGAGGAGGTGCGTCCCCACCTTCTGCCGTCCGACTGGAAAGAGGCGGGTGCACTGCTGGGAGTGGTCCGGGGTACGGAAGAATTTGAGCTTCCGGAGGAGCTGCAGCGTCGAGTTTTTTGCTACTCACCAGATGCAGAGCAAGTTGAGCTTTCCCCTGGGGTACCTTTTTTTCTCCCCTGGTCTAAGTTTTCCCAGTATCCCCATGTGGGGATCTTCGGGGGCTCGGGATCGGGTAAGTCCTTTGCCCTGCGGGTTCTGCTGGAGGAGCTTTTGTGCCACGAGCTCCCCGCCCTAGTTTTCGATCCCCACGCGGAACTCGACTTCCAAGAACCCCTGGCCTTTCAGGAAGAGTTTCTGTCCCGCCAGCAAGAGTTGGTGCGTAACAGCGAGGTTTTTGTCCTGGGCCATAACACCAATGTGCGCTTCGAGGATTTAAGCCAACACGAGTTAGTAACCCTGCTGAAGGCGGCTATGGAAGGCTGGACCGAGCAGATGGATCACGCTGCCTCGGCCCTGTGGAGGAGAGGAGATAGCTTAGAAAGCTACCGCAATCGCCTGAGCTTCCTACTGGAGATGCTGGCGCACCAGCGCCAGTACCAGCAAGACTACCAGAGGTGGATAGAGGGGGAAGATCCGGCTGCCGCCCGTTTTCCCGATAACCGGGCGCGTCAGGAAGAGTACCGCGCTCGCCTGCGTATGTATGAGGAGCTCCAGGGGCTAAGCATTGGGGAGAGCACGGCGCAAGCGGTGCATCGGCGTCTCAACTACTTGATCAACGCCGGGCTTTTCGGTCAGGAGGGCACTACCCCCTTGGAGGAGGGATTGCAACAGGGTAAGACTTGCGTCGTGCGCGGGGAGGCGCGCAAGCTCATAATCTTTGCTGCTTACGCGCTGCGGCGCCTTTTTCGCCGGCGGCGCGATTACCGCGAAAGCACGCAGTACCTTTCCAGGAGAGCCCCCTTTTTCCCCCCTTTTTTCGTGGTGTCGGACGAAGCCCACGTTCTGGCACCCAAAGCCTTGGGAGATAAGGACTTTGCCCCTGCGCGCTCGATCATCCGGGAGATCGCCCAAGAAGGGCGCAAGTACGGGGTCTTTCTCATCCTGGCCACCCAGCGCCCTTCGCTGCTAGACGATACGGTTAATGCCCAACTTAATACCAAGCTCATCCTTCGCACGGTTCGGGCCCAGGATCTAGACGTGATCAAGCGAGAGACCGATCTGGGACCGGGGGAAATCGCTCGTTTGCCTTACTTGGCTTCTGGCAACGCCTTCATCTCCTCGGCTATAATCAAGCGGACCATTCCGATAACCGTCCGGGCCAGCTGGACCCGCAGTCCCCACGCCGAAGATCCTTTGCAAGAATGGCAGAAACATCGCCAGCGCCAAGGGGAGGATCTGTGGCCCGTGCTGTGCGACTGCCTGAAGCAGCTGGGTGGTTATTTAGGGGAGACCGATTTTGCCTGGTGTCTGCAGGAGTGCGAGCGGCGGCTTCGGCGCCAAGTCACCAAGACGGAGCTGTGCCGTGTTTTGGAGCGCTGGACCGAAGAAGGAAGGCTCCAGGTGACTCCCAATCTGGTTTTGGGGGGCAACCGATGGTCCCTGGCCCGAGCGGAGGAGGTTTGAAACCGATGCGCTTTCTCTTTTTAACCGATACTCACTTACGCGGAGTCAGCCCGGCTAACCGCAAGGATGATTTCGTGGACACCTTGAAGCGCAAGCTCCAGGAAGTGGTGCGGTTGGCCCAGGAGCTGGAAGTCACCGCCGTTTTGCACGGGGGAGACTTTTTTGACTCTCCCCTGCCGGGTCTAGGAGTTATGGGGGAATACCTCTCTATTCTCACTCGTTTGCGGGTTCCCCTGCTGGTGGTGCCGGGCAACCACGACCTGCACGGGCAAAACCCGGCGACTCTGTCCCGGACTTTGTTGGGTTTCCTGGGCCGCTGTGGAGCAGTGCGCTTGCTCTCTTCTTCGCCTATCTACTTCGAGGAGGGAGGGGTGAGGGTCAAGGTGACGGGGGCCCCTTACCATTTCGCCATCGACGAAGGAGACCGCGCCGATTACGTGGTGCGTAAGGATGATTGCGATGTGGCCCTGCACGTATGCCACGGGGCGCTCATTGACCGCCCCCAGGGGCCGGTGATGAAGTACACGCTGGTGGACGAGATCGCTTCTCGCACCGAGGCCGACTACACCCTATGCGGCCATTACCATCTGGGTTACCCCGATGTCTGCCGGGAGGGGAAGTGGTTTATTAACCCAGGGGCCTTGGTCCGTCTGTCCGCCAGCCCGGCGGAATTCCACCGGATGCCTCAGGTGATCCTGCTGGAAGTGGAGGGCAGCTTGTGGCACGAGCGTTTGCCTTTGCGTAGCGCCCGGCCGGGCGCGGAGGTGCTGGACCGTCAGGCGATAGAGGAGGCAGCGTTTCGCGCGCGCAAGCGCGAGGAGTTTCTGGTGCAGTTGCGCGCTCTAGGAGACGACGGAGAGTGGGGAACCACTGCCCCTGATCTCATCCTGGAGCGCATTTTGGGGGGGGAAGCGAGGCATCCCCGCTGGTCGTCGGTGAAGCAAGAAGCGTATCGGGTGTGGTCGCAGGTTCAGGGCGAGGGGTGGGAGCGTGCCTAAAATTCGGCGGGTTATCCTGGAGAACATCCAGTCGCACCGGTATTCGGAGATCGAGTTCGCGCCTACCGTAACGGTACTGGTGGGTGAGTCGGATCGAGGCAAATCAGCGGTGGTACGGGCCCTGCGTTGGCTTTTCTACAACCGGCCCCAGGGCGAGGGCTTGATGCGGGTGGGCAGCACCCGTTGCCGCGTGGCCGTGGAACTGGAGGATGGCACCGTTATCGAGCGGGAGCGAGAGGGCCGGGGCAATCGCTACTGCATTCATTACCCTGGGGGGGAAACACTGCGCCTGGAGAGCCCCGGCCGGAGCGTTCCGCGGGAGGTGGAGGAGCTCACGGGTGTGAGACCCTACCTGGTGGCTAATCAGCCTCTGGAGTTGCACCTGGCGCACCAGCTGGATCCTCCTTTTCTCCTGCGCGAGAGTCCCAGTCTGCGTGCCCAGGTCATCGGCCAGGTGGCGCGGGCCGACCTGTTCCAGCAGGCCGCCAAGTTGGCCCTTAAGGAGCAGAGTCAATACCAGAGCCGGATCAAGGGTTTGGAGGTGCGCCTGGAACAATTGCAGGAGGAATCGGCTCCTTTACAGGCGGAACTCTCGCAGCTAGAGGCACGACTGTGCCGCGCGCGGGAACTGGCGGAAACGGTGCGGGAAATGGAAGAGCGCCGCCAGCTCCTGGATAAGCTGCGAACGCAGCGCGCTGGCTACCTGCAGACGATGGCCTCCTTGGCGGAGCTGCTGGCGCGCTTGCCGGGAGAGAAAATTATGGAGACGGCTGGGTTTCGGCTGGAGGAGCTGGAGCATCGCTACGGTGCCGTGGCTAGCCTGGCTGGCAGGCGCCGGCGCTTTCAGGAGGAGAAGTCGCGTGAGGAAGCGACCCTGGCCGCTTTAACCTCCTTGCCCGGTGCGGAGCAGCAGGGGGAAGAATTGGTTCGCCAGGGAGAGCGGCTGACTCGGTTGCGCCGCTTTTACCAGGAGCGGGAGCGTTGCCTACAGCAATTGCATTACTGGGATGCGCTTCTCCCGGCCGTGGCACGGTTGGAAGAAGCGGAAGCTAGTTGTGGCCAGGCGGAAGGAATATGGTGCCGATACCGGGAGCTGCAGCGTTTCCGGCGCGAGCGCGACGACCGGCGGGGCCAATTGGCGGCCGAGCAGAAGCAGCTGCTGCGGCAGGAAGAGAAGCTGCGGCAGCGCGTTCTAGATTACCAGGAGCTCCTGCGCCGCCTTCAGCGCTGCCCGCTTTGCGGCGCTGAACTCACTTCCGAGCACGCCGAGCGCGCTTGGCGGGAAGATATGGAAAGGATGGGAATAAGTCTTGAGTAAGGACTGGGAAAAGGAGATCGCCGAGCTCCGCAGGGGAATCGAGCAGGCCAAGCGCTTGCGTGAGCAGGCCCTGGCTCGCAAAGAACTCCTGGAGAAACAGTTACGGGAGTTGGAAAGCGAAATCAGGGCCTTGGGGGTGGAGCCGGAGCACCTCGACCAGGAACTGGCCCGCCTGGAGCGAGAGATAGCCCAGGCGGTGGCCGAGATGCGCGAGCTCATACCCTGGGATCTGCTGGCCAAATACCGGGCGCGAAGGGGCGAAGAGCGTGGAGGCGAAGATTAAAGAAGGGCTGGATCTTCTGGAAGAGTTGGTGGCGAGGAGGCGCTGGGAGCTAGAGCGGTTGCAGCAGGAGCTCCAGGAGAAAGAGCAGGAGCTCGCCACTTGCCGGGAGAAGGAAGAGGTCCTGGGAATGGTGCGCGAGATCTTTCTTCTGGCGGCGGGGGAAGCTTACGAACAAGCTTGCCGGGGTCTAGAGGGGGCGGTGACTCTGGCGCTACAGTCAGTCTTCGGGCCGGAAATCCGCTTTAACATCCGTTTAACTCCCAGGCGCGAACAGCAGGAAGCCGATTTTTTGGTTAGTAGTTCCTACGGAGGGACGCAAGTGGTGCAGACGGAGCCCACCGAAGCTAGGGGAGGCGGGGTGGTGGACGTTATATCACTCAGTCTGCGTGCAGCTTTGCTGGCACACAGCCGGTTGCCGGGGTTATTAGTGCTGGACGAGCCTGGCAAGCACGTGAGCGAAGAGTACGCCCGGCCCCTGGGGGAATGGCTGCGGCTGATCAGCCAGGAGATGGGGAGGCAAATACTCCTGGTAACTCACTCCGACAGCCTGGCGGAGACGGGGGAAAAGATCTATCGAGTGGACATCCGCCAGGGGGAGAGCGTGGTCAAGTTAGTATCTTCAGGGCAAAGGGGTATCGAGAATACCGCTCAGCCGCTGCTTGAGGAAGCCGACCATCTCCTCTGAGCACTGGAACTTTTCTTGCACGCAACGAACCATGTAGTAGCCTATGACCGCCCGCCGGCAATTGCGGACCGCTACTTCTAGCGCCTTGAACTGATCCAGGATCTTCTCGCAGTCTTGGTCTTCTTCGACCATGCGGCAAACACCCCGCACCTGGCCTTCAATGCGCCGCAACCGGTTGATGATGGCCAACCGGCCCTCGTCCGGAAGGTTGTCCATGACCTATCGCCTCATTTCTGACCCGAAATATACCTGAACCCGAATACGTAACCTACATAAAGCTTAGCGGAACCTGGAATCCGTGTCAACCGCTTTGGATTTCCTCTCCTCGTGCTTGACAGGCGGGCCCAGAAAGAGCTAATATACCTATACACCTATACGGAGGTGAAGGGCTTTGCTGCAAGTTACAGCCGAGGCGGAGAAACAGTTGCAAGCTGTTCTGCGGAGTAACCAAATGGAAAATGGCTACGTGCGCATCTTTTCTTCGGGTTTGGGTTGAGGCGGTCCCCGGTTGGGGTTGGCTCTGGAGGAGTCAATTGGTGATAACGATGCGGTTTTAGATGTCGGGTCGCTCAAATTCGTAGTCGAGCGGGGGCTACTACCCTACGTTGATGGAGCGGTTATCGATTACGAGACTACTTGGTGGGGTGAGAACACCTTTACCATTTCCGCTCCCCGCTCCAGCAGTTGCTAACGCCGTTAGCTGAGAGACCCGGAAAGGGAGGATGAGGGTGGGGAAGCGAGGGGTTTTCCGAGGTCGCAAGCGGGAAGTAGAAGCGTTACTGCGGGCGGCCGACTGGGAAGGTTTGCAGCGTCGGGTGGAGGCCGATCCAGCTTATCTGGGAGCTCTATTTCGGGCCCTGCATCTAAGCGATGCTCTGCTGGCCTGGCGGGCGGTAGAGGGCTTGGGGCGGGCGCTAGCTCTGGTGGCGGAAAAAGATAAGGAGTGCGCCTTGGACCGGATGCGCCGTCTCTTTTGGGCTCTCAACGACGAATCGGGCAATGCCGGACGCTATCTGGCCCCGGCCGTTGGCGAGGCGGTGGCGAGGGCGCCGGAGGTGTTTTCCGATTTCGCCCTGATGCTATTAAACCCGCTAGAGGAGCCCTTCCTGGCTGCCGGTGCGGCTTGGGCGCTGGGGCGCATCGCCGAGGTTCGCAAGGATCTAGTGCTGGAGACGGCACCGCGGTTATTAGAGTTGCTCCGCTCTCCCGATCCAGAAACGCGCGGCTACGCCGCTTGGGCCTTGGGCAACCTGCGTTGGCGGCAGGCTCTCCCGGAGTTGGAGCAATTGCAGGCGGATCTCTCCCCCCTATTTTTTTATCGGGAGGGTGAATTGCAGCCCACCACCGTGGGGGAATTGGCCGCTCTCGCCCGGCGGCGGCTAACGGAGGCTTGAGATTGCTGCCCTGCTCAGGACTTTCTGGATCGCTTAACGTCAGCTTTGCTTGAGCCAGTCGGCGAGTTTCTCCTGGTAGAGTCGGAGCAGAGAAGCGTATGTCTCAGGGGAAAGTTTGCCCTGGCCCGAAGGGGTTTCGAAGTAGCGGCGTGGGGGAAAGGGGATGTTTTCGGGCCGGAAGCCCATGTGCATTTTGCCTTCCCACTTGCGCCGGAAGATGAGCCGGCCCAACTCCATCAACTCTTTCGGGCCCAATTCCATCCCCAGAGCTCGAAGCGCTTCCGAGGTCACTTCTGGGGTGTACACCTTGCGGGCGAACAGGCAAACCACCAGGGAGTTAAGCACGTTGCGCCACGCTTCTTCTTCTAACAGATAGGTCACTAATTCCTCGGCGGAGAAGTGCTCCCGGTGACTCTGGTCAAAGCTGTAGCCGGCGTTGCACAGGTGGGAATGGCGCGCTCCCACGCTCTGCCCCAGGAGGAAAGCGTAACCGGTGTGATAGCCGGCCATCTCGTGCCCGCCCAGGATAAGAGCGAAGTCTTGACCACCGTAAATTCGGGTGGCGTGCTGCAGCCCCCGCCCCAGCTCCCGGTAAAAGTCGTTGGGCGGTTGAGCGAGGTGCTGCGCTGCTTGAAGGTACCCTTCCACCTTTCCGAAGCGCAGGGGGAGTAAGGTCTCCTTCTCCGTTATGATTCCTCGCTGCAGGGCTTCGGTGGCCCAGGCTAGCGCCACGCCGGTGGAGATGGCGTCAAGACCGCTGCCCTCCACCTCCCGCAGCAGGGCGTATATCTTGTCGGGATGGTCCAGTCCTAGTTGGGAACCCAAGGCATAGAGGAGCTCGAAGTCGTAGGCGATGGTGGTGGAGATGTAGCCGGCTCCCTTGGGGTGCGGGCGCCGGTACAAGCCGATGTGGATGCACCCCAGAGGACAGCCCGCGCAGGCCAGGATGCGGTAGAGGGTCTTTTCAGCGAAGGACTCCCCGCTTATATTCTCGGCCTGAGGAAAGTGAGCGGACTGGAGATTCATGGTGGGAAGGCTGCCTTGGGCGTTAAGGGCCATGATGTTTTCCGCTGTGCCCAGGTAGTGGTATTTGCGGAGCAGGGGAGTCTCCACCACTTCGCGATAGATTTTCTCGTAAACTTGATTGTAGGCCGAGGGGTGGCGGATGGGGTAGCTCTGGTTGCCCACCACCACCAGGGCTTTGAGTAGCTTGCTGCCCATGAGCGCTCCCAGCCCCAGGCGCCCGAAATGCCGATAGGTGTCCACATTGACGCCGGAGATGGGTACCAGGTTTTCCCCTGCCGGGCCGATACGCCAGATACTGCGACGCCCACGCTCCCCCTCAAATTCCCGGAGCAAACGTCCCGCTTCTTCGGTGTCGAGTCCCCACAGCCCCCGGGCATCCCGGAAGGACACCTTACCGGCTTCGATCACCAAGTAGGTGGGGTAGCGAGCTCTTCCCTTTATCACCACAGCGTCGTAACCGGCGAAGCGCAGGGCGACAGCCGCTCGCATTCCGGCGTAACTTTCGCCCCACTCGTTGGTGAGGGGAGAGCGGAAGGCTGCCGCTACCTTGGTGGCTAAGGGGTACACACCGGAGCAAGGCCCGATGGCGAAGATGATCGGCTGCTCCGGGGCCAGCGGAGGTTGTTCCCACGCCGCTTCCCGCACCAGGAGCTCGCTGGCTAGCCCTATTCCTCCCATCCAAACCAGCAAATCCTCTCGCTCTTCCACTTCCCAGGAGCCGCGTTCCAGATCAATCTTCAGGATGGTTGGGTGTCCTTCCAGCAGCAGCAGGGATCTCCTCCCAGGCGATTACTTCTTGAGGGCAGAAGCGGACGCAATGACCGCAATAAAGGCAGATTATGGGGTAACCCTCGTCGTCAAAGTGGATAACCCTCAGCACGCAGGCTTCGGCGCATCGCCGGCAGCGCTGGCACCTTTTGCGCTGCCAGATAACTCCGCCTCCCGGGCGCAGGGTTAAAGCTCCGGTAGGGCAAGCGGCAGCGCAGGGGGCATCGGGGCAAGCGCGGCAGACATCAATCCCCCATTTGCTCTGCAACCCGCCCCGGGTTTGCACCCGTATGGCGCTCAGGGTCAGGGAATGAGATCGGTGGGCCAAGCGGGCGCAGGCTAACATGCAAGAATAACAGCCGATGCAACGATCCGGGTCTCGGACGCGGACCACGCGGGGCATGGTTATCTCAGGCTGGGATCGAAAATCTCGTCGCGCAAGGGCAGAGCGTTCTTATCCGCAAAACCGAACTTGAGCCACAAGGCTGCTAGCCGGGCCAATTCCATGTCGTCCTGCTTAATGCCTTCTACCACCTCGGCGGGCAGATCGAAAATCTGGAGGAAGCGGGTGCCTAAAACGAAGTGGCGGAAGCGGTCCAGGTCATAGGCGGCCAGGAAGTACATGCGGGCCACCTCCGGGTTGCTCACGCGGTCCCGGGGGAACTCCAGACGCCTGGTGGCTTCGTTGTACATCCGGTCCACCGGGTGGGGCTTGAGCGCGCCTTGCTCGTCTAGCCAATCTTCGACGACAATCTCCGGGCCCTCTTGGAGCCCCCGGCAGCGGGAAGGATCGGCAATGATCCGGTAAGAATCCAGGTCGGTATCGAAGTCCAGCGGATACATGCGACAGGCCCAGGGCCGGTCCTGGTAAACGGCGCACCCTTCCGGGGTGACAAAGGGGCAGAGCTTGGCTTCGTCCTCTTGCATCTTCAGCAAAACTACGGGCAGCCCGGAGTGGCGCGAAATTAAGGTGACGGTGTACCGATCCAGAAACTCGTGCGAGGGAATTTGGAGGCGTTGCTTTAGCCGGAACACATCTCCGGGCGTCAGCACGATGTTGACGTCCCGGCAGCAATGCGTGAAGCAGGCGATGCCGGGACGACAGGTAAAGCGGAAGGTGCTGGAAAGGGTGAGGCGTTCGCCATTGGGTTGGGTCATTCTTTTCACTCCTCAAGCGGTAGCGCTTGTAATTATTTTAGTTCCTATTTTCACTAAAAGCAACCGATTGCTTTACCCCCAAGAGTATGATAAGCTTTCCCTGAAAAAGCTCGGGCTTCGGGGTGGTCTTATGGGGCGGTGCTGGCCGGGTTGGCTAGGATTGAGCCTGGGGTTGGCGCTCGTGCTCGTGGGGTTTAGGCGAGGGGAGTTCCACCCTCTGTGGATCAAGGGTATCCGCTTCTGCTTGGAGTGCATGGGCCTTGGTAGGTAAATGGCGGCGCTGGTTGCAGCTTGCGTCCTTGCTATTGCTTAACGGTTACCTGCCGGGTTGGTTGCGCTTGACCCTTTTCACCGGTCCGAGCAAGGGGGTTTGCCTGCCCGTCCTTAACTGCAGTTCGTGTCCGGGGGCTTTTCTGGGGTGCCCGCTGGGCGCCTGGCAGGGTTACCTGGGGGCCAGGCGTTCACCTCCGTTATTGGTGGGAGGAATCCTGCTTCTGGCCGGAAGCGCGCTCGGGCGTCTTTTTTGTGGCTGGCTATGCCCCTTTGGTGCCCTCCAGGATATGGTAGCAGCCGGCTCCCGGCGCCGTTCGCTGCCCTGGCCATCGCGTTTGCGCTTGCTGGCCTACTTGCTTTTACTGGTGACTTTTCTCTTGCCCTATTGGTCACCCACAGGCACCCCTTACTTCTGCAAATACTTCTGCCCTGCTGGGGAACTCATGGCGGGCTGGCCCCTGGTGCTGGGCCGTCCTGAATTCCGAGCGCTGGTGGGCTGGGTCTTTTACGCTAAAAGCCTGCTGGTACTGGCGGTGCTGCTTTTGCTCCTGCTGGGAGTCAACCGGGTTTTCTGCCGCACCCTCTGCCCTTTGGGTGCCTGGCTCGGCCTGTTTAACCGGGTTAGCCTGTGGCGGCTGCGTTTTTCTCCTTCCGCTTGCCGCCGCTGTCACCAATGCCGACGGGTTTGCCCCGTGGGAGTGCAGTTGCCGGAGGAGGCTAATTCCTCCGCCTGCATCCGCTGCCTGGCCTGTACCGAGGCCTGCCCCACCGGTGCTCTATCTTTCGGCTACTGCCGCCAGGAGAGGAGGTGATGGTTTTGCGTGGCCGCTGGTTGTTAATTCCCCTGCTGGTGCTGCTTTTGGCCGGTTGCCAGGTTGTGTTGGACAGAGGGGAAAAGATCAATCAACCCGCTCCTCCTTTCCGCCAGCCTCTCTTGGGAGGGGGAGAGCTCAATTTCCCCGCCGATTGCCAGGGTAAAGTTGTCCTGCTCGTCTTCTTCTCGCCCGATTGTCCAGCCTGCCTGCAGGAACTGCTAGCCCTGCGCGATCAATTCCCGGCCTGGGAACAGCGAGGAGTGGAAATTTTTCTGGTGGCACCGGAATCTCCTTCCGTCTTGACTTCTTTTATGCAGAAGTATAATTTGAAATTGCCGGTAGTATTAGACCCTGAAGGCAAGGTGGGTAACGCCTATGGCGTCACCGGCATTCCCTTGAGCGTGTGGATTGACAAGCAGGGAAGGATAAGGCATCAGAGCCTGGGTTGGGGGCCGGGAAAGCAGCAGGAGTTCGCTTCCTGGGCAGCGAAGTTAACGCAAGAGTGAAGGGAGCTTTTCTTTTTCCGGGAGAAGTATATGTTTTGCTCTGGCATCGAAGGCGTGGTCTTGCGGATGTACCCCCTGCGCGAGGCCGATCGCCTTCTCACCATTTTCTCTTTGCAGCGAGGTAAGCTCACGGCTACAGCTTTTGGCGGAGCTCGGCCCTGCAGCCGTAAGCGGGTGAGCACATTGCCTTTTTGCCGCGCCCGCTTCTGGTTGCAGCGCCGGGGAGAATATTACCGGGTGGATCAAGCTGAGTCCTTGGAGTTCTTTCCTGCCCTGCACCAGCCCTACCTTTTAGGGTACGCTGGCTACTTGGCGGAATTGGTGGAAGGTTTTTCCCCGCTGGAGGAGCCTAATCCAGCTCTCTACCGTTTGCTGGTCAGTTCGCTACGCTGTCTCAGGCTCTGTCCGGAGCTAGTGGCGCAGAGTCTGGCCCTCAAGCTTTTGCGCTTGGCGGGGGTGGCGCCCGCTTTTAACCGCTGTTCTTCTTGCCAGCGGCCTCTGGATCCGAATTGGGACCGACTCTATTTTACCCCGCCTGGAGGGTTGCTTTGCTCCTCCTGCTATACGGTCCCAGAAGCTCCACCTCGCGCTTTGTCGCGGGGAAGCGCCAGGTTGTTGCGAGCTCTGGGCGAACTCCCTTTGCAGAAGGTCTTAACCCTCAAGGCGGCCCCGGCCACCCTGGAGGAAACGGAGGCTGCGGTGGCTGCTCTGGTCACCTTTCACCTGGGGCATACCCCCCGGTCGCTACTTTACTTACAGAATTTAGCAACATCGAGCGGGAGGCCAGAAGAGTGAATTTTCAACAATTGATTTTCGCTTTGGAGAGTTTTTGGTCGGCTAGGGGCTGTGTAATTCAGCAGCCCTATGATGTGGAAAAAGGAGCGGGGACCATGAACCCGGCCACCTTTTTCCGGGTGCTGGGGCCAGAGCCCTGGCGGGTGGCTTATGTGGAGCCCTCCCGGCGGCCAGCCGACGGCCGTTACGGTGAAAACCCTAATCGGCTGCAGCATTATTATCAGTACCAGGTCATCCTAAAGCCTTCCCCAGAGGATGTGGTGGAAATCTACCTGGAGAGTTTACGCTCGCTGGGCATTGATCCTTTGCACCATGACATCCGGCTGGTGGAGGATAACTGGGAGGCTCCCACGTTGGGGGCGTGGGGTTTGGGCTGGGAGGTCTGGCTGGACGGCATGGAAATAACCCAGTTCACCTATTTTCAGCAGTGCGGCGGCTTCGACCTTTACCCCGTATCTGCCGAGATAACTTACGGCCTAGAGCGGCTGGCCATGTACCTGCAGGAGGTGGACAGCGTTTTCGACATCGTGTGGGCCGATGGGGTAACTTACGGGGACATCCATCGCCAGGGAGAAGTGGAGCATTCCCGCTATAACTTTGAAGAGGCCGACATCTCCTTGCTCTTTTCTCTTTTCGAAAGCTACGCTCAGGAGGCGGAGCGAGTCCTGCAGGCGGGGCTGGTGCTTCCCGCTTACGATTATGTGCTCAAATGCTCCCATACCTTTAACCTACTGGAGGCCAGGGGGGCCATGGAGCAGGCCCTGCGAACCAGTTTTATGGCCCGCATGCGGGCGTTGGCCCGCCGGTGTGCCCAGGAATACTTGCAGCAACGCGAGCGGATGGGTTATCCCTTACTCGACCGCGGGCGATAGAGAGGATGGTGGAGAAATGCCGGATTTTTTATTGGAAATAGGTACGGAGGAGATACCGGCCCGCTTGTTGAGGTCGGCTTTGACAGAGTTGCAGACCAAAGCGGGTGAGTGGTTGAGTTCTTTGCGCCTCACCTACCGCAGAGTGCAGACTTACGGCACGCCCCGGCGCTTGGTGCTGCTGGTGCAAGAACTGGCGGAGCGACAGGAGGAACTGGTGCAGGAAGTCAAGGGGCCGGCTTGCGCCGTGGCCTTCGATGCGGAGGGGAAGCCCACCAAGGCCGCCCTGGGGTTCGCCCGCAGCCAAGGAGTGCGGGTGGAGGATCTGGTGGTGCGCCCGGTGGGAGAAACGGATTACGTTTTCGCCGTGCGGGTGGAGGAGGGACGCCCCACGCTGGAGGTGCTGCGCGACTTTGGGCCTCGGCTGATAACTTCGCTGAGCTTCCCTCGTTCCATGCGCTGGGGGGACAAGAAAATCGCTTTCATAAGGCCTATACGCTGGCTGCTGGCCCTTTACGGTGAGCAAGTGGTCCCTTTGGAGATTGACGGTCTGCGGGCTGATCGCTTAACCCGCGGACACCGCTTTTTGAGTTCGGGGGAGCTCGTGGTTGCCACTCCCGACGCCTATTTCGGATTGCTGCGGGAGCACTACGTGGTGCTGGACCCAGAGGAGCGCAAGAAGAGCATCCTTTCCCAGCTGGAGAAATTGGCGGAGCAGGAGGGCGGAGAAACACAGGCCGATCCGGAGCTCCTGGAAGAGGTAGCCAACCTGGTGGAATACGCCACTGCCTTTTGTGGCTCCTTCGATCCCGTTTTTTTGCAATTACCGGAGGCGGTGCTGGTGACCACCATGAGGGAGCACCAGCGTTATTTCCCCCTGCGCGACCGCCAGGGGAAGCTCTTGCCCCGCTTCCTGGCGGTGCATTCCAGTTCTCCGGGCAGCACCGATAGCATAAAGAAGGGTAACGAGCGGGTGCTGAAAGCTCGCCTGGCCGACGCGGCTTTCTTTTACCGCGAGGATCAGGCCCGGCCTCTGGCCGACCGGGTGGAGGGCCTCAAGCGCGTGGGTTTTATGGAAGGGTTAGGAACGCTCTACGATAAGACTCTGCGCCTGCGGGAGCTGGCAGCTTATCTGGCCCAGGAGCTGGGAGTGGACGAGGGTACCGCTCGGTTGCTGGACCGCGCTGCCTACCTGGCCAAAGCTGATCTTCTCACCCATATGGTGTACGAGTTCCCCGAGCTCCAGGGGATCATGGGCCGTGAGTACGCTCTGGCTTCCGGGGAAGATCCAGTGGTGGCCGAGGCTATTTACGAGCAATACCTGCCTCGCTTTGCCGGGGACGAACTTCCCCACACCCAGGCAGGTCGAATCCTCAGTCTGGCGGATAAAACCGATAATCTGGTGGGTTGCTTCGGCTTAGGGCTCATACCCACCGGTTCGCAGGATCCTTACGCTCTTCGGCGGCAGGCTCTGGGAGTGATCCGGACCATCATTTCTGCCCCTCTTTCGCTTTCCCTGGAGCGCCTGTGGGAACGGGCTTACCGGGCTTACGGTGGTAAGCTACCTCGCAGCCTGGACGAGGTGCTAAACTCCCTGCGCGACTTTTTCGCCCAGCGCCTGCGCGTGTTGTGGGGGGAGAAAATCCGTGCCGAAGTTATCGAGGCCGTGTTGGCGGTAGGCTTCGACGACTTAGACCGCGCTTGTCGGAGGGTGCAAGCTCTGGCGGCTTTTTGTTCCGATCCTGCTTTTCCGCTGCTTCACACCGCCTATCAGCGGGCGGTGAACATTCTTAAGGGGGATTTAAGCCAGGAGAAGCCTGATCCCTCGCTCTTTATCCATTCGGTGGAACAAGAGCTCTATGATACCCTCGCTACCCTGGAGGAAGAAGTGCAGCGCATGGTAGCCCAGGGCGATTATTTCGCCGCTTTACAACAGCTTTCCCGCCTCCACCAACCGCTGGACTGCTTTTTCGTGGGGGTGCTGGTAATGGACGAGAACCCGGCTATAAGGGCCAACCGGCTGGCTCTGCTAGCTTGGGTGGTGCGCCTGGTGCGTTTAATCGGAGATATTTCCTGCATTCCGTCACCCTGAAAGCAGGAATAGGAGGTAATGTGACGTATTAATATCGGGGAGAACACAAGTTGACGGTCGGTGCCGACCGTCTTAACCACAAAGGAGTAGGGGGAGGAGTGGTGGAACTCACCCGACGCCAGGAGGCTATCTTAGGTATCGTGCGGGCTGAGGGCCCTATAACCAGCGAGCAAATTGCCGAGCGTCTCAACGTGGCGCGTACCACTCTGCGCCCCGATCTGGCTCTGCTGACCATGGCTGGGTTGCTGGAGGCGCGCCCGCGGGTGGGATACTATTGCACCGGCAAATCGCCCACTGCGGTGGTGGCGGATAAAATCCGGCGCTACCGGGTTAGAGACCTGCAATCCTGCCCGGTGGTAGTGCCGGTGGAGAGCACGGTCTATAACGCCTTGGTGACGCTTTTTTTGGAGGATGTGGGCACCCTCTTTGTGGTGCGGGAGGGGGGACTTTTGGAGGGAGTGGTCTCGCGTAAGGACTTTTTGAAGTTGGCCTTTGGTGGGCAGGATTTCCGGACCGTACCAGTTAATATCATTATGACCCGCCGTCCCCATGTTATCACTACCCACCCGGAGGAGTTGGTGTGGGAGGCGGCGCAAAAAATGGTGACTCACGAAGTGGACGCCCTGCCGGTGGTGGAGCCGCTAGAATCCAGGCAAGAGCTGCGGGTGGTGGGGCGTTTTAGCAAGACTAACATCACCCGGCTTTTTGTAGAATTGGGGGAAGGGCGGTAGAGAGGGTTGGAAAATATGGACAGTCAACCGGTGGTTTACATCGTGTCCGACTCCATCGGCGAAACGGCCGAGTTAGTGGCGCGGGCCGCGGCCAGCCAATTCGACTCTGGTAAGGTGGAGGTGCGGCGCATTCCCTTTGTCACCCACGCCGAAGAAATTCCCGGCATAGTGGACCAGGCAGCGGAGGAGCGAGCGGTGATTGTATTCACTCTGGTAATGCCTGAGTCGCGGGCGATTCTGCAGCAGGAAGCTAGCCGCAAGGGAGTTAGGGCGGTGGACATCCTGGGGCCGGTACTGGAGGCTCTGGAGGCCTCTTTGGGGAGGCCGCCTCGCTTCGAACCCGGCCTGATGCGTAAGGTGGACGAGGAATATTTCCGCCGGGTGGAGGCCATCGAATTCGCCGTCAAGTACGATGACGGCAAGGACCCCCGGGGCCTGGCCATGGCCGACCTGGTGGTGTTAGGTGTTTCCCGGACTGGCAAGACGCCGCTTTGCATGTACCTGGCGCATAAGAAGATCAAAGCGGCCAACGTCCCTCTGGTCCCGGAGGTGCCTCTGCCCCAGGAGATCTTTTCTGTGCCTCGCGGCCGCCTGGTGGGCCTGATTGTGCAGCCGGAATACCTCATCCAGATACGCCGGGAGCGCCTAAAGGCCCTGGGCCTGCCCCCGGATGCCGAGTATTCCCGGCCAGAGCGGGTGTACAAGGAACTCGCCTACGCTCAGGAGGTGATGCACAAACTGGGTTGCGTGGCCATCGATGTGACCAACAAAGCGGTGGAGGAGACGGCGGGAAAAGTGCTGGAAGTGTATTACCGGGGCTCGCGGTACCACCCCGAGTAGATAAATTTTGGGAGGAGTGATAACCGGTGGGTTACCAATTCATCCGCTGGTTCCACGAGTTGAGCAAGAAAGACATTCCCCTGGTGGGGGGGAAAGGGGCCAATCTGGGGGAACTTACCCAGGCCGGCATACCGGTACCTCCCGGTTTTTGCGTTACCGCGGGAGCTTACAAGCACTTTATCGAGACCACCGGGCTGGCGTCCAAGATCAAAGGCATCATCGCGGCCGTGGACGTGGACAACCTGGAGCAGCTAATGCAGGAGACGGAAAAAGTACGCCAGCTCATCGTTTCTACCCCGGTGCCGCCAGAGATAGAAAAAGAAGTGGTGGCCGCTTACCGGGAGTTGGCGGGGAAAGGCCCTGACCCGGCGGTGGCGGTGCGGAGCTCGGCCACCGCGGAGGATTTGCCCGAAGCCTCTTTTGCCGGTCAACAGGAGACTTACCTCAATATGGTAGGAGCGGCGGAAGTGGTGGAAGCGGTGCGCAAGTGCTGGGCCTCGCTTTGGACCGCTAGGGCTACCGCTTACCGCCAGGCGCAGGGCTTCGATCATTTCGCCGTTTACCTAAGCGCCGTGGTGCAGAGGATGATCCAGTCGGAGCGCTCGGGAGTAGCCTTTACCGTCAACCCGGTCACGGGAAGACGGGATGAAATCATGATCAATGCCAGCTGGGGTCTGGGCGAGGCGGTGGTGAGCGGGGCGGTAACGCCTGACGAGTACCTGGTGGACAAGGGTACGCGCCGCATCAAAAGCAAAAATGTGGCGGCCAAGACGATCATGATCGTGGCCCGTCCGGATGCTCCCAGCGGCACGGTTAAAGTGGATGTGGCGCAGCACCTGGGTCCGGAGTATGTGGAAAAGCAATGCCTAGAGGACGACAAGATCCTGGAGCTCACCGATATCCTGCTGCGGGTGGAGAGGCACTATGGCTCCCCTCAGGACATCGAGTGGGGGTATGAAAAAGGTAAATTTTATATTTTGCAGTCCCGCCCGGTCACCGCTCTGGACAAAATGGAAAAAGAAGGCAAAGCGGAGGAGCGGCTGAGCGAAGCCAAAGTATTGGTGCAAGGCATGGGGGCTTCCCCCGGTATTGCTGCCGGTACGGTGGTGCTGGTCAAGAACTTCGATGATATCACCCGGGTCAAAGAAGGCTCGGTGCTGGTGACCACCATGACTAATCCCGATATGGTGCCGGCCATGAAGCGGGCCGCGGCCATCGTTACTGATGAAGGCGGGCGCACCTGCCACGCTGCCATTGTTTCCCGGGAGCTGGGCATCCCCTGCATCGTGGGTTCTCAGAATGCCACTGCGGTGCTGAGCGAGGGGATGGAAGTGACGGTGGACGCTACCCGGGGGGTGGTTTACGAAGGCAAGGTGGCGCTGGAGCAGCCGGCACCCGCGGTCCAGCCCGGCGCCGCCGCTTTACCGGTGGACTTCTGGCAACAACTGGCTCCGGTCACAGCCACCAAAATCTACATGAACCTGGGGGAGCCAGAGGCCGTAGCGCGCTACAAAGACCTGCCCTTCGACGGGATAGGGCTCATGCGCACCGAATTCATTTTCACCGACCATATCGGTGCTCACCCTATCTACCTCCTACGTACCGGCCAGGAGAAGTTCTTCATCGACCGGCTAGCTGAAGGCATAGCCACCGTGGCTCAGGCGGTCTTCCCTCGCCCTATCGTCGTCCGCTTCAGTGATTTCCGCACCAACGAGTTCCGGGGCCTGAAGGGTGGAGAAGAGGTGGAGCCGGTGGAGAACAACCCCATGATCGGCTGGCGGGGGGTTTCCCGCTACATATCTCCCGAGTATGAAGAGGGCTTCCGCCTGGAGTGCCGCGCCATGCGGAAGGTGCGGGAACAGTACCAACTCACCAACGTCTGGGCCATGCTTCCCTTCGTCCGCACCACCTGGGAAGTGGAGCGGGTGCTTAAGATCATGGCCGAGGAGGGGCTTTCCTCCAATAGCGATTTCAAGGTCTGGATCATGGCCGAAGTGCCGGCGGTGGTTTTCTTGGCCGAGGAGTTCTGCCGCTATGTGGATGGGTTCAGTGTCGGCTCCAACGACCTCACCCAGCTTATTCTGGGGGCGGATCGCGACTCCGGCATTTTAGAGCGCATGGGCTACTTCGACGAGCGCAACCCGGCGGTGACCCGGGCCATCGCCCGGCTGATCGAGGTGGCACACCAGCACGGCCGAACCGTTTCCATCTGCGGTCAAGGGCCTTCGGTCTACCCGGAGCTCACCGAGTTTCTGGTGCGCTGCGGCATCGACAGTGTGAGCGTGAACCCCGACATGGTGCTGCGTACGCGGCGTCTGGTGGCCAGCGTAGAGCAGAAAATTGTTCTGGAAGCGCTGCGCCGCCCCATGAGCGGGATCTAGCTTCTTCGATGCCCGGCCCTTCCTCGCGAGAACTCTGCCCCCATCGCCGAGGGCGTACAATTTCAGTAGGTGACGGAGGAGACTCATGAAGGAGGAGACCTCGCCCCTCACGGACAATTTTCATGGACTGAAAGGAGGAGCGAGGTCTCATGCACAGTCAACCTATTTCAGACATTCAACCTCTTGCGGACATAATCCTTCTTCTGGGGGAGAAAGTTAGCAAACTAATTACCGAATGCCGCGACTTCTACAAGCTCGAAGAAGAAGTGTACAAGCTCTCTCAAGAAGCTTGCGTGAAGATCTTCGCCTGGGCCCTCGAGGAAATAGACACCTGGCTCGTGAACGCCCGGGACAAGCGCACCTGGAAGTGATAGGCTTTCGGGAAAGAACCGTAGTTAGCAGCTTTGGGGAATTCAAAGTAAAAAGGCGGCTTTACAGGAACAAAAAGACGGGAGAGGCCAGGTTTCTTCTTGACGAGGTTCTGGGCTGGCCGGAGAGGTCTAGATGCACGCCGCGTTTGAAGGAGATGGCGGTGAAGCTTGGGAGCGAAGTACCCTTCAGGCGGGCAGCGGAAATTCTCGGTTATTTTGTCCCTGGGATAAGCGCCATGGCGGTGTGGCAGGCCGTGCAGGAAGCAGGAGAAGCACTCAGGCAGGAGGGAGAGTCCAGGAGAGAAGCCGTTTTTGAGAAGGGAGAGACACCCGAAGGTAAAGAGAAGACCTCCAGGCTTTACATAGAGGCCGACGGGATGGTGGTAAGGCTTCAAAGGAGCGGAGAGAAAAGGAAAGAGGTCAAACTCTTCGTAGCTTACACAGGCAAAGAAGCGATTGGGGGTGGCCGGAAGGCTTTAAAGGACAAGCTGGTAACGAGCGGTGTAGGCGAAGGGGAGAGGATGTGGGAGGAAGTTTACTCTGGGGTAGCGAGCCGGTGGGACATGGGCCAGGTGAAGGAAATATACCTTGGGAGCGACGGGGCGGAGTGGGCCAAGCAGGGGGTAGATTACTTCCCCGGGGCAGTGCACGTTTTGGACCCTTACCATTTGAACCGGCGGCTTATAGAGGCTTTTTGGCACGATGAGGAGGCCTATAGTAGGATCAGGCAGGCCATTTATCTGGGGGACTGGGAGAAGGTAGAAGAGATTATGGGAGGAGCAGCGAGGAGAGTTCGCGGGGCTAAGAGGAGGAGAATAGAGAAGCTCTGGCAGTATCTCAAGGAGAACTGGTCGGGGATAGTTACCTCTTCTGCTGCCGAGCATCTGGGGGCCATAGAGGGGCAGGTACAGCACAACGTGGCGCGGCGGATGAAGCGGTTGGGAGCCAGCTGGACGGAGGCAGGAGCAGACAGGATGGCGCGGGTTTTGGCTGCTCGAGCCAACGGGGTGCTCGGGAGGCACACTTCTCGTTGGCCGGTACTGCTGGCCAAGCAAGAACATTTGGCTCAGGCGGTGCGGTTGGAGGTAAAGCGGAAGATAGAGGAGGCGGGGAGTTGGCTTAAAGCGGGGTTGCCGGCATTGAGAGGACCCTCTGCCGGAGCTCCATGGGTGAAGCATGTGTTGCGGGAACTAAGCCGGCCTAGCCTCAGTAGTTTGATCCCTTAATGGCGCAGGTACCGGGACTATCCTGGCGGCGAGGTTTCCATGAAGAGAAGTTTTCTCCCGAACCACCTACTAACTCTTGACGCGCACCCCCATCGCCTGGCGTCTTGTCTCGGAGGTGGAGGCGTGCTATACTTAGCTTTTGCGAATGCTATTTTCAGGCAGGCGGTAGATGGATGGAAGTGAAGTGGCGCCTGTTTTGGGCCGTGGCTTTGCCCGCTGCCCTGCGCCGGCAACTATCCGAGTTGCAGCGGCAGCTGGGCTTTTCTTCCCGGCAGGTCAAGTGGGTGGAAGAGGGAAACCTCCACCTCACGGTGCGCTTTTTGGGCGATACCCCCCATAAACAGGTGGAAGCTATAAAAGAGGCGGTAGCTCTTCACTTGTCTGGGGTACCAGCCTTCGTGAGTGAGGTTGATCGCCTGGGTGCTTTCCCCTCTCTCCGGCGACCGCGGGTGCTTTGGGTGGGAGTGAAGGCTCATCCTCTGCTTTCTCGCCTGCACGGGGCGGTGGAAGCGGCGGTGCGGCAGCTAGGTTTCGCTCCCGAAGAGCGACCCTTCGCTCCTCATATTACCCTGGGCCGGGTGCGGGAACGGGAGGAGTTGGGCGCTGATCGCCTGGCGCAGGTTTCTTTCCCCCCGGCTCCCCTGCCGGTGGACGAGTTAGTGCTTTTTCGCAGCGTCTTGAGCGCTGAGGGCCCGCTTTATCAGCCGCTGGCAGCGCTCAGACTGCTCGAGAGCTGAGGTGAAAGGTTTGTCTCTGGGGCGGACTTATTGGGAGGAGCTGGAGGAAAAGATCCTTTCCCCTCACGCCTGCCTCAGCCGGAGGACGCGGGGACGCCAGTTGCCGGAGGAACCCTGTTCGGTGCGGACCGAGTTCCAACGCGATCGTGACCGTATCATTCATAGCAAGAGTTTCCGGCGCCTGAAGTATAAGACCCAGGTCTTCCTCATCCCTGAGGGGGACCACTACCGCACGCGTCTAACCCACACCCTGGAAGTGACTCAAATCGCCCGCACCATAGCTCGGGGGCTGCGGCTAAACGAGGATTTGACTGAAGCCATAGCCCTAGGGCACGACTTGGGGCATACCCCCTTCGGGCACACGGGGGAGCAGGCTTTAGCCGAGGTTTTTCCTGGTTTCCGGCATAACGAGCAAAGTCTGCGGGTGGTGGACCTGCTGGAGAAGGGTACGGGGCTTAACCTCACCTTCGAGGTGCGCGATGGTATTCTCAACCACACCGGTCCCAACTCGCCGGCTACTCTCGAGGGGCAGATAGTCCGGCTGGCCGATCGCATAGCCTATATCAACCACGATATCGACGACGCTTTACGAGGGGGGGTGCTGGTGCCGGAAGATCTGCCAGGCGATTGTGTAGAGTTCCTGGGCCACCGCCATAGCCAGCGTATAAATACAATGGTTCTGGACATTATTCAGGAAAGCAGAGATCGGCCGGAAATACGCATGAGCGAGCCGGTGCGGCAGGCCATCACCAGGTTGCGAGAGTTCCTCTTCGAACGCGTCTACCTGGGCTCGGCAGCCAAGCGGGAAGAGGGCAAAGCGCGCCACGTGGTGCAGTTTTTATTCCATTATTTCGTCAAGCACCCCCAGCATCTGCCCCGGGAATACTTGCAGCGGGTAGAGGAGTTTGGCCTGGAGCGAGTGGTGGCGGATTACATTGCCGGCATGACCGATCGGTACGCAGTTACCCAGTTCGCCAACCTATGTTTGCCCCGCGGTTTCTCGGTATTCTAAACAGTTACTGTTGGAAGCAGGAAAAACTTTTTCGACGGCGAACTTTATACCCTGAGGCGTTTATCAAAGTGAGGGGTACGATCTTTGCGCGGTTATATGCCACCGGAATTCGTCCGCGAGGTGCTGGATCGTACAGATATCGTGTTGCTGGTGGGCGAATATGTCCGCCTGCAACGTCGGGGGAAGAATTACGTCGGGCTATGTCCCTTTCACCCCGAGCGTACGCCTTCCTTCACTGTCTCGCCGCAGAAACAGTTTTTTTACTGTTTCGGCTGCGGGGCGGGCGGTGACGCCATCAAGTTCCTTATGCTGCGAGAAAAGTTGGATTTTCTGGAGGCCTTAGAGAAACTGGCGGCGCGAGCGGGCCTGTCCCTACCCCCTCAGAGCTCAGACCCTTCCTGGATGGCTCGTCGCCGGGAACTGGAGGAGGGGGAAAAGCTACACCGCTTGGCGCTGGAGTTTTTCACGGCGATGCTGTGGGGAGAAAAAGGTGCTCCGGCGCGGCGCTACTTGGAAAAGCGAGGAGTGAGCGAGGAGGCGGCCCGCCGCTTCGGTCTGGGTTACGCCCCCTCGGAAGCGGATAGCCTGCTTCATTTCCTCCAAGCCCAGGGAGCGAGCGTGGAAGCAGCGCTCAAGTGGGGCTTGGCTTCACGCACCGCTACCGGCCAGGTAGTGTGCCGCTTCTGCGGCCGATTGATCTTTCCCATTTTTACCCCCCAAGGCAAGGTGGTGGGATTCGGGGGGCGAGCTCTAGATGACACCGTTCAACCTAAATACTTAAACTCGCCGGAGACCCCGCTCTTTAATAAGCGCAACGAGTTGTACGCTCTGGCTCAGGCCAAGGAAACTATTCGAACACAGGGCTTCGCCGTGATGGTGGAGGGTTATTTCGATGCTTTGAGCTTGCATCAATTTGGCTTCACCTACGCGGTAGCCAGCCTGGGCACCAGTCTAACCCAGGAGCAGGCCTCCAAGCTGGCTCGCTACACCGGGAAGGTTTACATCGCTTACGATCGCGACCGGGCGGGTGAGGCCGCTACCTGGCGGGGTTTGGATATTCTGGATCAAGCGGGGCTGGAGGTGTTAGTGGTGGAACTCCCGGAGGGGCAGGACCCGGACGAGTTTCTGCGTTCCGCGGGCCCCGCGGCTTGGGAAGAGCTCCTGGCTCGCTCTCTGCCCTTGCTGGTGTATAAGGGGCAGAGACTGGCGGCGGGGGGACTGGTGACGGCGCGGGATAAGCTGCAGGCGCTGCGAGCTCTGCTCCCTAACCTGGCCCATCTGAGCACCTGGGCCGAGCGAGAAGAAGCTATCCGGCTGGTGAGCCAGCTCACCGGGATGGGCTGGGAGGTGGTTCGGGACGAGCTCCAGCGCTTTGAGTCGGAGGCCGGGCCAGCTACCGGGCTAAAAAGCAGTAAAAATGCTAAAAATAAACACGAAATCTCCGGCGTGCCGCGAGCCCAAATTGAGGCCGAGACCAAGGTGTTGCGGGCGTTGCTGCGCTGGCCTGAGCTGTTGGCGCAGGTGGAGGCTGAGGGAGGGGAGGAGCTCTTTATCCTCTCTGAGTGCCGGGCGGTGTACCGGGCCTTGTCCGGGGCGCTGGCGGCGGGAGAAGAGCTGCGACCTTCGGTGCTATCCGGGCAACTGCCTGAAGAGGCCATGGGCATGGCGGCGGCGATCTTAATCGAGGAGGAAGAGGCGATTCCCTGGGAAGATTGCCTGCGCTTTCTGCGCGCCAGCCGCTGGAAAAGGCGGCGGAGGCAACTGGCGGGAAAGCTGAGCTTGGCCGAGAAGCAGGGCAATGAGGCCAAGGTGCAGCAGATTCTTTCGGAGTTCCAGTCCCTGCTTATTCTGGAACAGAAGGGAGGGGAAATGGATAATGAGCGGGAAAGGAAACCGGGCCGAGGTGCAGTCGCACCAGAATGAGATCGAGCAACTGCTGGCCAAAGGCCGCAAAGCGGGAGTCCTTACTTACGCGGAGATAATGGACGATCTGCAGGGCATGGATCTTTCGCCCGAGCAGATAGATGAAATATACGAGCGCCTGGCAGCGGAGGGGATAGATGTGGTACCCGAGGCGCAGGACTTAACCGAAGGGGAAGCTAAGGAAGAAAAGATTTCCGGGGAAGAAGGCGAGGAACTCGGCGTTCCGGAGGGCATCGAAGTCGATGATCCGGTGCGGATGTATCTTAAAGAGATCGGGCGCATCTCTCTCTTGACTCCCGAGGAAGAGATCGAGTTGGCCAAAAGAATGGAGCAGGGGGACGAGGAAGCCAAGCGCCGTCTCATCGAGGCCAACTTGCGCCTGGTGGTTTCCATTGCCAAGCGCTACGTGGGGCGGGGGATGCTCTTTCTCGATCTGATCCAGGAAGGCAATCTGGGGCTCATCAAAGCGGTGGAAAAATTCGACTGGCGGAAAGGATACAAGTTTTCCACCTACGCCACCTGGTGGATACGTCAGGCTATAACCAGGGCCATTGCCGATCAGGCTCGCACCATTCGCATTCCGGTGCACATGGTGGAAACCATCAATAAGCTGGTTCGCATCTCCCGGCAGCTGGTACAGGAACTGGGGCGGGAGCCCACCCCGGAGGAAATCGCCGAGAAGATGGGCACCTCTCCCGACAAGGTGCGGGAAATCATGAAGGTGGCGCAAGAGCCAGTGAGCTTAGAGACGCCTATAGGCGAAGAGGAGGATTCGCACCTGGGCGATTTCATTGAAGACCAGGAAGCCCAGGCGCCAGCGGACGAAGCTTCTTACGCCTTGCTGCGGGAGCAGCTAGACGAAGTGTTACAGAGCCTTACTCCCCGGGAGCAGAAGGTGCTGCGGCTGCGTTTTGGTTTAGACGATGGGCATGCCCGCACGCTCGAAGAAGTGGGGCAGAAATTTGGCGTCACTCGGGAGCGCATAAGGCAGATCGAAGCCAAAACCCTGCGCAAACTCAGACACCCCAGCCGTTCTAAGAAGCTCAAAGACTATATCGAGTGAAAGCGATCGGCCGTTACCCTGGTTGACGGCCGATCTTCTTTTTCTGTATAATAGCAGCTGGGGCCCATAGCTCAACGGTCAGAGCAGCGGACTCATAATCCGTTGGTTCCAGGTTCGAATCCTGGTGGGCCCACCAGGTGAATTTTTTATTTTCGGGCGATTAGCTCAGGGGGAGAGCACCTGCCTTACAAGCAGGGGGTCGGAGGTTCGAACCCTCCATCGCCCACCAGGATGCCGGGGTGGTGGAATTGGCAGACGCGCCGGACTCAAAATCCGGTGGCCGCGAGGCCGTGCGGGTTCGAGTCCCGCCCCCGGCACCATTTGCTTTTATAGGGAATAGGCACTGGAGGCGAGTTACAGGTCGTGCAAGATGCATAACCCCCGGCGCAGCAAAGAGTTTTTGGTTTAAAGCTTGGGGAGGTTGGCCATGGCAACCAGGGCCTGGAACGGTGATGAATACGATGTGGTTTCCCAGCAGCGTTTTGCAGTGGGAGATCTCCTGATCCGGCTTGCGGCAGTCCGATCTGGAGAGGATGTTCTTGACGTTGGCTGCGGCACGGGGGAGCTGACCCTTAAGTTGGCAAAGATAGCCTACCCGGGGCGGGTGCTTGGCATCGACAATGCTCCGGAAATGATCGGGGTAGCGCTAAGCAAGGCAAAAGCTACCGGTGTGCAAAACCTCGAGTTCCGGGTGCAGGACATGCGGGATCTGGATTTAGTGGACGAGTTCGATGTGGTTTTTTCGAATTCGGCGTTGCAATGGGTCTGGGAACAGGAGACGGTGTTGACGGCGCTCTTCCGTGCCCTGCGGCCCGGAGGCAGGTTGGCGCTTCAGTTCACGGCGAAGGATTTCTCCCCGCCATTGCTAAGAGCACTGGAGGCAGTAGCAACAATGATGATCCCGGGGTGCCCGTGCCGGAGTGGGAAATATCCTTGGTTTATGGGGGAAGAGGAAAGCTATCGTAGATTGGTAAAAACCGTGGGCTTCTCAGAAGCGAAAGTGTGGCGGGAGAAATGGACGCTTTACTTTCCTGCGGCGGAAGCGGCGGTAGCTTTTTTCCGGGCCGCTGGCCTGCAGCCTTATCTCGCCTTACTGCCGGAAGCGTCCCATGCTGCCTTTTGTATGCGGCTAGCCGAAGAACTAGAGGCTATCTGCGGCTGCGGCGAAATAGAATTGCCGTTCGATAGGCTGTTCGTTTTGGGACAGAAGTGACCACTCTCTCTACCTCGCCTCTCTTCGCCATGTTGAGGAGCTTCGTGAGGCTTCTTCTCTTCTCGTTCACCCCGCTGGTGATCTATTGAATCACTTCGTGGTTGGCAGCTGCGCATCCCCGAATCGTGGCAGGTTTTTCAAAAACAAGCGTGTCAACCTCTTCCAGGCTCTCGCCACCGCCAGCAGGCGGCGTGTCATAATCCCGGGCCTCGGCACAAGGCTTACCCCCTTCCGCAGCAACCCCTCTGTCCCCTCGCGAGGCTGTCCAGCAGGGCCGGACACTCGGGCTTTAGCCCTGGGGAGGCTCAGCTCCAAAAAGTTAACCGGCAAAGACCCCTTTCTTGGTTTTTTGAAGGGGAAAGGAGGAACCATACCGAAAGTAAAGAGTTGGTGGTGTTTCGGTGATAACCCAGAGGGGGGAACGGAAAGGCATGTTGGAAGCCCTTTTTCGGCCGCGAAGCGTGGCGGTAGTAGGTGCTTCGCAGGATCGTACCAAGATAGGCAACATCATCGTTCGTAACATATTGGCCTCTGGCTATCGGGGGAAAATCTACCCTATCAACCCCCGCGCCGAAGAAGTCGAAGGGCTGCGCTGTTTTCCCTCGGTGACGGCCGTGGGGGCGGGAGCAGTTGATCTGGCAGTGATAGCTGTACCGGCTACAGCGGTGCTGGAGGTGGCGCGCGATTGCGGCAAGGCTGGGGTCAAGGTGCTGGTGGTAATCTCGGCTGGATTTCGCGAGACGGGCAAAGAGGGTTTGGCTAAAGAGCAGGAACTGGTATCCATTTGCCGGGAGCACGGAATGCGCCTGCTAGGTCCCAATTGCGTAGGGGTGACGGATACCCATGCGCCTCTCAATGCTTCTTTTGCTGCTGGTTTCCCTCATCAAGGCGAGATAGCTTTTATCTCCCAGAGCGGGGCCATGCTGGTGGCTATTCTGGACTGGAGCTTGAAAGAGAATATTGGCTTTTCCCAGTTCGTGAGCATGGGTAACAAGGCCGACCTAAACGAGACCGACCTCATAGAGGCGGCGGCCAATGACCCCAATACCAAGGTGATCCTATGCTATCTGGAGGACATCAAGGAGGGGCAGCGATTCCTAGAGGTGGCGGAGCAGGTGACTCTCGAGAAGCCGGTGGTGGTATTGAAATCGGGTGTGAGCGAGGCGGGAGCCAAGGCTGCTTCCTCGCACACCGGAGCGCTGGCGGGTTCCAACGTGGCTTACGATACCGCCTTCCGGCAGGTGGGAGTTATCCGGGTGGACACCATGCGGGAGCTCTTCGATCTGGCGGTGGTATTCGCCCGGCAGCCGGTCCCCCGGGGTAAGAAGGTGGCCATCGTCACCAACGCCGGGGGCGCGGGGATTGTGGCGGCGGACAGCGTGGAGCGGCAGGGACTGGAGATGGCGCGCTTCGATCGGGAGACGCTGGAGGAACTACGCAACCAGTTGCCCCCTGCCTCTAACATCTTCAACCCCGTGGATGTGCTAGGTGACGCCCGACGCGATCGCTACGAGGCGGCGTTAAACCAGGTGCTGGGAGACGATAATACCGATGGGGTGATAGTCATAACCTGCCCCACCGCGGTGTCCGATCCCGAAGGGGTGGCCCAGACCATGATCGAGCTTCACGCTCGTTTTCCTCACAAGCCCATGCTGGCGGTGCTCATGGGCGGGGAAAGCATGGCCGGGGGGCTGAAATTGCTCACCCAGGCCGGCATTCCCTGCTTCACTTTTCCCGAGTTGGCGGTGGGGGCGCTGGCGGGGTTGGTACGCTACGGCTCCATTAAAACGCGCCCCCCCAGGGAAGAGACTCCGGTTTATCCGGACGTGCGCCCGGAAGAGGTGAAGCGCATTCTGGAGCGGGTGCGCCAGGAGCGCCGGCGCTCTCTCCTTTCCAGCGAAGGGGCAGCGGTGGCTGCCGCTTATGGCATTAAGGTGGCTCCTATCCAGTTGGCCCAGCGGGCGGCTGAGGCCGTGGCCATCGCAGCGGAACTCGGTTACCCGGTGGTGCTGAAAGTGGCCTCACCCGACATACTACACAAGACCGATATCGGAGGGGTCCGGGTGGGCTTGAAAACGCCGGACGAAATCCGACAGGCTTTCTGGGAGATTATGGAGAGTGCGGCGCGTCACTTCCCACAAGCCAACCTTTTTGGGGTAGAGGTGCAAAAGATGTGCCCTCGGGGAGTAGAACTCATCGTGGGTATGACGCGCGATCTCCAATTTGGCCCCCTCATAGCTTTTGGCCTGGGCGGTGTGTACGTGAACTTGCTGAAAGACGCTGCTTTCCGGCTGGCATGGGGCCTAGGCTCTAGAGAGGCGGAGTCCATGATCCGGGAGACCAAAGCTTACGATTTATTGCGAGGTTTCCGGGGCGAAAAACCCGCCGATCTGAAGGCGGTGGTGGAAGTGGTGGGCAGAGTGGCTCAATTGGTGAGTGATTTTCCTGATTTGGTGGAAATGGACATTAACCCGGTTTTCGCCTACCCGCAGGGCGCGGTGGCGGTGGACGTTAAGATGACAATTCGGTGAGGTGAGCAAATATGGGAGTTCTTTACTTCGTGGGCGCGGCTGGGAGCGGAAAGACGGCAGTAGCTCTGGGTTTGGCCTTGCACCTCCGTGAACGGGGGACGGTGGTGCGCTATTTTAAACCGGTAGGTAACCCCCCGGGGGCAGTGGGAGGCGGGGATCGCGACGCTGCTCTGATGCAGACGGTTCTTGGGCTTCCTTTCTCTCCGGAGGAACTCGCCCCTCTGTCGCTGGGCAATTATTACCTCTCCACTTATCGGGACCGGGCGGCGTGTCGGCAGCAAGTGCTGGCGGCTTACAGCAAAGTAGCCTCTGGAGCCTCAGCCTTGCTGGTGGACGGTGCCGCGCATCCCTGGGCTATGGCTTCAATGGGGTTAGACGCTTTTGCGTTGGCGCGGGAATGGGGTGCTACGCTGGTCTGTTTGTTACGCCCACTCAACGACCGCAGCTTGGACGAGATTCTTTTCCTAGGGCGTTGCGGCCGGGAAATGGGAGTGAAGTTGGCCGGAGTGATCTTCAACAATGTTCCCCGAATGCTCCTGGCTAAGGCGGAAGGTCTTTACCGGGAAATTCTGGCCGAGCAAGGGCTGAAGACACTGGGGGTCATTCCGCACCAGACCGAGCTCAGCGCCCCCACAGTGGCTGAGTTTTACGAACTCCTGGGCGGCGAGATCCTCACCGGAGAGGGTCGGATGGGCAATGTGGTGGAAGATGTGCTGGTGGGAGCCATGACCCTGGAGAGCGCTTTGGCCTATTTCAGGCGCTCGGCCAATAAGGCAGTTATCACCGGTGGTGACCGTACCGAGATTGCCCTGGCCGCCTTGGAGACCGATGTTTCGGTACTGATCCTCACAGGGGGCATTTATCCCGATATGAGAGTGATTGTGCGGGCCTCGGAGAAGGGGGTTCCGGTGATTCTGGTGCATTACGATACTTACACGGTGATAAGCCGTCTGGCCGAAGCCACCCGCGTCATTCGCCCGGGCGATGAACGAGCTATCTCCTTGGCCCGGGAAGTGGTAGCTGCGCACTGCGATCTCGATCAGCTGATTTCTCTAGCTACCGAGGAGCACGAGTCTTAACGGGGTAACCGCTAACCCGTAAACGCTAGGGCCAGCGTGGGCAGCCACCACTGCGCCTACTCTGGCGGTGATTATCCGGCTGCTCGGCGGTAAGAGCATGGTGGCCAGTTCCTGAAGCTCGGACAGAGGCTCGGGATCGCCGGAATAGAGCAATTGGCAATAGAGCGGTTCCCCAGCTACTGCTGCGGCGGCCTCCACCATACGCCGCCGCAGTGCGCGTTTTCCCCGGACCTTTTCTTGGGGGCAGATGATCCCCTCCTCAAAGGTGAGGAGGGGCTTTATGTTCAGGAGGGTGCCCAGGAGAGCCTGGGCTTTGCCTATCCGTCCACCGCGTTGCAGATAGTCGAGCGAAGAGACAGAAAAGAAGGCGCGGGTATGCTCTAAGCAAGCTCTAGCCCGGTTCGCCACCTCTTCATGTTTCGCCCCCTCCCGGGCCAGGCGTGCCGCTGTTTCCACAGCTACTCCCATCGCTAGGGTGACCAACCGCGAGTCGATCAACGTGATCCGAGCTCCGGAAACCAACTGGCTGGCGACTCGGGCGGAGTGCACGGTGCCGCTTAAACCGCTGGAGATATGGATAGAAACTATGCTTTTCCCGTCCTGGTGCAGCTGCTGGTAAACCGCAGCGAAATCCACCGGGGATGGCTGAGAGGTGCGGGCTATCTCTCCCGCCAGGAGGCGACGGTAGAACTCTTCCAGTTCGATTTCCTCCCGGTCGCGATAGCTAGCTTCTCCCAGAAGGAGGCGCAAGGGGACGACGCTTATTCCCAGTTCTTCGATCAGGTCCTTCGGCAAGTCGGCCGTGCTATCGGTTACTACTGCCACTTGGCTCATCGTGTTCACCTCACTCCAGCAGCAAGAGCAGGGGGTAATAGGGCTGACTTCCCTCCTGGATTTCCACTTCCATCCAGGGGAAAGAGGTGGCCAGCAGCGAGGCCAGGGTTTCGGCTTCTGCCGGGGAGCAGTCCTGGCCCCAGAAAAGGGTGAGCACTTCCCGGCCTTCGGCCAAAGAGCCCACGGCTTCTAGCAGCACCTGCTTAAGCTCCGCGCCGGCGCTCAGCAAGCGATCCTGTTCTAGAGCCAGAAAATCGCCTTTCTTTATTTCCCGGCCTTCCCAGCGCGAATCCCGCATCGCCCTAGTTATACTGATCGTGATTGCAGAGTTGGCGGCCTGGCACATGGCGCGGTAATTTTCTTCCAGCTGGCGCTCCTGGTCGAAGGCCAGCAGAGCTCGCAGTCCCTGGGGTTGGCTCCGCGTAGGAACCACCTTCACTTCCCGGTCGGCTAATTCCTGGGCCATCTCGGCGGTGAGAAGGATATTAGGGTGGTTAGGGAGCAGTATTACTCCTGCGGCGCCGGTAGCGCGGATACCCTCGAGCAGCTGAGCAACGCTGGGGTTCATGGTGGCTCCTCCCTCCACTATTTGCGCTCCTAGCTGGCGGAAAAGATTGGCGAACCCCTCCCCTTGGACTATCGCCGTCACTCCCATCGAGCGGTGTTTCTGCACCTGCTGCTGCAGATTATCGATTTTAACTTCGAGCAAACTCCCCTGTTTTATGGCTTCTTCCAGCACCAGGCCAGGGTGTTCGGTGTGGATATGCACTTTTAGCAAGCGGTGGTCGCCCACCACCATAAGCGAATCCCCCAGCGGTGTCAGAGCTCGCTTTAAAGCTCCGGAGTCGAGCGATTCTCCCTGGAGCAATAGTTCGGTGCAATAGGAGCGAGTGAGGTGCTGACTGGAGGGGGGCCGGCGGGCGGCTACCGGGGGAGCGTGGCTGAGTTCTTGCTTGCGGCGCATCCCCTCCAAGATGGCGGTGAACCCCTGGCCGCCGGCGTCCACTACCCCGGCCTCCTGGAGCAGGGGCAACAGCTTGGGGGTCTCCTCCAGGGCAGCTGCGGCTGCTCGCAGACTAGCTACCAGCAAGCGCAGCAGGTTACGGCTTCGTTGCGCCACTTCCTCAGCTTCCCGCGCCGCCTCTCGGACCACGGTGAGAATGGTGCCCTCGGTGGGCCGATCCACTGCCCGGTAAGCCAGGCGAGTTCCTGCTTCCAAGGCCCGGGCGATGTCTTCCGCCGAAGCCGTATCCTTCTCCCTTAAAACCTGAGCGAATCCCTGCATCACCTGAGATAGAATCACTCCGGAATTACCCCGTGCTCCCAGAAGAGCTCCCTCGGCAGCACGAGCGGTTACTTCCCCGATGGCGAGCGGAGGAGGGTCTCCTACCGCGGCCACGGCAGCTGCTAGCGTGGCGTGCATATTAGAGCCTGTATCCCCGTCCGGCACCGGGAAAACGTTAAGGCGGTCAATTTCTTCTCGGTGCTGGCTCAGCCATTCCAAGGCTTGGCGAAGGAGAGAGGCGAAGAGGGGACCGTCTATCCTTTCTACCAGCATGATCAGTGCTCCTTTCCTGACCTTGATCTAGCGATGATGGTGGGGATGGAGGAGGAGACGGCTGCTGGTGCAGGTTGCAGCTGGCGGTGGGTACGCGCAGCCGGTAGTCTTCTACGAAGGGAGGCACCTGGTAAGGGCGTTTGATCAAAACCTTGGTAACTTTCTCCGGGCAGTGCTCGGTGGCCAGGAGACCGGAAATGGCGCATACATCCACCAGTACCCTGGTGTCGTCCGCCTGGGTAGGGACTGTTCCCTCAGCGAAAAGATCGGTCACCAAATCTTCTGGTGGAGTCAAAGGACCGGGCAATAACCCTGATTTGCCATCTACGGTGGCCGAAACGATCCCGGGCGGGCGAGCGAAATTTTTCGCAGGGGACGACTTTAAAGCTTCGGCCATAATCTGTCGCCAGATTAAGGCTGGCTTCCCCCCGCCGAACTCGCTTTTCATGGGTCGGGGCTGGTCGTAACCTATCCAAACCACCCCCACCAGTTCTGGGGTGTAACCGCAAAACCACACATCTTTTCCTTCGTCGGTGGTGCCTGTCTTGCCGGCTACCGGTCGGCTGCCTAGACGAGCGTTTTGCCCCGTTCCCTTTTCTACTGCCGAGCGCAGCATATCGGTGACCAAGTAAGCAGTGGTGGGTTTCATCACCTGCAACGGCTGCACCCGACGCTCCTCCAGCACTGCCCCGGTGCGCGTTTCCACCCGCAGGATAGCGGTGGCCGGGGCCAACTGCCCCTGATTGGCCAAGGCGGCGTAAGCCTGGGCCATCTGCAGCGGGGTTACTCCCTCATCCAGTCCCCCCAGCGCTATGCCTAGCTGGGCTCGAGCAGGGTCTAACTTGATGCCTAAGCGGGCTACGAAAGCGACGGCCTGATCTACTCCCACTTTATTTAGCAACTGCACGGCCACCGAATTGATGGAAAGGGCGAGAGCTGTCCTCAAAGTGACCAGTCCCCGGTAGCGGCCATCGTGGTTGCGCGGTTCGTAGGAGCCGAAGCGCACCGGGATGTCGTCGTAAACGGTGGCAGGGGAATGTCCCAGAAACTCGATGGCTGGGGCGTAAGCGATGAGGGGCTTAAAAGCGGAACCCGGCTGGCGGCGGGCGTGAACCGCCCTATTAAATCCCTGACGCACCATGGGTTGCCCTCTGCCTCCCACCAGCGCCAGGATCGAGCCGGTCTGGGGATCGAGTATCACCACCGCCCCTTGAGGCTGGACTACCCCTTGCTTATCGGCTACCGAGGCCGGGAAGTTCTGCGGTTGATTGAACACCTTTTCCGCCACCGCTTGAATTTGAGGGTCCATGGTAGTGTAAACTCTTAGTCCCTCCCGGAATACCCGGTCGGCCCCGTAGCGCTCTACGAGCTGCTCGGTTACGTAATCCACGAAGTAAGTTCCTGTGACCCCGCTACCGGTGGCTCCGGGGTGGAGTTCCAGCGGCTTTTCCTTCAGAGCCTGAGCTCGGTTAGCCTCCAGAAATCCGTGACGCACCATGGCGTCTAGAACCTGGTCACATCGCTGCCGCGCCGCGGCCGGATTTTCGAATGGGGCGTAGGCGGAGGGGGCTTGGACTAGACCAGCCAAGAGAGCGCCTTCCTTCAGGGTTAGCTGGGAGACCTCCTTGTTGAAATAAATGCGAGCTGCAGCCTGGATGCCATAGGCACCGGTCCCAAAATAAACGTGGTTGAGGTAAGCTTCCAGGATCTCCTGCTTGGTGTAGTGCCGTTCGATGGCCAGAGCCAGAACGGCTTCCTGGATCTTGCGCTTCCAGGACCTCTCCTGCGTTAGGAAGCAATTACGGGCCAGCTGCTGGGTGATGGTGCTGCCTCCTTCGTAGATCCCTCGCTTAGTAAAGTTGTTCCGGAGGGCACGAAGAACGCCGCGAAAATCTATTCCCCGGTGGTCGTAAAACCGGGAGTCTTCCACCGCCAGAAAGGCGTTCTGCACTTCCAGAGGCACTTCTCCCAGCTTAACCGGTACCCGGTACTGGCTTCCGATCTCGGTGATGAGTTTTCCTTGCCCATCGTAGATAAGCGTGGAAGAATCACCGGTAAGTTTTTGCGGATCGAAAGCGGGCAAGTCCTTAAGGCTATAGATGACCGCTCCTGCTCCGGCGGCTACGACGAAAGTAACGGCCAGGAGAACGAGCAGGGAAAATAGGCGAAACCAATTTAATTTCTTCTTACGGCGCCGCGCCATAGGTCTATCCTTATTCCTACCGGGTTAATTTGGGCAAAATTATACACCAGATTAGGCCTCAAGGTAAAAGAAACTTAACCGCCCCGGAATTTCCTGGAAATCAGAGCAGTAAAGCTTGCAGTTAGCCCACAGGCATGGCTAAATTAAATTCGGGAGCGTTTTCTATAATTGATTAGGAGGAGGGTACGTAAAATTTGTTAGATCTAGAAGAACAACTCCGCCTAATTCGGCGGGGAGTGGCCGAAATAATCACCGAGGAAGAACTTACGCGCAAGCTGGAGCGTTCGCTAGCCACCGGAATCCCCCTTAACGTCAAGCTGGGCCTTGATCCCACCGCGCCCGACATCCACCTGGGTCACACGGTGGTGCTGCAAAAGCTGCGCCACTTTCAGGAATTGGGTCACCGGGTGATCATCGTTTTGGGAGATTTCACCGCCCGCATTGGCGATCCCACCGGAAAGCTAGAGACCCGCAAGCAACTCACCGAAGAGGAGGTGCTGGCCAACGCCCGTACCTATAAAGAACAAATCTTCAAAGTTCTGGATGCGGAGAGGACGGAGGTGGTTTTCAATAGCTCTTGGCTGGCGCCTCTCACCTTCGCCGAGGTAATCAAGTTGGCGGCCCACTACACGGTGGCGCGAATGTTGGAGCGGGAAGATTTCAACAAGCGTTTTCGTTCCGGCCTTCCCATCTCCATTCACGAGTTTTTCTACCCGCTAATGCAGGGATACGATTCGGTAGCCCTGCGAGCCGATGTGGAACTCGGAGGGACCGATCAGCGCTTCAACCTTCTCATGGGGCGCACCCTGCAGGAAGCTTACGGGCAAGAGCCCCAGGTGGCCGTCATGACCCCTATACTGGAGGGGCTGGACGGCGTTCAAAAGATGTCCAAAAGCCTGGGTAACTATGTGGGAGTGACCGATCCGCCGGGGGAAATGTATGGCAAGCTCATGTCTCTTCCCGACCACCTGATTACCCGCTACTTGCGCTTGTTAACAGACGTACCTGAGGAGGAAATCGATCGCTTGGAGCGGGAAATGCAGGCGGGACGGCTCAATCCCCGCGACGCCAAGATGTTCCTGGCTCGCACTATCGTCTGCCGTTTTCATTCCGAGGAGGCAGCGCTTCAAGCCGAGGAAGAATTTATTCGTATTTTCCGGCACCGGGAACTGCCCAGCGACCTGCCGGAATACCTTCCTCCGCCCGAATTGCGACGAGAGGGGAAGCTTCCCTTGTACCGCCTCCTGCATCTCAGCGGCTTGGCTGCCACCCTCAGCGAGGCGCGTCGCCTTATCCTCCAGGGAGGAGTGCGGGTCAACGAGGAGAAAATCACCGATCCCCAGGCCCTGGTGGAGCTCCGTCCGGGCACGGTTATCCGAGCCGGCAAGCGGCGTTTTGTGCGTCTGGCCGGGTCACCCGAATAGAATAAGACAAAGTTGGCTTTGTGAAGGTGACACCTGGTGCTACCGGGAGGGCGGCCCCGCTACTGGATATGGACCTTACTCTTCCTGCCGCTGGTAGGCGTGGGAATCATGTTGATCGTCTTTCTAGATCGCAACCTTTTGCCCACCGTGAACGCCCTGGCCGAGGCCAGGGCCACCCAGACGGCGGTGGAACGCATCAACCGGGTGATAAGAGCTCGGATCAGAGAAGAAAATTTGCGATACCAGGACTTTGTCATCGTGCACAAAGACAACGAGGGCCGGGTGGCATTGCTTCAGGCGGACGCCGTGCGCGTCTCGGCTTTGGCGGCAGATCTGGCTGTCACGGTGGAGGAAGCCCTGGCCCAGCTGCAGGAGGAGAGTTTCTCCATACCCATGGGGCAGGTTCTAGGGAGCCAACTCCTGGCCAGCTACGGTCCCAACATACGCGTACATATCCTTCCGGTGGGCACGGTCAAGGTTAAAGTGCTGGATCAGCTGGAGACAGCCGGCATCAATCAGACCCGGCACCGCCTGCTGCTGCACCTGGACGCTCAGGTGCGAGTGGTCGTGCCCTTGCAACACCGTGACATACCAATTACGGCTGAGGTTCCGCTGGTGGAAGGAGTCATCGTAGGCACCGTTCCTAACACTCTGCTAACGGGGGGCGGTGTAATATCGTTTCCCGTGGAGGGAAAACACTAAAAGCCCCGTTGTTTAAACCTCCTTCTCTTGGGCTCTAAGCTAAAAAGTGTGGAGTAAGAAGGAGGAGGCGGCCGAAGAGCCAAGGGATAGTTTAGCACACCACAACCCCGAAGGAGGCTCTCGACCGCCTATGAAACAGTTTATAGCGGAACTTCTGGGACTGCAAGGATGGATTATCTACCGGGTAAAGATCGAATCAGATAGGATTGACGTATACGCCGGGCGACCGAGGGAAGAAGCCAGCTGTCCTTCCTGCCAGACTCTTACCCGGCGGGTTCACGACCGGTCGCGCGAGTGGAGGCCAAAACTGCACACCCGATGCAACGGGCTACCGGTTTACCTCTGGGTACGCCCCCGCCGGTTCAAATGCCCGAATTGCGGGAAGGTATTCACTGAAAGATTTCCGGGTA